>CALFFB010000024.1 GCA_937958075.1 uncultured Geobacteraceae bacterium | reverse complement strand
TCGGGGGCATTGCTTGAACTGTCGCTGCTGATCTGTCGGGGATGATGGACGGGTGTCACCAGGGCGATGATGCCTGTCTGATCTCTTTTATCCGCTCTGTCGAACGAGGCGATGATGACAAACCGCTGTTCCGTGATCTTTTCCTTTGTGCTGCTGCTGATGGTTTTAACAGCCTGGCCGGAAGTAGGCCTGACGGCGGAACAGCGGGCGGAGTTGCCGCTGAAACGCCTTAGTACGATAAGTTTTGTGTACGAGAATGATGTTTTCAATAACAGCGACAGTCATTACACCAACGGGGTTCGCGTCAGCTGGATTCCGACCTCAACGCAGACACCGTCCTGGGCGCTGAAGATTGCCCGTGTCATTCCCTGGTTTCCGGACAACGCTGAGGTATTGCACGGCTACTCCATCGGCCAGAGCATGTTCACCTCCCACGATATTACGGAGGAAAATCCGCCGGCGGATGCGCGTCCCTACGCCGGTTGGCTCTACGCGACCATCGGCCTTGGCGTGGAAACGGGTTTGCAGCTTGATCAGCTGGTCTTGACCCTGGGTGTGGTCGGTCCGGCGTCCCTGGCGGAACAGACCCAGAAAGTGATTCATGAGCTCATAGGCTCCCGGGAACCCAGGGGGTGGGATCACCAGCTGCACAATGAGCCGGGGGTGATGATCAGCTGGCAGCGCAGCTGGCGCGCCTATGTGGTGCGCACGTTTATGGATCGCCAGCTGGACCTGACGCCCCATGTCGGACTGACCCTCGGTAATGTCCATACCTATGCCAATGGCGGTCTGACCCTGCGCTACGGGGGTAATCTGCCTCTGGATTACGGGCCACCACGGATTCAGCCGGGCCTGACCGGAACCAGCAGTTTTGTGCCGACATCACGACTTGGCTGGTATCTGTTTGCCGGAGTGGAGGGCAGGGCGGTGTTGCGCAATATCTTTCTCGACGGCAACAGTTTTCGCAATAGCCGCAGCGTTGATAAAAAACCCCTGGTCGGTGATCTGCAGTTTGGCGCGGTGCTGGTCTGGAACAAGATGCGTTTGAGTTATACCCACGTGCTGCGGACCCGTGAGTTCACGACCCAGAACACCAGGGACAATTTCGGTTCGGTCGCTCTGTCGGTGCAGTTCTAGGCGAATGCGCGGTCAGCGGCAGGTCAACGTCTGGCGCTGCTTCATTGCGAGGTTGCGGCAACAACAATGTCTGTTCCCGGTTTGACCTCTCCCCCCTTGAGGACCCTGGCAAACACCCCTTCCTTGGGCATGACGCAGTCGCCCGCCTGATGATAGATGGCGCAGCGGGTGTGGCATTCCTTGCCGATCTGGGTGATTTCCAGCAGGGTTTCACCGATGTGAAGGCGGGTGCCGATGGCCAGTGACGGCAGGTCGATGCCGCTGGTGGTGAGGTTTTCAGCGAAATCGCCATTGTCGACATCGAGCCCCATGGCCCGCATCTTGTCGATACTTTCCTTGGCCAGCAGGCTGATCTGACGATGCCAGTCGCCGGCGTGGGCATCGCCGACAATGCCGTGGTTTTCGCGCAGGCTGACCGCGTCAACGGGTGTCTTGCGTTCCCCCTTGGCTTTGCTGAGACATACAGCGATGATTTTTCCGGTCACGGTTCAGCCTCCTATGGTGGCCATGGAAAAGGGTGTTGTCGATTCCGGGTGGTCGTGCAGGCGGTGCTGCTCCGGTTTTTTTTCGATGACTTGTCTTAGGGCCGCCAGCAGTTCAGCGTCCTGTCCCTCGGCCAGCAGTGGCCGCAGGTCAAGGGCATCGTCGACCATCAGACAGCTTTTGGCCTTGCCGGTCGAAGTGATACGGATGCGGTTGCAGTTGCCGCAGAAATGATCCGTCATCGGGGTGATGATGCCGACGGTGCCGGCCGCTCCACGGATGCGGAAGGGTTTGGCGGGTCCGCACAGGTTGTCCGTGGCGAGAGGGTCAAGGTGGTAGCGCCGCTGCAGGCGTTTGAGAATATCAGCACCGCTGACGACGTGCTCCTGCCACTGCTCTTCGCGGATGGTGGGCATGTATTCGATAAAGCGAACCGACCAGGGCTTGTCGAGGCTCAGGGCGGCAAAGTCACAGATTTCCCGGTCGTTAACGCCGCGCATGGCCACCATGTTGAGCTTGATTTTCATGCCGAGGGCGCTGGCGCTATCGATCCCCCTCAGAACCTTTTGCAGACTGCCGCCACGGGTAATGCGGGCGAAGGTTTCGGGATGCAGGGAGTCGAGGCTGATATTGAGGTGCCGCACACCTGCCCGGTGCAGATGCGCAGCGCAGTCCGCCAGCAGGATGCCGTTGGTGGTCAGGGCGATTTCTTCAATGCCGCGAAGGGCGGACAGTTTCTGCAGAAAGTCGATGAGTCCCTTGCGCACCAGGGGCTCGCCGCCGGTGATGCGGACCTTTCTGATACCGAGGCGCGCCGCGGCTGCGACGATACGCAGCATCTGCTCAAAGCGCAGGATCTCGGAGCAGGCCGTTTGCTCAATGCCTGAGGCGGGCATGCAGTACTGACAGCGCAGGTTGCAGCGGTCGGTGACGGACAGGCGCAGATAGTTGATGGTGCGGCCGAAATTATCCCTCATGACGTTCTGATGACGGGGCTTTTTTGGGGTCTTCGTCGAGACCGGCCAGTTCCTGAGCCTCATTGACCCCCTTTTTGAAGTTGCGAATGCCCTTGCCCAGGGCTTCACCGACCTGGGGAATTTTCCCGGCACCAAAAATGACCATGACCAGTACGAGAATGATGAGCAGTTCCTGGGTTCCCAGACCAAACATGAGGAGCTCCTTGTTGAGTGAGTAAAAAAATGTGGTAACTATTCACCACAATCTTGAGTGCAGGGTTCGGGTTCCCGTGACAAGGGCGTCTGTCGCCACGGACGGCGACAGTCGAACGGCCATGGACGGCGCAAAGTGTCCCTTGGAATGGGAACCCTGATCCTGTGCTGAACAAGATACAACCAGTTAAAGCAACGATGGCAGTCGCAGCAGGATAATCTCCACCTCGCTTCCCGCTTCAAGTGGCGGTGCATCGATGGCCACGGGCAGCAGGGCGTTGGCAGCCTGCAGGCTGCGGTTCTGTCCCGACCCCTGGCGCGCAGACGGAAAGAAGGACAGACGGCCCTGGTCGGCGCGGACGCACCCCCACATAAAGAGTTGCCGCTTGCCCCCGCCCTTGATCGCCTCTGCCAGGCGGACCTTCAGGCGCGGTGCCAGGGGATCGGGATAACCGGCCAGACGCCGCAGCGCCGGTCGGACAAAAAGCTCGTAGGTGGCGGCGCTGGCCGCTGGATTGCCGGGCAGTCCGAACACCGGCTGGTGCCCGATGCAGCCGAAGAGCACCGGCTTGCCCGGCTTGATGGCCACCTTCCAGAAAATTTTCTCAAAGCCAAGGGTGGTCAGAACCTCCTGGACATGATCACGATCCCCCACGGAAACGCCGCCGCTGGTGATGAGGACATCGGCAGCCAACCCCCGACGCAGGCAGTTTTCCAGCTCCTCCGGATGGTCTTTGGCGATGCCGAGGCAGACGGGGACAAAGCCGTCCTCGCGCAGTCTGGCGGCGAGGAGGTGGCTGTTGGAATCGATAACGCGGCTGGTGTCGTCCGTAGCGTCCAGGGCACACAGTTCATCACCGGTGGAGAGTAGAGCAACCCTCGGTGCCGGATAGACCGCAACCTGGCGGATGCCGGCGGCGGCCAGCAGGCCGACGGCTCCGGCGTCAAGGCGCGTGCCTGCCGTCAGAATCCGCTCTCCGTCTTGAGCTTCTTCCCCGCGGTAGCGGACATGCTCGCCCCGGCGGGGCTGTTTGCGCAGCTTGATGATGCCTTCGCCAAAGGGTTCGACATCTTCAATGGGAATGACCGTGTCGCAGCCCGGCGGCAGGGCAGCCCCGGTCATGATGCGCACCGCCTGACCGGCCTGCACCCGACCACTGAAGCTGCCGCCGGCAGGCAGAAAGCCAACGTCCTTGAGGGTGCCGTCGGCATCCAGCCCTTCGAGGGCAAAAGCGTAGCCGTCCATGGCCGAATTGTCGGCGGCGGGCAGGTTGCGCACGGCGTGCTGATCAGCCGCCAGAATTTTGCCGAGGCCGTCGTCAAGTCCGACGTTTGTTGCCGGTAACGGGCGGGTGCTTTCCAGAACCAGCTGCAGGGCCTGTTGATAGGTGAGCACGTCAACGTCTCCTTTACGTCAGGACATCAGGCGGTTTTCGATCAGGTCACACAATCCGGCGCTGTCATTGATGGCGTACACCGGCACATCCAGGTCAAAAGCTTCGTCCGAAGCCACCGCCAGCAGTGCCGGGTCGTGATACTCGCCGCGACACAAGAGGGGGGCGGCGCAGGCCCGGCGATGGACCTCGATTTTCGGTACGCTGCTGCGCTTGAAGCCTTCCGTCAGGACGATGTCCACATCCCGGCAGTAGGTCGCGACCATGTCGGCGAGGTGCGGCTCGTCGCCGGTGTTCTGCCTGACCATGGCGATTTTTGCCGGCGAGGCAATGAGCATGGTGTCGGCGCCGGCTTTCGTCAATCGCCAGGAATCCTTGCCCTCGTGGTCGATGTCGAACCGGTGGGCGTCGTGCTTGATGGCGGCCACGCGGTAACCGCGCGCCTTCATTTCTTGAACCAGCTTCACCAGCAGGGTGGTTTTGCCGGTGCCGCTGCGGGCAATCAGGGTCACAACCGGCGGCGTCATGACAGGTCACCGGTTGCGGCAAGGCCCCGGAGATCGTCCGGCGCGTTGAGGTTGTACAGGGCGCGCTGCCAGTTGTCGGGGAGGCTCCGGCTGTCGAGATAGCTGGTATTCACCTGCGGAAAAAAATCGGTAATGCGCAAGTGCCCGGCGGTGAGCATCCTCTCCATAACCGGTCGACAGTTCTGATGGTACAGGGCAAACACCGGCTCCAGGCCCTCCGGGGTGCGGATCACGACACAGTCAGCGTTGGCGCGTCGGTTCAGCAGGGCCATGACCAGACGGGCGTCGGGAAAGGGCAGGTCACAGGGGGCGATAAAAATCCAGGGGGTTTTGGCATGGAACAGGCCATTGTGGATACCGCCCAGGGCGCTGCCGGGAAATATGTCCGGAAAACAGGGGACAGCATCGCTGGCAAGGTCGGGTCGGTCCCCGGCAATGAGCATCTGCGAAAAAAGACCTGAGAGCATGGCGCGGGTGCCCTCGAACAGGGTTGTTCCGTCCAGCACCAGGGTGGCCTTGTCGCGTCCCATGCGCCGGCTCTTGCCTCCGGCCAGAATCACGCCGGTGACATCAGCACCGGTTGGGCAGGGGGGCGGAGTCTGTCGGGGGGTGGTATGCATAGCGCTCATCATAGGGGATCAGAGTGATGTTGAGGGACCTGGATAGCCTGTTGCCGACAGAATTCCGTGCACAGCGCACAGGCGGTACAGCGTTCGGTATTCACGTCCGGGGCACATCCTCTGGTTCCGGGTCTGGTCAGGGCTCCCGTCGGGCAGATTCCGACACAGGCGGTGCAACCGGTACACTGAGCGGTGATCTTCAGTTCGGGGAACAGCTGATCGCTCAACATATCCCGCTGCGCTGCAGGGAGCGCGGCAACTAATTGTAGGATCAATTGGCGCGCCTTGGGAAGGGACTTTTTTCCGTATTTTCCGGGTTCGTCAGAAAACCGCAGGCGGTCGACCAGGGACAACCCTTTTTGTTTGGAGCGGCGGTTCAGAAAAATAAAAAAATCGCGCCGCGAAAGGGTCTTCTCCTGAAAATTGAGTAGATCTGGCGTATAGATGGGACGCAGACCCCCGGGCAACCCGCGGGTCAGGGTTTCGACCTTCGTCATCGTTTTAAGCAGCTCAGGAGCTATTCTGCCGTTTTCACAGTCACCACAGGCAGACAGATTCAGACGAATTTCTTTGCCGAGGGCGAGTTGCAGGACCAGCAGCAGCTCCGTGTCGGCCAGCAGGCCAAGACAGGGTACCCGTACGTGGCCCCGGGTATGGGGTTTCAATGAGCAGCCGAGCAGCGGCGCTTCGACATCATTCATCTCCGGCAGCAAGTCACTCAGGGTCAAACGGGTGCAGGTCAGAGCATCGGTGGGACATGCGGCAACACACAGCAGGCAACTGGTGCATTTGTTTTCGTTCCAGACCAGTCCTGTGTCCGTCCAGCTAAGGGCCCCGGCGGTGCAGGTTTCAAGGCAGCGGTTACAGCCTGAAGAGGACAGCCGATGGCGCAGGCAGCGCCCGCGGTGCAGCTGTAAGACATCCTGCGGAATCAGCAGTTTGAGGGCGGCGGCCTGGAGCATGGTTGACGGTTTATTCCCTGGTTGTCTGGTTCAGGATGAGGGTGCGGGTCAGCTCGGCCAGGATTTTGTAATAATCCATTTCGGCATGGTCGCGTACATTGGTGCTGAAAGGGTCGATCCAGCGGCCGATGTGGTCAGCCATAAAGTTTTTGTACTGCCGGCACCAGTGGGCACTGTCTTCGGCCCGCCCTTCGATTTCGGCCAGGGATTCGTTGTAACTGAGCAGGTACAGAAACTCGAGTTCAGCGGCAATATGGTCAGGCATCTCCTTGAAGTCGGCGGAAATGGCGAAATCGGCATCCTGATAGCGGGCAATGACATCCATGGTGGAGTCCCCCATGAGGATCTTCGGGCCATCGAGATAGACAGAACCGTAAGGATGAGCCAACAATTCATTGGGGCCGACGAAAAGCCGTGCGTAATCAACCAGAAGATCCTCTTGCTCAGCTGCTTGCATCGCCCGGGAAAGGGCATCCACCTGATGGACCTCTTCCGGAAGATACTGCGTCAGAGCTGAATGCAGTTGGTCAAAGACATTCTCCTCAGCGAACATGGTCTTGTCCGGTTCGTAATAGCAGGCGGACAACAGGCGGAAGATATCTGCTCTGGCGGCGATTTTCTCGGCGGTGGACGGGGTTGACACGAATTGGTCTCCATGAAAAGAGAATGAAAGACAATGGCTCGAATAAACAGCTGCCACAGGCAGGATGGTGGTGCTTGATCTGCATGCGGCAGCTGTTCAGGTCGAGCTGTCAGGACTTACTTGCGGGCGGAGTAGGCGCGAATGTAGTAAACATTCGGGCCGGCCCCCTTTTCACTGGTGCCGAGGAATTCACCCTTGTTGTTCTTGAGGCGCCGGCCACCATATTGTTTGAGCAGCTTGCTGGCCTGACTGTTCGGATCGTCAAGATCGCCGGCAACCCGGGCTTCCGACGGACAGACTGTTGTGCAGTAGGGTTGCTGGCCGTTGTCAAGCCGATGATCACAAAGGATGCATTTCTCAACAACACCGTCAGGCCTGACACTCTTGTAGTCCGGATGCTCGTAGCTGGTGGCATGGGGAGGCGTCATTCCGGCTTTTTTGGCTATTTCCGCTCCGGACGTTGTACAGCCCTTGATCACTTCCGTCTGATCCTGATAGCGGGCATGCACCACCTTGCCGAAATCGTTGAAGCTGATGACACTGTAGTCGTTGCTGCCATCCTTGATTTCTGTTGAGCTGTATGGGCAGGAATTCTGGCACATGCGACAGCCGATGCAGCGGTCGCTGTTGTGCATGGTAATTCCTTTGGCGTTTTTGTGCATGGCCTTGGGAGTGACCGGACAGGCCGCGACGCAGGGAGCGTCGGTGCAATGGTTGCAGAGAACCGGCAGCATCTCGAATTTGACGTCGGGAAAGGTGCCGGACATCACTGAACGGTAATCAGCCCAGTTATGGGTCTGACCATCGGCGCGGTCATCCGTGTTGTTCTCGGTTTTGCAGCCGAGACCACAGGCACCGCAGCCGGTGCATTTGTGCAGGTCAATAACCATTCCGTATCTTGCCATCTATATGTCTCCTTTTAATTTAGGTATCAGCAAATCAGGCTTTTTCAACGCGCACGCCGGTGAAGCCACCGTTTCGGGCGGTGGAGCCGCTTAAACGATCGTAGTCATCGGGCATGATCTCATTGAAGTTGGCGCCGCGGGCAATGGCCCTGGTGATGTCTTTGGCGGCAACGCGGCCCATGGCGTGGTGGCCCTGGCCGTAACACTTGGCTACACACCCGGGGCGCACGCCTTCCCACAGCCGCGCTTTGACCTTCAGGCTGCCGATGGTGGAGGTGACTTTGACCATGTCGCCATCCTTGATGCCGAGCTTGCGGGCATCTGCCGGGTTGATCTGGACAACATCCTGCTCATTGACATCGCCCGGATCACACTGCTTGAAGCTGTACAGCCAGGTGTTGTTGGCGCTGCGCCCCTCACGATTGAGACGCGACTTCATATCGATAAGGTCAAAGGGATACGCCGTACGGCTGCCGTGGCGGCGTGGTGCTTCATAATGGGGCACGAAGGCGAGTTCACCACGCGCCTCGTAGTTGGTCACCTCAAGGACCTTGTCGACCGTGGTGTTGTGCTTTTCAGCGTGCTTTTCAAGGGCTTTTTTCAGTGTGACGCTATAGAACTCGAATTTCTTGGTTTCCGTTTTAAAGCCATCCGCCCACTTTTTACGGAAAGTGAATTTGGGCGAGTTGACGATCCCCTTGCTGATAAAATCGGTCCAGCTGCTGGGACGATCTCCCTTGTAATCCTTGTTCATGGCCGGATCCCAGGCCTTCTGGGTGCGGATCTTGACGGCGTAGAGACCAAACTCTTCAGCAGTGGTGGGCGCCTTTCCGGTTTCCGGGTCCTTGAAGGATTTCAGCCAGTTCAGGGGATTGTCAAACCCTTTGGCCGCGAGCTTTTCCGACAGCATCCAGACAAACTCGGTTTCCGGTGCCCGGACATCGAACATACGGTCGATGACCGGCTGCTGAATCGAGACATGACCGTGCAGGTTGGCCTTGCTGCGAACCGACGACCACTGTTCACTGTGATGCAGGGAGGAGGGAAGGACGATATCGGCAAAATAGGTCATTTCCGAGAACATGGGCACAATGTGAGCAAAGAAGGGCAGTTTGGCCAACGCCTTGTCCCAGCGGGCGCCTTCGGTTCCGGAGAAGTTGAAGTTACAGAAATAACCGATGGCGACCTTGATGTCATAGGGATCGCTGGCAAGGATGGCGTTGGGGACGTTGTTGGTAACGACACCGCCGCCTGATTTGCCTTCCTTGAGAGCCGGCATGTTCAGATAGCCGCGCTGGTCGATTTTTTTGTTCTTGGTGCCGGCCTTGGCGATCGGATCCTGAAAATCATCAATTTTCGGGTAGCTGCTCGATGGCGCGCCCATGCCGGTACAGAGACCACCTTCACTGTCCGTTGCTCCAACCAGGCCGTTGAGGGCATGCATGGCCATAACCGCATAGGTGCCGCGAGGCTGCATGTTGGGGCCATACCAGACAGCACAGTTGGGAGCGGCCTGGGCAAAGCCCCTGGCGACCCGCTCAATCTGGGCTTTGTCGATACCTGCTTCCCTGGCGGCCCAGGCCGGATCGGTGTCCTTGAGAACCAGATTCCACCACTTGACCAGGCCGTTGGTCAGTTTTTCGTCAAAATCGGCTTCGTTGACGCTCTGTCCTTTGACGAAACGGTTTTTACCGTCTTTGAAATCACCGCAGAACTCCTTGCTCCACAAGCCGTTCACCAGAATATAGTGTGCCATGGCTGTCGCCACCGCACCGTCGGTGGCCGGTTTGACCGGTAGCCATTCATGGGCCTTGGCGGCCGTGTTGCTCATGCGCGGGTCGATAGCGACAACGGTGCCGTTTTCAAGGACCTTGTTGGTGCGGCGGATGGCGTTGGGGATCTGACGGTTGGAGGACAGGGGGTCACAGGCCCAAACGATGAGGTATTTCATGTTATCGAGGTCGTAATCGCGATAACCGAAGTATCCTTCCGTGTAGTAGGCGCCCATCTTTTCAACTTCGGCACAGATGGAGCTGTGGGAGATGTTGTTGGGGGAGCCAAGCATTTTGGTATAGTCACCATAAAGGATGCCGTTCTGGTCGGAATAACGACCACGCAGCAGCATATACTTATTGGTTTCGTTGTTTTTGCGCAGTTCCATCAGCTTGTCGGCAATGGTGTCGGTAGCCTCGTCCCAGCTGATAGGGACAAACTTGGGATCGATGCCGCGTCCTTTTTTCGGGTTGGTACGCTTCATCGGGGTTTTGATGCGATCGGGATCATAGATCTGCTGCAGGATCAGATGACCGCGGACACAACAGTAACCGTCATTGGCTTTTGACAACTGATTGCCGCGGACTTTAACAGCACGACCATTCTGGACGAAGATTTCGATGGGACACCAGGTCGTGCAGCCCTGACAGGTGCTGGCCATCCATTTTCCGGCTGCTTCGCCTTTGGCTTTTTCCGTTTTGCCCATGGCGCTGGTGGCAGGTTTGCTTGCGGCGCAGCCGGCAGCCAGCATGGCACCACCAGTCGCGGCCGACGCCTTGATGAAGCTTCTACGAGTCAATCTCATGCGTGTCCTCCTTGATTGATGTTGTTCCTACAAAAAAGCGACAAGGTCGCCATCCATAAAATAAAAAGTTCTCCGGCGGGTGGAAGAGCAATTGTTGTGCCGGTTTGTAAAGATTGCAGGCAGGAGGGTTTGGTGGTTGTTGACGGGTGCCCTTGTGTTACCTGAGTGTTACGGAGATTGGTCGTGACAATGGTTATGTTAATAAAAACATTGAGATACGGATCATTGTATACACTGTAACCGTACGGTAGCGATTGGGCGCTGGTTTACAGGCTCAGTTTTTCCCAGAGAGATTTGCGCGAAATGCCCAGGCGCTGGGCAGCAGCGGTACGGTTGCCCCCCTCGTTATTGAGAACGAGGGCTATAAAACGCTGCTCAAAATCACGAACAGCGTCTTTCAGGGGTTGGTCGGTGCGGAAACACTGGATGATTTCACCACTGCCATCAGGGCTGCGGCGCAGCTGCTCCGGAAGCATGCCGGGCGTGATCTCTTTGCCCGGAGCAAGAACCTGCAAGCGTTCGATCAGGTTTTCCAGCTCGCGGATGTTGCCGGGCAGAGGGCAGTTCTGCAGCTGTTCATAGGTTTCTATGCTCAGACGAATCGGATCTTTTGCATAGCGGGCGGCGTATTTTTCAATGAAGTAGTTGGCCAGCAGCGGAATGTCGTCGCGGCGCTGGCGCAGGGGCGGCAGGTGCAGGGGAATCACATTCAGCCGATAAAAGAAATCTTCGCGGATGGTTCCCTCGTCCCTGAGTTCCGCAAGGTCCCGATGGGTGGCCGCAATCAGGCGGAAGTTGATTTTGATCGGTTTTTCACTGCCGAGGCGCCGGATGACACCATCCTGCAGAACCCGCAGCAATTTGACCTGCATGGATTGCGCGATTTCTCCGACCTCATCGAGAAACAGGGTACCTTCGTGGGCCTGTTCAAGGTAGCCGCGCCGCGACTGGTCAGCTCCGGTGAAAGCGCCCTTTTCCGTGCCGAAAAGTTCCGATTCCAGCAGGGTTTCCGGAATGGCTCCGCAGTTGACCTTGATCAGGGGTTTGTTGCGGCGCGGACTGATCTGGTGGATGAAGTCGGCGGCCAGTTCCTTGCCGGTGCCACTTTCGCCCTGAAGTAAAATGGTGGCGTCGGTGCTGGCGGCGCTGCGGGTGGCAGCCAGAAATTTGCGCAGGGGAGCGCTGTCGCCGATAATGCCGGAACCCTGATCTTTCTGGCGAAGACTGCGATTTTCCGCTTCTATCTGTTGAATCTGAAACAAGCGTTTCAACTTCAGCAGCAGCAGCTCCGTACGAAAGGGTTTGGCCAGATAATCGTAAGCGCCTTTTTTCAGCGCCTCGACGGCCGCCTCGACAGTAGCCTGGGCGGTCATCATTAAAATGGTGCATTCCGGTTGTTGGGACAGGATCAGGTCAAGGAGCGACAGGCCATTGACATCCGGCAGACGGATGTCGATCAGTGCCACGGAAAAACGATTCGCGGCCAGAGCGTCGGCGGCCTCTTGTCCGTCTTTTGCCGGGACAACCAGATACCCGTTGTCGGTCAGAACTTCCGAAAGCATCTCCAGATGAACCAGTTCATCCTCGACCAGCAGGATTTTATTTTCAGGCATAACCGTTGTCTCCGATGAGCACATGCGGAATGGACAGGGTAAAGGCAGTGCGTCCGTCACGGTGTTGATAGGTCAGACTGCCACCATGGTTTTCCGCGATGCCCCGTGAGACAGCAAGACCCATGCCTGATCCCTGGCCGGCCTCTTTGGTGGTGAAGAAGGGAGTGAACATCTGTTCGGCAATCCCCTCCGGGATCGGTGTGCCGGTATTCTGTACCTGCAGCTGATAGCAGTCGCCGTCGAGGTTGGCCAGGAGCCTGACGGTTCCATTGCTGTCGGTGGCATCGGCGGCGTTGATGATCAGGTTAAGGATGACCTGATGGATTTTATCGCGGTCAATAAAGATCAGGGTGCGCGGGCAACGATTGTCGCTGAGCAGGCGACAACCGCTATCCTTGATGGCCATGCGTGAAAACATGACAAGGTCATCAAAGAACAGATCACTGTCAACCACCTGCGGCGTGATTTCCCCGACCCGCGACAGGTCGGAGAGCTGGCTGACGATACGGCCGATACGCTCGATGCTCTGCCGTACCAGCCCGACATAACGTTGCACCGGGTCGCCACCTTTTCGTTGAATCTGGTAGAGGGCACTTTCAACCCCCGCCAGCGGGTTGTTGACTTCGTGAGCCACGCCGGAAACGAGGCGACCGATGGCCAGGATCCGCTCATTCTCCAGCATGCGGGCGACCGAAGCCTCACGCTCTGCCTCGCTCTGGTTCAGGCGTTCCAGCATATCGGCAAAACTTTTCTGTAGTTGACCGATTTCATCATGGCGGAGGTGTTTGTCGGGAAATTGCGGAAGGCTGTCACCGACGGCTTCCATGCTGTCTGTCAGCTGCCGGATGGGACGTACCAGCAGGGTGCCGATGACCCAGTAGATCACCAGGGCGCCGATGGAAAAAGCGGCGGAAAAGATGACGATCTGACGTTCCAGTCGGGTAATCTCGCGGTACGCGGGCTCCATGGATATGCCGACCCGCAGGGTGCCCCAGCTTTTTCCGGCAATGTTCAAAGGCATGGCCAGATCGGCGATGCGTTCGTTGTCGATGACCGTGTCTGTCTGCTTGAAGTGTGTCAGTTCGAGGGCCTGGTTCGTTAATGGATCCGTATAGATGTTGCCGTATTCCGAAAGCTGGTTGTGGGCCAGAACTCGGCCGGCTTCATCCAAAACCATGGCATAGCGCGGTACCAGCCGCGGCGTTGCCATGATTTCAGCGATAAAGTTGTCGAGCAGACCGCCCTCATCGATAATGCCCAGTTCTTCATAAAGCAGGGCGTTGATGATCGGAATGGCCATGGTCGAGACCAGCACTTCTCCCTCGCGGGTGAGGCGGTCGATGAGGAACTGTTCCTCGCGTTTCCATGACCAGACACCCCAGGTGGCCGACGAACCGAGGGTCAGAAGGACAGCGATGATCATGAAGCGCGCACGCAGGCCGAAAAAGGGCATGGTCAGTGACATCCCCGACCGCAGCCAATCATATTGTTCCGGGTCAAATCGAAGATCAATTGATAATCGTCCCGGCCGGCGGTTGTAAAACCGTTGGCAAACTCGGGATCCCACTGGATCAGTTGCTGCTGCATGAGTTCATCGTCAGGGTCGATGGCCAGCAGGGCGGCCTTCAGCGCCGTAGTCAGAGCTTCCGGGGTGTCGTTGCGGACAACGATGGGAACTGAAGGGATCGGGTCGGAACTGGCCAGAAACCGCAGGCCGTGCTCGCGGTAGCGCAGGGCGACAACATCCTTGACCGCTCCGGCATCAACCTGGCCTTTGAGAACCGCTTTGGCAACGGCATCGTGGGATTCCATGTGGCTGTAGCTGCCAAGATCGGACAGGGTGATGCCGTTTTTTTCAAGATAATGAAAGGGTATGAGTTTGCCCGAGGTGGAATGATGATTGCCGAAAGCAAAGGATTTCCCCTGCAGCTCACTGACTGTGGAAATGGGGCTGTCATCGCGTACGATCAAAATGCTGTGATAGCTGGCCTCCCCCGATGCATTCAGGGGCTTGAGAATCGGTATGGCACCAAAGCTCTGATGCGCTTCAGCAAAGGTGACATCGCCTAAAGATGCGACGGGCGTGGTTCCGTCACGCAGAAACTCAACGGCTTCATGGTAATTACGGGACAGTTTCAGCTCGAAACGGTAAGGCGTGTTGGCGGTCAGATAGTCCATGAGGGGCTGGTACGAGCGGTACATGATGATCGGGTTGTAACGTGGAATGACGCCGAAGTAGACAACCGGTTTATCCGTGCTGTGCAGAAGACTGACATCCGGTACCACAACCCAGATTAACGCAATAAGAACAAGTCTTATGGTGGTCATGTCTGTGCTCTTTCAGTGTCGGTTTTTAAGATGAGCAGAAATCTGATCAACTGTTAACAGCTTGCCCTGGGAAACTACCTTGCCGTCGATGACCAGCCCGGGCGTGGTCATGACGCCGAAGGCCATGATGTCGTTAAGCTGGGTAACCTTTTCGATGCTGTATTCGACCCCGGCTGCCTGAGCTGCTTTATCGGCATTGGCCGTCAGGTCGTTGCATTTTTTGCAGCCGCTGCCGAGAATCTGAATTTTTTTCATGGCATATCTCCTGGAGATGGGTTGATGAAAAAGGTGGTATTACGGAAAAAAGTGACCGTAGATCATTCCGCTGATGGTCGCCATAATGACCACCAGGGTGACAAAGGTGGCAGTTTTCTTCATGCCCATGACACTGTTGATGACCAGCATGTTCGGCAGACTCAGGGCCGGGCCTGCCAGCAGCAGAGCCAGGGCCGGGCCTTTACCCATGCCGGCACCCATCAGCCCCTGTAAAATGGGGATTTCGGTGAGGGTGGCAAAGTACATGAAGGCACCGACCACCGAAGCGAACAGATTGGCCTGAAGAGAGTTCCCTCCGACCAGACCGGAAACCCAGGTAGAAGGGATCAGGCCTTCATTCCCCGGGCGTCCCAGGAGGGCGCCGGCAATAAGCACCCCGAAAAACAGCAGGGGCATGATTTTCTTGGCAAAATCCCAGCTGTTGGCAGACCAATCACGCAACTCATGCGACTCGCTTCGATCCAGAGTCGTTAGCAAGGACAGTCCGACGACCCCAACGATAAAGGGAATCATCGGCTGATCTGACCAGATCAGTGCGGCAATAACGACAGCGATTACAGTTGCCATCATTCTAACTTTAGCGACACCGAACCATAACACCAGAATCACCGCCAGCGTGCTGGAAAAGAAACTGGTTATATACCATTTTGACGCATAAATTGTTGCCCAGATTCCGGAGCCCTCACCGGAACTGCCCCAGTTGGCAAACACCAGAATCCCAACCATGCTCCCGAAATAAAGGGCATTCTGCCACAAGGGACGGCTGACCTCGGACTCCGGCAGAGCGGCAGCATCGATACGCTCCTGATCGTCCTTGCGGAAAATAAACTGCATCACCAGACCAATGATCACCGCAAAGGCAATGGCGCCGACGGCGCGGGCAATCCCCATCTGTGGCCCCAGAACCGCACCCGTCAAGACGATGGCGAGGATGTTGACCGCCGGCCCGGAGTATAGGAAGGCACAAGCAGGTCCCAGTCCCGCCCCCATGCGATAGATGCCGGCAAACAGGGGGAGAATTGTGCAGGAACAGACGGCCAGCAGGGTTCCGGAAACGGAGGCGACGCCATAAGCGGTGACCTTGTTGGCTTGCGGTCCGAGGTATTTCATCACCGCCGCCTGACTGATAAAAACAGCCACGGCACCGGCAATGAAAAAGGCCGGGATCAGGCACAGGATGACATGCTCCTGGGCGTACCAGCGCACCAGATAGAGGGCTTCCCACAGGGCTGACTCGATTCGGCCGCTGCTTTTCAGCCATTCAACCGGGAGAAAAAAGGAAAGAAGAAAAACGCTGATGATGATCACCAGAGTTTTCAGTTCAGAGTAGCGGCCCATTTATGAGTGTTCTCCACTTCAATCGCTTGGCGAAAGCGCCAAATAGTTGATCAAAAAAAATCTGTGTCAGCGCAGCGTGTCGTGTTGGCGTTGTGAATGCAGAACCGACTCGACACAGCCGAAAAAATTCAGGATACAGGGTACTTTGAGTCGATAAAAAACCTGATTTCCACGCTTGTCATCCTCAAGGATGCCGGCCTGGCGCAATATCGACAGATGTTTGGATACCGTGGATACGTCAGCTCCAATCATCGCTGTCAGTTCACAGACACAGCGTTCCCCTTTTTCGAGCTCCTCGACGATAAACAGTCGGGTCGGGTGGGACAGGGCCTTGATAACCCTGGTGCGTGCCAGCAGCTGCGGCTTTTGGCTGATGTAGATTTCAGGCGTTTGCATGTTTGGCAATATAGCCAAATCAATGAGGATGTCAAGGCGCTGTTACTTTTTGTCGGTTGTGTTAGACTTCGGCGGCCATTTTCTGATGACTTGAGTCCGAACAGGAGAATGATGTTTCATGCGCCAAAAAACCTTTCCGTCTCCGGCGAAAATCAATCTGTGCCTGCATGTCCTCGGCCGTCGGCTGGACGGTTATCATGAGCTGGCCATGGCCATGCAGCGAGTCGCTCTTTATGATGATGTGCTGATCCGGGCTGCCGCGGCCAGTGACCGACAGATTGCGGTCCGCTGCGCCGGCGTGCAGTTGGCTGAGGGTGAGGAGAATATCGCCGCGCGGGCGGCCCGGCTGTTGCTGGAGGCCGCTGGCGCCGGGGCGCAGGTGACTATTGATATCGACAAGCGGATTCCGGTGGCCGCCGGCCTGGGGGGAGGCTCGTCCAACGCCGCGACGGTTCTGCTGGGGCTGAATGAGCTGCTGGAGCTGGGGCTGACGCAGGACGACCTGCAGGAACTGGGGGGACGTCTGGGAGCGGATGTGCCGTTTTTTGTCTTCCAGCGTCCGGCCTGGGCGACGGGGATCGGGACCCGACTTGCCCCCTTGCCCGCTCTGCCGCAATTTGCCTGTGTTCTGGTGAATCCGGGAATTTCCGTTTCTACCGCAGAGGTTTATCAAAGTTTACAGTTGACAAAGGGTGGGGAACTGGCTAGCCTTCCAAGGTTTTCGGTTGTGACCAGGGAAGACCTTTGTCACGCCCTGCATAATGATCTGGAGGCGGTGACCCTGCCTCGTTATTCGCAGTTGCGGCAGATCAAGGCGGAACTGCTCAAAGCTGGTGCCCTGGGGGCCTTGATGTCGGGGAGCGGCGCTACCGTTTTCGGGCTGTTCGAGGATCTGCCGTCGGCTGAATCGGCGGCCCGGGGGATGCAGGGGGATCATGGTTGGTGGGCGCGGGCGGTATTGCCCCTGGCCTGATTCAGACGAAAGTTTTCAAGTTGACAACACCACAGGGTTTGGCTAAAACCTGCTGCCGGTTTTAACCGGCTTTCTGATTTTTATCGACAGATTGTTGTTTGATGGGGCGTCGCCAAGCGGTAAGGCACCGGATTTTGATTCCGGCATTCCCAGGTTCGAATCCTGGCGCCCCAGCCATTAAATAAGAGCAAGACAGGTTGTTTCAGGATTCGAAGCGAAGCGAACGCTGACT
>CALFFB010000023.1 GCA_937958075.1 uncultured Geobacteraceae bacterium | reverse complement strand
TTGAAGAAACCGCCAACCACGAGAAAGAGCACGCCAAGCGCTTCTTCAAGTTTCTCGAAGGGGGCGACCTGGAAATCACGGCCATGTATCCGGCGGGCAAAATGGGGACGACGGCCGAGAATCTCCTCGAAGCGGCAACCGGTGAGCATGAGGAACACAGCGACCTGTATCCGGCTTTTGCCGAGGTCGCCGACAGGGAAGGCTTTACCGAGATCGCCAAGGCGTTCCGGGCTGTTGCCGTATCAGAAAAGCAGCATGAAAAGCGCTTCCGCGCCCTGCTCGCCAATCTGGAAAAGGGGACGGTCTTCAAAAAGGATCAGTCCGTTGTCTGGCGCTGTCAGAACTGCGGCTACCTGCATGTCGGCGCCGTCGCCCCGAAAGAGTGCCCGGCCTGTATCCACCCGCAGGATCACTTTGAGCTGCTGGCGGAAAACTGGTAGCCGGACCTGTTTTTACCGAAGAGCAAACGGGGCCTGCTGATCCTTTCAGCGGGCCCCGTTTGCGTTGACCGCTGTAAGCTGGGGCTGGACAGGTAATGACCAGGGGAATGGCTACGCTATTTTTTCCACATCAAGCAGGGGGATGATCCCCTGGTCGTCCATGAGAAGCAGGGCCTTGAGGGCCGGCCAGTGCTTGCGTGCCGACAGCACCGGTGGCAGGGGATGGATGGCTGATGCCGCAACCTCGATCAGGTCGGCGCTTCCCGACCAGAGGCCGAAGACCGTTGTTCCGCCCTGTTTCAGTTCGAGGAGCAGCTGTTGCCCGACGTTGGTGCCGTCAGGCCGGTTCAGCAGCCGGTCAAGGCAGATAGCCTCTGCCTCAGAGGGCTGTTTTCCAGTCAGGCGCTGGCACCCGGCCACCAGCCGCGATTCCAGGGCCAGGCACTGCTGCCGCTGTACCAACAAGACGAGTCGCAGCAGTTGTCCCTGCAGTGTGCCCCCGGTCATCCCAGCCCCTGGAGATAGGCGGCAAACACCCGTTCGAGATCGAGAACCGTGACCGGCTGCTGGTTGAATTCACAGAGGGCGCAGGCGTAGGGGCGCAGTGATTCGGGCAGTGAATCAGGCGGTTGATGCAGTTGGCTTTGCGGCACATCGACAACGTCGATGAGTTCATCGACGCGGATTGCCGAGCGCAGGCAGCTGCTCTGACCAAGCAGCAATGGACCGGGAGCCGTGGCTTGACTCTGCGGCAGTTGCAGCAGGGCATTGAGGGTGATCACCGATTCGATGTCGCCGCGCAGGTTGACAACCCCGAGCACCGAGGCGGGCATGCCCGGCACAAAGTAGAGGGGTTCTTCCCTGGCAAGGATCTCTTTTATCGCCTGACCGAAGAGGGCAAAGGACTGCCCGGCCAGGGTAAAGATCACCAGCTTGACCTCTTTTTCGTTGACATCGATGATGTCCTTGGCTGTCTGCCGGCGGAGGGCCAGGATGTCATCAACGCTGAGATCATTCATGCGGAGCGACCGATGACAATGCGGTTGCGACCGGCTTTTTTGGCGGCGTAGAGGGCGTTGTCAGCGACGATCCGCAGGTTTTCGCCATCTTTACAATCGGGAAAGCCGCTGATGCCAGCGCTGAAGGTGCAGCAAAAGGTTCTCTCATCGCTGCCGAAGCGGATACGGGAGAAGTCTTCGCGCAGCTTGTCAATCAGATCCTGCGCCGCTTCCGGATCGGTTTCCGCCAGCAGAATGGCGAATTCCTCCCCGCCGTAACGGCCGACAATATCGTTGCCCCGCAGGCGGTGGCGGAAGAGTCGCGCCAGGGTCACCAGAACCCGATCGCCCATGACATGACCGTACTCATCGTTGACCAGCTTGAATTTGTCGAGATCGATCATCGCCAGGCACAGGTGCTCATTCTGCCGCCTGGCCCGGGCAATGGCGTTTTCGATCAGCTCGGTGGTCGTGGTGTGATTGTAGAGTCCGGTAAGGCTGTCCCGCACCATCAGGCTGCGCAGGGCACGCATGCGATCAGCGCGCAGGGTGACCGCTTCAATCAGTTCATTGGGTTCAA
>CALFFB010000022.1 GCA_937958075.1 uncultured Geobacteraceae bacterium | reverse complement strand
CTTTTCTAGCGGCCGTAAACATCGTCAAAACGGACAATATCGTCCTCACCAAGGTATTCACCGGATTGTACCTCTATCATTTCCAGGGGGATCAGGCCGGGATTTTCCAGCCGGTGGGTTTCTCCCAGGGGGATATAGGTCGACTGGTTGGCGTGCAAAAGCAGGGTCTTTTCGCCACAGATAACCCTGGCCGTCCCCTTGACCACAACCCAGTGTTCAGCACGATGGTGGTGCATCTGCAGGGACAGGCTCGCACCGGGATGAACCGTAATCCGTTTGACCTGAAACCCCTCCCCCTGATCGACCCCTTCATAGGCCCCCCAGGGGCGGTTGACCCGACGGTGCAACAGGGGTTCCTGGCGTTTCTGCAGTTTCAGCGCATCAACAACCGTCTTGACCTGCTGGGCCTGGTTTCGTGTTGTCACCAGTACCGCGTCGGCGGTTTCGACAACCACCAGATCTTCAACACCGGCGACGGCAAGCAGGCGGGTTGTGGCGTGCAGATAATTATTCCGTGAGGCGATCTGCAGCACGTCGCCGGCAATGACATTACCCTCGTCGTCGGCAGGACCGACATCCCAGAGGGCCGACCAGGAACCGATATCGTTCCAGCCGACGGACAAAGGCACCACAACCGCGCTGTCGGTCTTTTCCATGACGGCATAGTCTATGGAATCAGCAGGACAACGGGAAAAAAGATCGTGGGGCAGGCGGGTAAAATCCAGGTCGCTGGTCACCCCGTCATAGGCTGCTACGCAGGCTTCATACATTTCGGGACAATACTGTTCTAGCTCCTCAAGAAAACGTCCGGCACGAAACATGAACATGCCGCTGTTCCAGAAATAATTGCCGTTATCAACGTAGTTCCGGGCCGTTTCCAGATCCGGTTTTTCCACGAATTCAACCACCGGCAGAACGCTGAGCCCCTCCCCCGCCAGATGTTGACCTTCGGACGCGTCGCCACGGATATAACCATAACCGGTTTCCGGGCTGGTCGGAACGATACCGAAAGTCACCAGCTTTCCGGCTTGCGCCTGGGCCGCTGCAGCACTTACCGCCTGCTGAAAGGCCGGCACGTCAGCTATGAGATGATCCGCCGGCAGGATCAGCAGCAGAGGATCATCGGCGGTGTCGCGTTGGGCGTGCAGGCAGGCGATGGCAACGGCCGGTGCCGTATTGCGGCCACAGGGCTCGAGAATAATGGCGGCGGGAGACGGGTGAAGGGAGCGTAGCTGCTCGGCCACCATAAACCGGTGATCCTCGTTGCAGACAATGATCGCCGGCGCAATTCCCGCAACCCCGGCGACGCGGGAGACCGTCTGCTGAATCATGGTCTGTTCACCCACCAGGGGCAGGAGCTGTTTGGGGTACTGTTCGCGTGACAGAGGCCACAGGCGTGAACCACCGCCTCCGGATAAAACAACAGGTATAAGCATCATCAGTTCCTTTTAACAAAATTGGCTCGCAGACAGCTCGTGTCTTGTTTCAGATCAGGTTGCAGGCACGCAGGACAAAAGCACCGGCCGTGGTAAAGAACAGTGATCCGAAGGTTGTCATAGCAATAATAGCCGCCGCCAGGTGATGATTACCGCCCATGGACAGAGCCATGGGATAGCTTGCCGCGGCTGTGGGCGAAGCACTCATCAGGTAAAGGATGCCCAGCTCCTCACCGCGCAGGCCGATGACAATCCCGCCTGAGGTTATCAACAGCGGAACCAGAAACAATTTACCGCAGGCCGCCCAGTACAGGGGGCGTGCGCCCTTGAACTCCTGCAGGCGAATGGAGGCTCCGGCACATAACAGCGCCAGGGGCAGGGTCATGCGCGCAAAGTATTCACCCGTTGTCAGTACCAGGGTCGGAATGGCAATACCGCTCAAGGAGACAGCAATCCCCACGGTGATAGCGATAATCAGGGGATTGCGGATGATCTGCAACAGTATCTGCTGATAAAGATGTCCGCCGCCGGCGCTGCGGTGATCATGCCGGGACAGGGTCATGACGGACAGCATGTTGAAGAGAATCGTTATAACCGCCAGGTAGATGGAGGCGTTGGCAACGACAGTGTCTCCGAAGGCACTGAGGCAGAACGCCAGCCCAATGATCCCCATGTTACCGCGAAAAGCCCCCTGGACAAAGACTCCACGATCCCGGGTATCCTTGATCCAGCGGGTGACAACCTGATCAAGGAGCAGAAAAACCACCACTGTTGCACAGGCGGCGTAGAGGATGAGAACCACCGGCAGATTCTGGCGAAAGTCGGTTTCGACCAGCTTGACAAACAGCAGGCAGGGAAGCGTGACCTTGAACACCAGATCGGAACCGACCCGGGCAAAATCTTCCGTGATCAGTGCGATTCGTTTAAACAGAATACCCAGACCAAGAATACAGAAAATCGGCGCGGTAATGGTGACAGCGAAATAAAAATCAGCAGACATATGGAATTCCGGCAATAAACGGAAAAAATCAGGTTGCCGACCCTGGTCGCCGCAACCTGATTTCATACAACCAGTAAAAGTATCGCATCAGAACCCTTGGTGATGACAAAAGGATCAGCTCAGGATTCTTTCAGAACATACCCTGATCCGCGTACCGTATGAATCAATTTTTTGTCGTAGCCGCGATCCACCTTGTTGCGCAGGTAGTTGACATAGACATCGATGATATTGGTAAAGGAGTCAAAGGAGTAATCCCAGACATTCTCGGCGATCATGGCACGGGTCAGGACTCGATTGGGATTACGCATGAAATATTCCATCAGCGCATATTCCTTGCTGGTCAGGTCGACCTCGTTACCGGCACGCCAGACCTTGTGGGCAACGGGATCAAGGCGCAGATCGGCAAAGTGGATTTCAGCCCCGCGGTCACTGGTGCCGCGGCGGATCAATGCACGACAGCGGGCAATCAGTTCGGCAAAAGCAAAGGGCTTCGCCAGGTAATCATCGGCGCCGACATCGAGACCCGCAACCTTGTCATCGACGGAATCCCGTGCCGTCAGGCATAATATCGGGGTATTGTTGTTCTTTTCGCGCAATTCCTTGATGACCGCGATCCCGTCTTTTTTGGGGAGCATGATATCCAGAAGGATCAGATTGAAATCTCCACCGGCAGCCTTTTCTATACCGCTTTCACCATCATAGGCGATGTCAACGGTATATCCCTCCTCTTCAAGCCCTTTCTGAATGAATCCGGCAACCTTCTGTTCATCTTCTACGACAAGTATTTTCATTCACTGCCTCCTTCTCATCCCCTGTGCTACAGCCCTTAGCGCACCGCCTGTCCGTCGCTGACAGGACGACTGTCTCCCGTTTAATTAAGTTTTACCATTGATCTTAATTAAAAACAAGGCAAAGACCAGACTTTTAACCTGTATAGCTCTACAGGCCGCGCTCCACATCGACCAGATCCTGCAACCGCTCCGGATCAAGCAGTTCAATAGTTCGCCCCCTGACCCTGATCATTTCCTCCTCGGCCAGCTTGCGCAACGTGCGGGACAGGGTTTCACTGGTTGTTCCCAGATTCGATGCCAGTTGGGATTTGGACACCGGCAAGTCGACGACCAGGCTGCCGGGTTGTTGCTGATCGATGAGAAAACGCGCCAGACGCGAAGGAACATCGCGAAAGGTCAGATCCTCGATCTGGGCAGCAAAAGTTCGCAAGAATCGGGACAATCCGGCAATCATGTTGATTGCCAGTCTGGGTTTGCTGTGGAGCAGATCAAGAAACTGGTCTTTCGGGAAAAACAACAGCGAGGACCGATCAAGACACATGGCGAAGGCGGGATAGTTGCCGTCGGCAAAAATGGCAGCGTCGGCAAAGGTGTCGCCTGCGTGGATCACGTGCAGAATCCGTTCACGCCCGTCCGCAGACAGCTTGAAAACCTTGACCTTGCCACTGACCACGACGTAAAACCCCTGCGCTTTCTGCCCTTCCTCAAACAAGAGGTCCCCCCGACCACCTTCTCGGGGACGGGCTATACCGAGGAGCAGCTGGCGGTCCTCCGGAGAAGTCCCGGCGAACAGATGACACCGTTTAAGGGCATCGGAAAAATCGGTGCTCATAAAAAACCTCCTTGATCTTAAACAGTCCCAGCAGGCTCGACCAGCAAGCCCTCCGGCAAAAGCTCCACAGCCTTGACCCGTTGCCAGCCCTGTGTCGCTGCTGTCGCCCCAATCAGCAAGGGGATATAGTTCTCTGAGATTCCCTTATGAAGGTCGCCCTCAGTGCCCCTTTCAGGAACCATATCAAGCATTCGACCGAGGAACCGGCGACGGAATTGGTGTTGTTTTTCGTCACTTAAAGTGCGCAGTACGGCAGCGCGCTCCTTGATGACCGCCGGAGGGACCTGTCCCTGCATCTGCGCCGCCGGGGTGCCGGGTCGTCGACTGTACGGGAAAACATGGAGATAACTGACGGGCAGTTCCCTCAGCAACCGGCAGGTTGTCTCAAAATGTTCATCCGTCTCACCGGGAAAACCGCAGATGACATCCACGCCAATGGCGACATCGGCATGCAAATGACAGAGACGCTGGAGCAGATCGGCAAACATTTTTGTATTATAGTCACGGTTCATCAGACGCAGTATCCGATCATCGCCTGACTGCAGGGGGATATGGAAGTGGGGGCAGATCCAGTCCGATTGCAGAACATAGCGGCACAGTTCATCCGGCAGTTCCGTCGGTTCAATTGAGCCAAGGCGCAGACGGCCGTTGAAACCTTTGTGCTTTATGCTTTTCAGAAGCTGCAGCAGATCGCCAGGCGGTCGCAGATCGCGACCGTAACCACCGATATGGATGCCGGTCAAAACAAGTTCGTGATAACCGGCCCGGGCAAAGGCTGTAACCTGCTCAAGCACCTGTTGCCGAGGAACGGAACGGCTCGCTCCCCGCGCATAGGGGATAATGCAATAGGAGCAAAAGGCGTCACAGCCGTTCTGGATCTGCACAAAAGCCCGGCTTCTCCGGGTAAAACTGTGAATTTCAAGGGGGGCGCAGGTGGCCACCGAGCGGATATCCCCCACCCGGACGGCCGGCGCCTGCTGACTGTTTGGAGGCTCGGCATGCAGCAATTCGAGAAGTTGTGCTTTTTCCTCGTTGCCGATGACAAGGCTTACTCCCGGCAGCGACCGGAGGGCCTCTGGATTGATCTGGGCATAACAACCGGTAACGACAATGCGGGTGTTCGGATTAAGACGTCTGGCGCGCCGGATCAGGTTACGCGACTGGGCGTCAGTCGACGCCGTCACTGTACAGGTATTAACAATGACCAGGTCGGCTCCGGCGTTAAAATCAACGGAGACGCACCCTGCCCGAACAAGCTTTTCCTGCATGGCCGCCGACTCGAACTGATTGGTTTTGCAACCAAGGGTGACTACCGCCACCCGCGTGCCCTCCATAGCTATTGAATCCATCCCCCCCCCAGAACCCGATCTTCCTGATAAATCACCGCCGCCTGTCCTGGAGTGACCCCGGCTTGTTCCTGCTCAAAATGAACGCTGAACCTGTTTTCACCGGCCGGAAGGATGGTCGCCGGTTGTTCCGCATGACGGTAGCGGATGCGACAAGACGCGGCAAAGGGTTCCGTCGGTACCGGAATATTCCAGCGGCAATTACGCAGCACCAGCTCCTTCCGGTTCAGATACTGTTTTTCACCCACCACCACCTGGCGTGTTTGCGCGTCGATGGCGACAACATAGAGGGGTTCGCTCCAGCCGATCCCCAGCCCCTTGCGTTGACCGACGGTATAACGGTAATAACCCTGGTGCCGGGCCAGGACCCGGCCACTGACATGAACGATATCGCCGGAGCAGTCCTGCGGTCCACGCTCTTCTTCGATAAAGCGGACATAGTCGCCATCGGGAACGAAACAGATATCCTGACTCTCCTGCTTGTCAGCCACGCGCAAATCGAAACGGGTGGCCTGTTCCCGGACCTGCTCTTTCGTCAGGTCACCCAGGGGAAAACGAACCCGCGCCATCTGTTGCTGGCTTAAGGTAAACAGAAAGTAGCTCTGATCCTTGTTTGTGTCGCGGCCTTTGCGCAGTTCATAACCCTGGTGTCCTTCGATGATGCGGGCGTAATGTCCGGTTGCCAGAAAATCCGCCTCCAGTTCTCTGGCCTTGCGCAGCAACAACTCGAACTTCAGGGTCTGGTTACATAAAACACAGGGGTTGGGCGTGACCCCGGAAAGATAATCATCACAAAAACGGTCAATGACCTGCTGTTGAAAAGCTTTTTCGAAGTTGATGACATAGAAAGGAATATGCAGACCTTCCGCTACCCTGCGGGCATCATAAACGTCGTCCAGCGAACAGCAGCTGCCGAAGGTATCGCCATTGCGCGCGGTAAAACTGGAGTAGTCCCAGATCTGCATGGTCATGCCGATGACCTCAAAACCCTGCTCCTTGAGCAGGGCGGCGGTCACTGATGAATCAACACCACCGCTCATGGCAACAACAACACGTTTTTTCACGACATCCTCGAAATCAAAAGGCTTCGCTGTCGGCGAAGCCTTTTGGCTGATAAAAGCTGGTGGCCGGCTGGTATCATCGCCACACGAAAACATGCGACCAGCTCAACGCCCATCAGATCATTCATAAACAGGCACGGGTTTTCTTACGAATGCTTTTGCTTGTAATCCTTGATGGCCTCGTGCAGGGCATCAGCCGCCAGATTGGAACAATGCATCTTCGCCGCCGGCAGACCGTCAAGGGCATCGGCAACTGCCTGATTGGTCAGGACCAAGGCTTCATCAAGGGTTTTGCCGATGGCCAGTTCCGTCACCATGGATGAGGTGGCGATGGCCGCACCGCAACCGAAAGTCTTGAATTTCACGTCCTTGATAATGCCATCTTCGACTTTGAGAAAAATTTTCATAATATCGCCGCACGAAGCGTTGCCGACTTCGCCGACCCCATCAGCGTTCTCGATCTCCCCGACATTGCGCGGGTTGCTGAAGTGATCCATGACTTTTTCCGTATACATCCTGCTGCTCCTTGAAATGAAGACGACTGTTCTGTTTGTTCTTTTCAAGTGCCACTCCCGGTACAGAGTTCAGGGGGTGCACTCGTTCCTGATTCCGGACAATATCCGGCGGCAATTGTCAGACCTTATGCACCATGCGACATTCATCACAATGCAGGGGGGTCGGCTCCTGACGGTGATACAGGGGGCTCATGTCACGCAACCGCTGTACGATAGACGGCAGTTCGGTCAGGATATAATCCACTTCATCCTCGGTGTTGTCCGCACCAAAGCTGAACCGGATGCTCGAATGGGCAAGGACAATATCTACCCCCATGGCGCTCATGACATGAGAAGGCTCAAGAGAACCCGACGTACAGGCCGACCCGGACGAGGCAGCAATCCCTTTCATGTCAAAAAACAACAGCAGAGATTCCCCTTCGATGTAATTAAAGCTGACATTCAGGGTGTTGGGCAGGCGCAGATCCGCATCGGGGTGCCCGTTGAGCTTCACATCGGGAACGCTGTTCAGGATACCCTGTTCAAGTTTGTCCCGTAACCCCCGGATAAAGCGATAGTCCTTTTCCAGGTTCTGTTGCGCCAGTTCACAGGCAACCCCCAGGCCGACAATGCCGGCCACATTGTGCGTTCCGGCGCGGCGATTGCGCTCCTGATGGCCTCCGTGCATAAACCGGGTGATGCGTGTTCCGCGCTTCAGATACATGGCGCCAACCCCTTTGGGGGCACCGATCTTATGACCGGAGAGGACCAGCATATCAACTTTGGCCTGCTGCACATCAACGGGGATCTTGCCGACGGCCTGAACCGCATCCGTATGCAGGCGGACATTGTGGCGTCGGGCAATTTCACCGATTTTGGCCATGGGATAGATATTGCCGATTTCATTGTTCGCCCACATCACGGAAATCAGAATGGTCTTGTCGGTGATGGCGGCTTCAAGTTCAGCAAGGTCGAGCATGCCGTGCTCGTCAACTGGCAGATAGGTCACCGCAAATCCCTGCTTTTCGAGAAACTCACAGGTCTCCAGCACAGCGGGATGCTCCACGGAGGTGGTGATAATGTGGTTTCCTTTGTGTTTGAGGGCATCTGCCGTTCCCTTGATGGCGAAGTTATCCCCCTCGCTGCCGCAGGAGACAAAAATAATCTCCGCCGGCGAACAGTTGATCAGTCGCGCAACCTGCTCACGTGCCTTCTCAATGGCGCCGCTGACCATGCGGCCGGCCCAGTGGACGCTTGAAGGGTTGCCGAACTGCTCACGATAAAAGGGCAGCATGGCGTCCAGAACCTCACCTTTAACCGGCGTTGTCGCGTTATTGTCGAGATAGATTTTCACTTGCATCCTCCACAGCAACCAGCGCCTTGTCAGCTCTGGATTGCACGTTGATCAAGGCGTCGCCGCGCCTCTTCCGTCAAGGTTTCCAGGGTCATCGATGAGAGAAAAACCCTGATCTGCTGGCCCAGCCCCTGCCAGACCGACTGGGTCGCGCATTCAAAATCGCAGCCGCAACTGCCGTCTTCATTCATGCAGGATACCGGCACCAGGGTTTCCTCCACCGTATCAATGATTTCGTCTACCCGGATCTGGCTCGCCGCCCGTGACAGCATGTAGCCGCCGCCGGGACCGCGTACGCTTTTGACAATCTGCCCGCGTCTGAGCTTGACAAAGAGCTGCTCCAGGTAGTTCAG
>CALFFB010000021.1 GCA_937958075.1 uncultured Geobacteraceae bacterium | reverse complement strand
CTAAATCATCACCGGAAATCAGTTCTGCTGAGGTTGTCTCACCATAATAACCTGTATCGGTTGAAGAATCATATTGGAGATTTGTTTCGTCTGGCCCAACACCGTGCACAATGCTTGCGGTTGTAATTTTTGAGGTAGCTGACCAATCTGACCAATTATTGTCAGAATCTTGATACCGAGCCCGTATAAAGTACACTGTATTATAATCCAGTTGATTCTGTATTGTAGCCCTACTCACAGCACCAAGGGTTATATTTTCAACAGTTGTTGAAAAGTCACTATCCCTTGAAATCTGTACTTGCAACGACTGCTGTGTTTTATCGTCAATAGAATCAAAGGAACTTACAATAACAGATAATACTGTAGGAACATCTGTTGATAAATCAGCCGGAGAAATGATACTCGGAGTAATAATTGTTACAGATGGTTTATCCAGTTTTAAATCCAATGCTGCTTGCTGTGCGGTGGATACCGGTTTGTCCGCATCAGATGTGTTGTCAACATTGCCAAGCCCAACTTGGGCTGCGGTTACTGAGTGGGGGTTGGAGGTTGACGCGATATGAGTATCGAGATCGCCCTCCAGCTCCTCAAAATTGGCGTCGACCTCGGCGGCGGTGAGGTCGTGTTCCGGCCCGGCGGGGCGGTCGGTGCGGTAGATGATGGCCATCACTTACTCCTCGATGCGTTGTATTGACTGATTCGGCGCAGGCGGTGTGACGCCCAGGCGGTGTCTTTTTTGAATGCGTTCTCGCAGTGGTCGGATTCCCCGGCTATTACAAAAAACAGCCAGTCGATGCTTTCGCGGATAGCGCGATCTTCCCGCCAGCATCTGCCCGAAATACATTCGTTGGGGTCGCCGTTGAAGAGGAAGCAGTTGAGCCACTGGCTGGTGGCGTCGAGTACCTTTTTGTACCATCGTCGGTCGTCAATCACGGCCATAGCTCCTTGCGTCGTCAAGTCGGGCGTTGCAGGTTTTCAGGGCGGCTTCCAGGTCGAGCGCCCAGAACAATAATTCCCCGTTGGTTCTCAGTTGCGAGGTCGGTACGTCCACGGGCAGGGCCAGGGCGACGGGGATCAGCCGGTCACGGTAGACGGTCTGCGTGTAGCATCCGGACAGACTCAGGCACAGGAGCAGCCAGCCAATCGACAGCAGCGGCGTCCTGTAGCGCGCCAACCTTGCGTTTGAGGGTGTTAACCTCGGCATAGAGCAGTGTCCTTTCCTTTTCGCGGGCTAACAGGCGGGTGTTGAGTTCTTCGCGCTCGACTTCGACCTGTAAGATCAGATCCCGGGTGACGGTCAGCTCGTTTTTCAGCGTGTCGCGCTGGGTCTTGAGGTTCTGCACCCGCTGATGCTGCGCCCAGACCACGCCGGACAGGGCGATAACGACAACGCCGATGATGGCGTAGATTTTCCAGCCGCCGACCAGCGCCCTAATCATCGCGCCCGACCCTTATATCCACCAGATCATCCGCTGTGGCGGCAACAACGTAGGTGAGGATGACCGCGCCGAATACCCACGCCAGCGTCTGAAACAGCGGCACCGCAGCGCCGAGCTGATCGGCATCGAGAAACAGGCCGATGGGGATCAGGCAAAACAGCCCGGCCAGGGCGATATAGCTGTGACGACGGCGGTGCTTCCACCAGACGTTAGGGGTTGGGTGGGTCATAGTTGTCCACTTTCGGCTGCTGATGCCTGCTCATTTCGGCCACCTCCTGTCCGGGCAGGTTTCGCTTTTAATTTTTGCTTTAACTTTCATGAAGCAACCACACAATTTACAACGGTTTTTCCAGTTGCCATCGGTGCCCATGTGCTCGCAGGATTCACAAACTGCGACACGCTCATCGGCGTGGTCTGACAGCTTAAACCCCGACGCAGCAAAGCGGGCTGCGGCAACGGCGAAACTAGCGGCCATCTCGCGCGCCTTCGGTGTTTGCTCCTCTTCCGGCGCGTCGACGATCTGCTCTTTAATGATGCCGCTACGTGCGCCGACAGTGACGATTTTATTTTGTCTCATGGCTAGTAAACCTCCCCGTTTGGGGCGGGCGGCGGTGGCGGTTGCTGATAGTATTCACCTCCGGGCAGCTCATCTTCAGGCGGCAAATACCAATGCCAATAAGCACTAGTCGCTTCAGACCTGCCCTCAGGTATTTCTGCCGAATCATAAGTGTCCCAAAAGGAGTACCAAACCCAGCCCATCTGGTCGGGGGAATTGGTCGCCCCAGTGCCCCAGTAGTAACTTTGCCTTGGAACAACATGAACAGGGTGGATAAACGGGCTTTCATGCCCTTGTACTGCTTGCGCAATGCGATCAAATGGGATACCCCCATAGGGCCAAGCCTCAACGCAGTGATAAAAATAAAACGATGGCTGGCTTATATAGTCCTGTATGCACCCAGTCGGACAGAAAAGCCAAAACGCCTTACAAAATGGTAAGACGCCGTGAACCGCGTCAACCACATCATAAAACTCGCCGTGCGAGGTTTTTACGTGCGCCCACGGAAAGTTGCTTGGCGGGGCTAGTCTGAGCTGACATCGTGAGGAGTGTGTCCCGCTCGATGGGCCAAAGACAAGGCTGCTTGTATCTCTTGGTGGAGTTAATGTTCTCGAATAGTTCGCCCCATAACCGGCTGTCCGGTCATCTGGTGAGCTATAGCCATATCTTTCACTTTTTAAGTCCATCCCTGGCGCGGCCAGCCATCCGTTCTGCGTGACCCATCTTTTTTTAAGCAGAATCGTTGATGTTGCTGATGCGCAATCATCCCACACGCTGACAGAACCCTTGCACTGCTGTCTTGTCCTTTCGTCAAGTCTAGCTTGGGCAAAAGATACCACCGTGGCCGTATCATTTTTTGGCCCAGACGTTTCAAACACCACGCGACTACTGCCCCAGCTGTAGTCTCCGTCCTCGACCTTCCCGCCACTAGCAGTGAACACAGCTCCCACATCGACCAACTCTGGTCCGGTTATCGTCAGCTCAGGGTAGTCGGTTTCGTAGTTCTTGCATGGGTCGCAGGCTTCGGGGTTGTTGGCAAAACCGACAACGGTTTTGGTCTGCATGTTAACAAGCACCCGATTACCGTTTTCAAAAGCATCAGCGTTACAGTCCATGTAATTGACCGGGACACTTGACAAGCTGTTGACCGCGTTGCAGTCAAGCCCGGAAATTGTCACCTGCTCTAGCGTAACGCTCATCGTGTGGTTGTCTTTATTAACGTTGCTGGCGACACCAACCCTGTAACGTGGCCGCCATTTGGCCGCCCCCGGCAGCATGGCCAGATTGTAAAAGGCGGCAGCGGGGCTTTGTGAGGCAATCGGCACCATAGCCCCCTCCGGGCTGCCTCCGCCAGGCAGGATAATCGGCGGCACATCAACCCGGCCAATTTCCACAGTGCCGACGGTGCCGCTTAAATTTTCGGTATAGTCGGCACACCATGCCTGGACGGTTGATGGCGTAGCAGCCATTGATTCCAGCCACTCGATCTGTTTTTCGTTGGCGACCTTGCGCAGCTGCAAAAAGGATTTCGTGCGGCGCAGGTTCTGGACCTCGGCGCTGCGCTCGTAGACGGCGCGCTGTTTGGCGTCGATCTCGCCCTGCTCGGCTTCGTTCAGGATGGCGGCTTGCAGCACGTCGGATGCGTAAAAAAACGCGACCTCGGCGCTGGTGATTTCGCTGTCGAGGGTGGACAGGCGGGCGTCGATCTCGCCATTTTCGGCGGTGAGGCGGGCGATGCGGCCCTGGGCGACGGACGTATCCCATTCCGGCTGTATGGTGTACAGCCCTTCGCCCTGCTCGGATATGATCGTTGCCTTGCCCATGGGTCCTCAATTCGGGCGCGATAAATCGTGCCCCTACGGTGTTCAATCGGGCGCGATAAATCGTGCCCCTACG
>CALFFB010000020.1 GCA_937958075.1 uncultured Geobacteraceae bacterium | reverse complement strand
CGTCGCGACACCCTGACCACATCGGTGATCGTCTGGGATCCGGATGATCCGGGACAGGGAACCGCACCCTACATCAACACCCGCAGCAGCAACGCCGACGCCGCGACTCATCGTCCGCCACCCGGTTTTCCGAAACAGGTACGGCCGGCAGCGGGCTGGCGCAGTGAAGATATCCCCCTGGATCAGGTCGGTGCAAATCTGGTGACGGTGTTACACTTGAAGTGAAACGGGGATGTCCGGGTTGGTTATGGTGTGCCCAGCAGATGACTGGCTATGTCATAGATAGTGCGACGATGCCCCAGGGCGACAATGATCAGGGTGTGAGAGTGATCGTCCAGATGATAGATGATGCGGTAACGGTTGATTTTAAGTGACCTGAACAGGGCAAGATCGTTTTGGAGCGGCTTGCCCAGATACGGATTGTCGCCGAGATCTCCGAGGGCCGATTTCAGCTGTTTTTTGATGTCCGGTTGCAGGTGTTTGAATGCTTTGGCCGCGGTTGGCGTGAATTTGACCTGAAACATGTTTAGAGCGTTTCCAGATCGATGAGGGTTTCACTGTTTTTCAGCTCCTGCAGAGAGCCTTTGAGTTGTTTCATGATATCGCCATCGGCCAGAATATCCATGGTTTCCTGCAGTGCGTCGTAATGCTCCATTGACATCATGACCGCGTGGGGCAAACCGTTTTTGGTAATGGCGATAACATGGTCGTAGGTATCAATGTCGCGGACAAGGTTCAGGATTTCGTTTTTTGCTTTGGTTACGGGAATATAAACATCAACCTTGGACATACAGCAACCTCCTTCGTATTAATAATGTCCATTTTAATGGCCATTGTTTTTTGTGTCAATGGAGTTAGGAGTGCATGCCCATTTTGATGAGGATGGCAGTGAAAAAAATCAAGATCCTGCATATTGTCCACTCTCTGGAGATCGGTGGTCTGGAGAACGGTCTGGTGAATCTGATCAACCGGCTGGATCCGGAGCGTTACGAACACGCCATCTGCTGTGTCGCCACCTCCGGCCCGATGGCGCAGCGCTTGCGGCGGCCGGTGCCGATTCACGAGCTGGGTAAGGGCAACGGCGGTCGCGCCTATCTGTTGCCGTTACGACTGGCCGGTGTTGTGCGCAGGGTCGCGCCCGACATCGTCCACACCCGCAACTGGGGTGCTATCGACGGCGTTATCGGCGCACGTCTGGCGGGGGTGAGGCGAGTGGTACACGGCGAGCATGGCCGTGGCGCGGATGATCCGTGCGGCACCAACCGGCGGCGGCAGCAGCTGCGGCGGTTACTGGCCCCGGCGATACGACGTTTCGTGACGGTATCGGCGGATCTGTCACAGTGGCTGACCAGTGAGGTCGGGGTGCCGGAACACAAGGTCACACACATTATCAACGGTGTTGATGCCGACAGATTCCGGCCCCTTGAGGAGAAATTCAGCCGGCGACGGGAGCTGGAACTGCCGACGGATATGCCGCTTGTGGGTATCGTCGGACGCCTCGACGCGGTAAAGGATCATGCGACCTTGTTAAAAGCTTTTGCAACAGTTCCTGAGGCGGCAATTCTGGTGGTGGTGGGCGACGGGCCTTTGGCGGGGGAATTACGTCAGTTGAGTACCGAGCTGGGGATTTTCGAAAAGGTACTCTTCCTTGGTGGACGCAACGATGTGGAACAGATTCTTCCCTGTCTTGATCTGTTTGTCCTCTCCTCCATCGCCGAAGGCATCTCCAATACAATTCTCGAAGCCATGGCCTGCGGTCTGCCGGTCATTGCGAGCAATGTTGGCGGTAACCCCGAGCTGGTGGCCGATGGTGTCACTGGAAGCCTTTTTGCCGCCGGCGAGGTGCAGGCCCTCAGTCAGCTCATGACCCGTTATCTGGAGGATACTTCGCTGCGGCAAAAGCATGGGTTGGCTGCCCGGCAGCGGATTGAGGTTGAATTTTCTCTTGATGCCATGGTGGATAAGTATGACCAGTTGTATCAGTTTGTGTTTTCACATTGAAAACTGACATCAATGCACAAGACATTATGACAAGGTGTTTGCGTCTTAACGCGGGATTATGGCTTTCCATTCCTCGGGACGCTTTTCGCCATCCATGGCCGCTCGACTGGCGCCATCCAGGCGCCAGACGCCCACGTCATGGAAAGCCACAACCCCACGCCCAACAGGGCAACAGTTAAAAAAGGCTTTGACCTTATGTGCGGTATCTCCGGAATCCTTGATACAGGATCAGCTCCCGAACGGGCGTTGATCGAAAAAATGAATCGGATCATGGAGCATCGTGGCCCTGATGGTGAAGGTTATCACCTTGACGGACCCGTTGCTCTGGGGCACCGGCGTCTGTCCATCATCGACCTGTCCGGTGGTGCCCAGCCCTTAAGCAACGAGGATGACAGTGTCTGGATCACCTTCAACGGGGAAATCTACAATTTTCCGGCACTGCGGGAGGAGTTGCTGGCTCTGGGGCACCGGTTCCGCACGCGCAGCGACACGGAGACCATTGTCCACGCCTGGGAAGAGTGGGGCGAGGATTGCCCGAAACGCCTGCGCGGCATGTTCGCTTTCGCCATCTGGGACAAACGCCGGAAGGTTCTTTTTCTGGCGCGTGATCGCATGGGCAAGAAGCCCCTGTATTACTACAGCGACGGCAAGCGTTTTCTCTTCGCTTCGGAGATCAAGGCATTGCTGCAGGATGATGCTGTGCCGCGTGAGCTTGACCCCGGCGCTCTGGTCGATTATCTCAATTATCACTACATCCCCTTTCCCGGTACCATCTTCAAGGGGATTCGCAAGTTGGCTCCGGGGCACAGTCTGAACATCGCCTTGGATCCGTCGTCGACCGCCCTGACGGTGCTGGAAAAACCCTACTGGAATCTGACTTACGCGCCGGATGTTTCTGTATCCGAAGACGAATGGATCGCCGCTTTGCGTGCCAAACTGGAAGAGGCGGTGCAGATTCGCCTGATCTCCGAAGTGCCGTTGGGGGCATTTTTGAGCGGCGGTATCGATTCGAGCGCGGTGGTGGCTCTGATGAGTCAGGTGCAGAGCGCTCCGGTAAAGACCTTCTCCATCGGCTTCAAGGAGGAGGATTTCAGCGAGTTGCAGTACGCCCGGCAGATCGCCGAGCGTTTCGGTACCGAGCATCATGAGTATGTGGTGGAGCCGGATGCCATGGAGGTGCTGCCGCGTCTGGCCTGGGAGTACGATGAGCCCTTCGCCGATTCGTCGGCGATTCCCACCTGGTATGTCTCGAAACTGGCGCGGGAACAGGTGACGGTCATTCTTTCCGGCGACGGCGGTGATGAAACCTTTGCCGGCTACCGCCGCTACCGCTGGGCGACAGACATGGGACGCTACGACTGGCTACCGGACGCGATCCGCAAGCCGTTGTTCGGTTGGCCGGCGGCTATGTTGCCGACCGGCATGAAGGGACAGGGCACCTTGCGCCACCTCTCTCGTGATCCCTTTGAACGTTACGCGGGGATCAACACCTTCGGCGAAACTGCTTACCTGGAAAGTCTGCTCAGTGCCGATGTCAAATCGGGCCTGCGCGGCGATTCGGCGCGTACATTGCCCGATTATACAGCTCTTAAGCGGTATTATGATGAATGCCTGGAGCACGATTATCTGACCCGGATTCAGTATGTCGACACCAAAACCTACCTGGCCGAGGATATCCTGACCAAGGTCGATCGGGCGAGCATGCTCTGCAGTCTGGAGACACGAGCGCCGTTGCTGGATCACGAGGTGGTGGAGCTGGCGGCGCGGATGCCCTCGCATCTGAAACTGAAAAACGGCGATGCCAAATATATTCTCAAGAAGACGATGGCGGGGTTGTTGCCGGATGAGATTCTCTATCGCCGCAAGATGGGTTTCGGGGTGCCCCTGGTCCACTGGTTCAAGAAGGATCTGACCAGCTACGCGCGCGATATCCTGTTGTCGCAGCAGGCGCGTGAGCGTGGTTTCTTCAATCCGGCGGCGGTGGAAAAGCTGCTGAATGATCATCAGAAGGCGGGACGGGACTTAAGCGCCCGTATCTGGGCGCTGTTGTTTTTTGAGCACTGGGCGCAGAACTGGCTTTGATATTCGGCTGTTTTTGGCATACGAGAGGGGATGCCGGCCCCCATTCCGAGGAACGCTTTTCGCCATCCCTGGCCGCTCGACTGTCGCCATCCGGGCGACAGTCGTTCTCTCCATGGGAACAGGCATCCCCTCTCGTTCCCACGGAAAAATAAAATATGCGGAGCAATTCATTGTGAAAGGGTCTGCCAAAAAGGATTCAATGGAATCGCCGCGTAAAAATATAGCTCTCGTAGCCCCGGTGCCGCCGCCCAACGGCGGCATGGCGATGCAGGCGGGCAAGCTGGCAGAGCGCTTGCGGGCCGAAGGCTTGTCGGTTTCTCTGATCGCCACCAATCCCGATTTTCCGGCTGCCCTGAAATGGTGCGCGGCTCTTCCCGGAGTGCGTACCTTTATCCGTTTCTGGCTGTACCTGTTCCGCTTGAGGGCTCTGCGCTCTGTTGATGTCGTTCATATTTTTGCCTGCTCCCATCTCTACTTTTTCATCTCTGTGGTTCCTGCGTTACTTGTGGGGAGATGGTTCCGCTGCCGGGTTCTGGTGAATTACCGGGGCGGAGAGGCGGACAGATTCTTCGCGCGTTGGGGATGGTTGGTTGGCTTTTACTTGAAGCGTGTTGATGCCGTGGTGGTGCCGTCGCCGTTTCTGCAGGAGGTTTTCCGCCAGCGGCTGGATATTGAGGCAGCTGTTCTGCCGAACATTGCCGATGCCGAACTGTTTGCCTTTCGTGACCGATCTGTTTTTGAGCCGGTTTTTGTCGTGTCGCGTCAGCTTGAACCGATTTACGGTCATGAGGTGATTCTCAGGGCCTTTGCCAGGGTCAGACAGGAGCTTCCCGCTGCCCGGCTGAAGATCGCGGGGGGCGGCTCACTGCGGCAACCTTTGGAAGAGATGGTGGTACGGGAACAGATCGAAGGGGTCGAGTTTTACGGAACCGTCGATCACCAGCAACTGGCCGAGATCTACGCCGCAAGCGCTGTCATGGTCAATGCTTCGCTGGCGGATAATTTTCCGGGGGCGCTGATGGAGGCCTTTCTGTGCGGATTGCCGGTGGTGACATCGGATGTCGGTGGGATTTCCTGCATGGTTGAGCACCGCCGTAACGGTCTGCTGGTCAAACCGCACGATGACGCGGCCCTGGCCGCCGGGATGCTGGAACTGGTGCAGGACCCGGCGCTGGCGAGGGCCCTGGCGAAGGAGGGCTACGCCTACGCCCGGCAGTATCGGTGGGAGCAGATTCGGGAGCGGATTTTCGCCTTGTATTTCGGTGATGGAGCGTCCTGATGACCCCTCCACGGCCAGATTTTCTAGGGCTTTCTCGCCGGTGGGTCGGTGTTTGTGCAGCTCTCTACCTGCTGTTGCTGATCTACGGTACCCTCTATCCTTTTCATGGCTGGGTCGTTCCGAGGGACGGGTTTCTTTCGCAGGTTCTGATGCTCGACAGTGACCGTTTTTCCAAGACTGATCTTGTCACCAATGTTCTTGTCTATCTGCCTTTCGGGGTGTTGTTGGGGGGGTATTGGGGACAGCGCACAGGCTGGTTTGCGGCGTTGCTGCTGGCCGGACTGATGGGTACGGGGCTGAGCTTCAGTCTGGAGGCGGTACAGGTCTTTCTTCCCGCCAGAACCTCGGCCCTCTCCGATCTGGCCCTCAACGCTCTGGGGACGATCAGCGGCGCTTTGCTGGCATGGGTGGTGGCCGGGAAAACCCTGGTCGGCGCGCGGCTGCGCCATCTCCGCAATGACTGTTTTGCACCGGGGGCGCAGGCGAATATCGGGCTGATGGTTTTGTGCCTGTGGATTTTGTCGCAACTGAGTCCCCTGGTGCCGTCTCTGGGCATCAGCACCTTGCGCCATGGGCTGAAGCCGATCTGGCACACTCTGACCGGACAAGTGCCCTTTATTCCGGCCCAGGCGCTGGTGTATTTCTGCAGTATTGCGGCGCTTGGGGGGATTGCTCTGAGTATAAGCCGTTCGCGCAGAAAAGGACTGCTCCTGATGGCCCTGGTGGTTGTCACCGTGCTGCTGCTGAAGGTTCCGGTTCTCAGTCGGCAACTGTCCCTGGAAGCACTGCTCGGCTGCGCCGGGGGATTGCTGGTTTTGTTTTTTTTGAACAGAACAGGAGAGCGACCGCTGCTGATCGCCTCAGGAGTGTTTCTGGCCGTCGGTTTTATTGTCGATACTCTGCGCGCATCACCCGAGAGTACCCAGCTGATCGCCTTTAACTGGATTCCGTTCCGGGGGCACATGCAGAATCTGGTCGGATTGACCAATATTCTCGCCGGCGGGTGGGTTTTTCTGGGGGCCGGTTATGTTGTACGCTATCTGACAGGGGGTGGGTCTGTTCGTGTCCTTGTGTCAGGGGGCATGCTGGTGATCGGGCTGGCGGCACTGATGGAATGGCTGCAACGCAGCATCCCCGGGCGTTCGCCGGATATCACCGATATTCTGATTGCTGTGGTGGCCTGGGGTTGTGCCTGGCTTGGTGGATTGGCCCATGATGAAAATGGACATTGACGAGCCTGTACTTCTGAAAAGGATCTGGGTTGCCATTCCATGGGACACTTTGCCGTCCCTGGCCGTTCGACTGTCGCCATCCATGGCGCCAGACGCCCTTGTCATGGCAACCCTGATCCTTTGTCGCGATACTTTCCAGGAAAGTGAGGACTCTTAATGAATCCGGTTCTGGTCAGGAAGCTTATCTATCCGCTGCACGAGAAAATCATGAAACGCAGCACCTTCGCCTGCCTGTCCGAGCTGGAACAGCAGCAGTGGCTTGCGCCGGCGCAGCTGGAGGAGCTGCGTTTTCGCAAACTGCGTGAGCTGCTGGTCCACGCCCAGACGCGCATTCCCTTTTACCGGGAGCGTTTTGCCGAGACCGGTTTCAACGCCGAGACCATGAACAGTCCGGACGATCTGCAGAAACTGCCGCTGCTGGACAAGGCCGAGATCAAGCGTAATCTGGAGCGGCTGACCTGGGGCGATTGCCCCGGCGGCCTGCAGCGCTACAACACGGGGGGCTCGTCGGGGGAGCCACTGATTTTCTATTTTGACAAACGACGGCAGGCGTACGACAAGGCGGCGCGGATGCTGACCCATCGCTGGTGGGATGTCGATGTCGGCGAAAAGGAGCTGTATCTGTGGGGATCGCCGGTGGAGGCGACCCGGCAGGATCGCCTCAAGACCCTGCGGGACAGCCTGACCAACGAACTGCTGCTCAGCGCTTTCGATATCTCGGAACAGAGCTTTCCCGGTATTTATCGACGTTTCAAAGAATTCAATCCGGTTAGTGTGTTCGGTTATCCCAGTACCATCGAGCTGTTCTGTCGCATGGCCGAAAAGCAGGGCATCGACCTGAGCGCGTTAAGCGTGAAGGTGGTGTTTTCCACGGCGGAGGTGCTTTACCCGCATCAGCGCAGCCTGATCGGGGCCGCTTTCGGTGCGGTGCCGGTGGTGGACTGCTACGGCAGTCGCGAAGGGGGGTTTGTCGCCCACGAGTGCCAGGCCGGTTCCTATCATGTGATAGATTCGAACTACGTCGTTGAGTATCTAAAGGAGGGTGCCGCCGCTCCTGCCGGCGAGAGTGGTGAGATCGTCCTGACCCACCTCGATGCCTGGGGGATGCCGCTGATCCGCTATCGCACCGGAGATGTCGCCCGAGCGGGGGCGGCGGACTGCTCCTGTGGTCGCGGATTGAGCACCATCCGCAACATTCAGGGCCGCACCACCGACTTTATCGTCACCCCCGACGGGCGCTGGCAGCATGCCCTGTCGTTGATCTACATCGTCCGCGATATTGAGGGGGTTGATCAGTTCAAGATTGTCCAGCATGAGGTGGACGAGGTTCAGGTTTTCGTCAAACTGCTGGATGGCCTGTATCCGGCGGACGGCGATGCACGCATTGTGGCGGGGTTTAAAAAGCGCATGGGGGAATCGGTGCGGGTACGGGTGGAAAAAGTGGATGAAATCCCCAGGGATGCTTCGGGGAAATATCGCTACGTAGTCTCCAAGGTGGCGCAAAAGGGATTGTCGTAAATAATTGTATCTATTCAGCTTAAGCTTAAAGAGCGCCTATCAATTGACATGCTTTCTCTTGCGGAAATGAACTCGGCTAACGCCTCAAACAAATTTCCGCAGCGTTCAAACATATCCAATTGCAGGCTCATTGCATAAATAAATGACTGAAGTATTGAAGAGTTACAAATAATTTTCATTTTTTTCGGAGGGTTCTTGTGAAGCAACTCACTATCATCAACGTCGTCGGCGCGCGCCCCAACTTCATGAAAATGGCGCCGATCATCGAGGCGATGAATCGCTATCCGCAACGGATCAGACACCTGCTGGTGCACACCGGGCAGCACTACGACGAACGGATGAGTCAATCCTTTTTTGTCGATCTGGGCATGCCGGTTCCGGATATCAATCTGGAGGTCGGATCAGGCTCCCACGCCGAGCAGACGGCAAAGATCATGATCGCCTTCGAGCAGGTCTGTCTCCGGGAAAAGCCCGATCTGGTGGTGGTGGTCGGTGATGTGAATTCCACCATGGCCTGCACCATCACCGCCAAAAAACTGGGAATCAAGGTCGCCCACGTGGAGGCCGGTTTGCGCTCGCGGGACATGAGCATGCCGGAAGAGATCAACCGCCTGTGCACGGATGTCCTGTGCGACTATCTGTTCACCACCGATCATTTCGCCAACGCCAACCTCAAGGCCGAAGGAATCCCTGATGACAAGGTATTTTTCGTCGGCAACGTGATGATCGATACCCTCCTCAAGCATAAAGCCAGGGCGGCGACCCTTGATCTTGGGCGGCGCCTGGGCGTATCGCCAAAGAACTATGCGACCCTGACCCTGCACCGGCCGGGGAATGTCGATGACAGGTCAATTCTGCAGGGGATTCTCGATGCCTTAAAGGAGATTTCCCACCGGCTGCCGATCATCTTTCCCATGCACCCACGTACCCGCAAAATGGTTGAGCAGTTCGGCTTTCAGCAGTATTTCAATTTGACTGACCAGGTCGCCGGCATCTGGGTCACGGAGCCTCTGGGCTATCTGGAATTTCTCCATCTGAACATGAACGCGGCGCTGGTGCTGACGGACAGTGGCGGCCTGCAGGAGGAAACCACGGTGCTCGGCGTGCCCTGCATCACCATGCGCCCCAACACGGAACGGCCGGTCACCTGCGAGGTGGGCTCGAATGTTCTGGTGGGATGTGACCGGCAACGGATTGTGCAGGAGGCGATGCGATTTCTTGATGGCAACCATGGGCGCCTGGGCGTTCCCGAAAAATGGGATGGCCGGGCTGCCGAGCGCATTGTTGAGGCGCTGATGACGCAGGAATGAACAGCGACGACGCCAGGTTGAAAGGCTTTGCCCTTATGTTCAGAATTTCCGGTATGTTTACGCTTTTGCTTCTGCTGCTGGTGTCTGGAGCACATCAGGCGCAGGCGCTGCAGCCGGAAGAGGTGGTGGTCGTCGCCAACCGCTTTGTGCCGGGGAGCGTGAACCTTGCCCGCTATTACATGGAGAAGCGGGGGATTCCCAAAGAGAATCTGTTGCGTATTACCACGACGGAAAAGGAAAGCTGTTCGCGAATCATTTACGACAAGGAGATCGCGGCGCCGGTCCGGAAGTTTCTTGAGGACCCGGCCCGGGCGGGGGCAATCAGGGCGCTGGTGACAATGCGCGGCGTACCGCTGCGGGTGGCCGGGCCGGAACTGACGGCAGACGAAAAGCGGCAACTCAGGCGGCTGGAACAGCAGCGCGACGAGCTGCGGCAGGTGCTGGAGAAAGAGTCTTCCGCTGAGGATGAGACAGCCTCCGGGCGGCAGCTGGCCCAGCTGGAGGGGCAGATCAAGGCCTTTAACCGCGGGGACCATTCTGCCGCCGTCGATTCGGAGCTGAGTCTGGTACTGGCCGGTGAGTACGATCTTAAGTTCTGGCAGCCCAATCCCTTCTTTGTCGGTTTTCAGAACCAGTCGTTGTCGATCACCAAAGATGAGGTGCTGCTTGTCAGTCGTCTGGACGCCCCGTCAGATGAGCTGGTGCGGCGAATGATCGATGACAGTCTCGCTGCCGAAACCGCAGGCCTGCAGGGAACGGCCTATTTTGACGCGCGCTGGCCGCCGACGACAAAACAGAATCTCAAAGGTTACGCATTCTACGACCAGTCGTTGCACCGTGCCGCTGCGGGGGTAAAGGCGCGGGCTGTTGTTCCGGTGGTGGTGGAGCAGACGGACAAGCTGCTGCAGGCGGGTGAGGCACCGGATACCGCCCTGTACGCAGGGTGGTACAGTCTGGCCAGGTATGTTCCCGCCTTTACCTGGACGCCGGGGGCGGTCGGCATGCACCTGGCCAGTCAGGAATGCCAGACCCTGCGGGGCGGTGGGCAATACTGGTGCAAACGGATGCTGGAAGAAGGCGCCGCCGCGGTTGTCGGCCCCGTCGGTGAACCCTACATCCAGGCGTTTCCGTTGCCGGAGGTGTTCTTCGGCTTGTTAACTGACGGCTATTATTCTCTGGCGGAAGCCTATATATTGAGTCTGCCCTATCTGTCCTGGCGCATGATACTGGTGGGTGACCCCCTCTATCGACCCTTTCGTGCTTATCAGGAGGGAGAGGCTCGTTCCATGCTGTAGCTTGTTGCAACGCAATCGATCAGCACAAGATTGGGTCTCCCATGATAAGGGCGGCTGGCACCATGGATGGCGACGGTCGAACGGCCAGGACGGCGAAGAGTGTCCCCTGGAGCGGGAGCCCCAGTCCTGTGTCCGAAATTGAGTTGTTCTGTTGTATGGTCGTTTTTATTGTCGATGCTGCTGTGGATACTGTTCTGTTATGAATATCGTTACCTCCCTTGAAGATATCCCCGTCTCCTTTTCCCCCAGTATTGTGACTCTGGGCAACTTTGACGGTGTTCATCTGGGGCATCGGGAACTGTTCCGGCAGCTGTTGAAAAGGTCCAGAGAACAACAGTGTCAGGCGGTTGTCTGTACGTTTTTTCCCCACCCTCTGAAGGTTCTGGCAGCGCGGCAGGCGCCGTTCCTACTGAATACCCGTGAAGAACGGCGACGACTGATTGCCGCCTCCCACGTGGACTGGCTGGTCGAAATCCCCTTTGACGTTGGCTTTGCCGCCCTGTCCCCCGAAGCCTTTATCGACGATATTCTGCTGAAGCGTCTGCGGATGCGTGGTCTGGTGGTTGGTTATGACTACGCGTTCGGTAAGGCACGGCGCGGTAACCCGACGTTTCTGCAGCAGTACGGGCAAAAGAAGGGGTTCGCCGTTGACGTGCTGCAGCCGGTGGGTGAAGACGGGACACCCTACAGCTCAACCCGGATCCGTGAGCTGATAGCCGCCGGCCAGGTGGCGCAGGTTGTGCCCCTTCTGGGGCGGCAGTACAATCTGCGTGGTGAGGTCGTGAGCGGGTTTCAGCGCGGGCGCGAACTGGGATTTCCGACGGCGAATCTGCGCACCGACAAGGAGCTGATTCCGGCGCCCGGCGTTTATGTGGTCAAGGCGCGCCACGGGGATCTGGAGTATGGCGGAGTGGTGAATATCGGCTACCGGCCAACCTTTGGCGGCGAGGATGTGACCATCGAGGTGCACCTCCTCGACTTTACCGGTACCCTGTACGGCGAATCCCTGCGCATCTATTTTATTGAGAGATTACGCGCCGAACAGACCTTCTCCGGAGTGGATGAACTGTCCCGGGCCATTGCCTCTGATGTCCTTAAGGCGCGCCAGTTGCTGCAACGGGTTCGGGTGATTGAATATCAGGAATATCTGGAAGGTCGTCCGTCGGCAGCGCCGCCCGGCGTAGAGGGGGGCTAATGATTGACGGGATAACCGGAAAAACAAAGGTTTACGGTATTTTTGGCGATCCGGTCGGCCACTCCCTGTCGCCGGTGATGCAGAATGCGGCCTTTGCCCATTTTGCCCTGGATGCCGTTTATGTGCCTTTTCACGTTACTCCGGCAGACCTGCCGGCGGCGGTAGCGGCCCTGCGTGCTCTGCGCATCGCCGGCATCAATGTCACCATCCCCCACAAGGAAGCTATCGTGCCGCTGCTCGACCGGCTTGATCCTCTGGCCGAGCGGATCGGCGCGGTCAACACGGTGGTCAACGAGGACGGGGTGCTCACCGGTTACAACACCGACGCCACGGGTTTTCTGCGCTCGACGCAGCAGCAGCTCGGCTTTGATCCCCGTGGTAAAGAGGTGCTGCTCCTCGGTGCCGGCGGCGCCTGCCGGGCGGCGGTTGCCGCCTTGCTGACGACAGAGGTCGATTCCATTGCGGTAGCCAACCGCACCCTGGAGCGGGCCCGACAACTGGCCGCTGCATTGGCGCCGGCAGCGGCAGCAACCGGCGTCACCGGCATGGATTATCAGGGTCCGGACTTTGCGCGGGCGGTTGCCCGGGCCGATCTGATTGTCAATACCACCGCCTTGGGCTTGCGCGGGGAATCCCTCGATTTTTTATCATTGGAGCAGGTTAAACGTAGTGTATCATTATATGATATGGTATATTCCGTAGCCGGTACGCCGCTGGTCAACGCGGCGCGGGCGGCAGGACTGGCCTGTGTCGATGGCTTCTCGCTGCTGGCGGCCCAGGGGGAGGACGCTTTTCTGTTATGGACAGGAAAGGACTGCCCACAGCAGTTTATGCAGCAGCGATTACATGAATTTATCCGTCAGTTGAATAGATAATCAGGGGAAAGGGTTAACCGCAATGAGCGTCAGCCGCCTGGGTGAGTTGCTGGTCAGAAATCAGCTGATTTCCGATGACCAGCTGGCTAAGGCCATCGCTGAACAGAAACGGGAGGGGATCCGTCTCGGCGCCGCTCTGGTCAAGCTGGGTTATGTTCAGGAGCATGACCTGGCCTCCTTTCTTTCCCGTCATTATGGTGTCCCTTCCATTGACCTCGCCCAGTTTGAGATCGATCCGGCCATTATCAAGCTGATTCCGGCCGATGTCGCCCAGAAATACCAGCTGCTCCCCATCAACCGGGCCGGTTCGACGATGATCGTCGCCATGTCCGACCCGTCCAATATCTTTGCCATTGACGATATCAAGTTCATGACCGGCTACAATGTCGAAGTGGTGGTGGCGGCGGAAGCGGCCATCAGGGACGCCATCGACAAGTATTACGACCAGACGGCGAGCATGGAGGAAACCCTCAATGAGCTTGAGGATATCGACCTGGAGTTTGTCGATGATGCGTCGGCCGAGGATATCAACGAGCTGGAACGCGCCAGCGAGGACGCACCGGTGGTCAAGCTGGTCAACCTGATTCTGACCGATGCCATAAAAAAGAAGGCTTCGGATATTCATATCGAGCCCTACGAGCACCTGTTTCGGGTGCGTTACCGTATTGACGGGGTTCTGTACGAGGTCATGAAGCCGCCACGCAAGCTGAAAAACGCCATCACCTCGCGGTTGAAGATCATGGCCAATCTGGATATCGCCGAACGCCGCCTGCCCCAGGACGGGCGCATCAAGATCAAGGTCGGGCGCGGCCAGGAGATGGATTTTCGCGTCAACTGTCTACCGACCCTGTTCGGGGAAAAGGTGGTTCTGCGTCTCCTCGACAAAAGCAGTCTGCAACTGGACATGACCAAGCTCGGCTACGAAGAGCAGGCCCTTGAATGGTTCAAGCGGGAGATTCACAAACCCTTCGGCATGGTGCTGGTCACCGGGCCGACGGGTAGCGGCAAGACCGTTTCCCTCTATTCGGCCCTGTCGGAGCTGAACAAGGTCAGCGAGAATATCTCGACGGCGGAAGATCCGGTGGAGTTCAACTTCGCCGGTATCAATCAGGTGCAGATGCACGAAGAGATCGGCCTGAACTTCGCGGCGGCGCTGCGCGCCTTTTTGCGACAGGATCCCGACATCATCATGATCGGCGAGATCCGCGATTTCGAGACCGCGGAAATCGGCGTCAAGGCGGCCCTCACCGGTCACCTGGTGCTGTCCACCCTGCACACCAACGACGCGCCCAGTACCGTCAACCGTCTGCTCAACATGGGGATCGAGCCCTTCCTGGTGTCCTCCGCGGTCAACCTGATCTCCGCCCAGCGGCTGGGGCGCCGGATCTGTTCCAAATGCAAGGAGGAGCAGCACTATCCTGTTGAAGCTCTCATCGATGCCGGCGTACCGGAAGCTGAAGCCGCCAAGCTGGTGGTTTACAAGGGGCGCGGCTGCTCTGAGTGCAACGATACCGGTTACAAGGGGCGGGTCGGTTTTTATCAGGTGATGCCCATGTTCGAGGAGATCCGCGAGGCGATTCTGGCCGGCGCCAATACTGCCGAGATCAAGCAGGAGTCCATGCGCCTGGGGGTCAAGACCATGCGTCAGGCGGCTTTGACGAAAATGGCAGAGGGGGTGACGACCCTCGAAGAGGTTTTACGCACAACCGTCGCCGATGATTAGACACAGACTGTTTGCGCTGAAAACGACAAGGTTGCATTGATTTTTTAAGGGAAGGCCAATGGCCCGCCACAGGGAGGGACGCGAATTATGGTCAGCATGCATCAGCTTCTGAAGGTTATGATCGAGCGGCAGGCGTCCGACCTGCACGTGTCCACCGGAACGCCGCCGCAGATCCGTATCGATGGCAAGGTCAATCCGCTGAATACCCCCAAGCTGACGGCGGCGGAGACCAAGCAGCTCTGTTACAGCGTGCTGACCGATGCCCAGAAGCGCACCTTCGAGGAAGAGAAGGAACTTGATCTGTCCTTCGGTATCAAGGGCTTGTCGCGCTTTCGTGCCAATATTTTTATCCAGCGGGGTGCGGTGGCCGGAGCTTTCCGTGCCATTCCCTTTGAAATCAAGGGATTTGAAGAGCTTGGCCTGCCGCCGGTGGTGCGCACCCTGTCAAAAAAACCACGCGGGCTGGTGCTGGTGACCGGACCTACCGGCAGCGGTAAAACCACGACCCTGGCGGCGATTATCGACGCCATCAACAGTGAGCGCAGCGAGCATATTGTCACCATTGAAGACCCCATCGAGTATGTCCATTCCCACAAAAAATGCCTGGTCAATCAGCGGGAAGTCGGAGCTGACACCGATTCCTTCAAAAAGGCCCTGAAGTACATCCTGCGGCAGGATCCCGATGTTGTTCTGCTCGGGGAGTTGCGTGACATTGAAACCATTGAAGCGGCCCTGACCATCGCCGAAACCGGTCACTTGTGTTTTGCCACCCTGCATACCAATTCCTGCGTGCAGACCATGAACCGGATTATCGATGTCTTTCCCACCACCCAGCAGGCACAGGTGCGTACCCAGCTCTCTTTCGTGCTGGAAGGGGTGTTGTCGCAGGCGCTGATTCCCAAGGCCAGCGGCAAGGGGCGGTGCATGGCCCTGGAAATCATGGTGCCCAACCCGGCGATCCGCAACCTGATCCGGGAAGACAAAATCCACCAGATTTATTCGCAGATGCAGATCGGTCAGGATAAGTTCGCCATGCAGACCCTGAACCAGTCGCTGTTTCTGCTGGCCCATTCGCGGCAGATTACCGAAGAGGATGCCATGGCGCGGTCGCAGGATCTTGACGAGCTCAGGCAGATGTTCGCCAATCCGCAGTCGGTTTTGAGCCGCCGAAAATCCATGAACATGTAATATCGGCAGAGGTTGCCTGAGTGTTAAACAATCATGTCTGAAAGGGGTAGAGTCCATGCCGAAGTTTAAATGGACGGGCCGGTCAAGGGACGGAAAATCTCAACAGGGAACCATGGATGCCGCCAGCGAGGGAGCCGTCACCGCCAGTCTGCGACGTCAGGGCATTCAGGTGACCAAGGTCAAGAGCGCCAGCGGCCTCAACGCCGAGATCAATATCGGTTTTCTCAAGCCCAAGATCACCACCAAGGATCTCGTGGTCTTTACCCGGCAGTTCGCCACCATGATCGACGCCGGCCTGCCTTTGGTCCAGTGTCTGGAGATTCTCTCCACCCAGCAGCCCAACAAAACTTTCAAGGAGGTTCTGGTCAAGGTCAAGTCCGATGTCGAGTCCGGATCGACCTTTGCCGATGCCCTGCGCAAGCACCCCAAAGCTTTCAACGAACTGTACGTCAACCTGGTGGCGGCGGGGGAAGTCGGCGGTATTCTCGATACCATTCTCAACCGGCTTGCCGTCTACATCGAGAAAGCCCTGAAGCTGAAGAAAAAGGTCAAAAGCGCCATGACCTATCCGGCGACCATCGTCGGCATTGCCATTATCGTCATCACCGTCATTCTGATGTTCGTTATCCCTGCCTTTGAGAAGATGTTTGCCGATTTCGGCGGCGCCCTGCCGGCACCGACCCAGATGGTTATCAATCTCAGCAACTTTGTTCAGAACTATTTCCTGCTCATCATTGTCTTCATTTTTGTCGCCATCTTTGCTTTCAAGAAGGTCTACGCCACGCGCAAAGGCCGGGACAAGATCGACAACTGGGCCCTCAAGTTGCCGGTTTTCGGCATGCTTATCCGCAAGGTCGCCGTCGCCAAGTTCGCCAGGACCATGTCGACCATGATCTCCAGCGGTGTGCCCATTCTTGACGGCCTGGATATCGTCGCCAAAACCGCCGGCAACCGGACGGTGGAAAAGGCCATTATCAAGGTGCGCAGCAGTATCAGCGAGGGGAAAACCATCGCCGAGCCCCTGCGTGAATCCGGGGTCTTTCCGCCCATGGTCTGCCAGATGATCGAAGTCGGCGAGCAGGCCGGCGCCCTTGATACCATGCTCGGCAAGATCGCGGATTTTTATGACGACGAGGTCGATGACGCGGTCAATAACCTCACGGCCATGATGGAGCCGCTGCTGATGCTGTTCCTCGGAACCTCCGTCGGCGGCCTGGTTGTCGCCATGTACCTGCCGATTTTCCAGCTGGCCGGCACCGTTGGCGGTTGATCGGAGCGATGGCCGTCGAGGAGGTAGCTGATTCGCAACTGATCCGCTCCAGGGAGCGGAGCCTGGTCTGGTACCTCACCGGACGCACCGCCGTTATTACGCTGCTCCTGGGGGGGGCGGCCTTCTTCTATCTGCAGGGGAACCTCGGCCAGTCCGCCATCCCGCTGTTTTTCTTCCTTGCTGTGGCCTATGCCGAAGCCCTGGTGGTGGCTCTGCTGCTGCGCCGCGTTCACCGGGTCGTGTCTCTGACCCACGCCCAGATCATCTGGGATCTGCTCTTTGTCACCCTGCTCATCCTGCTCACCGGGGCGGTGGAGAGTGTATTTTCCTTCGCCTATCTGCTGGTGATCATCGGTGCCAGTTTTCTCCTCTCACGTCGGTTGACCATCATCGCCGCGGCGACCGCGGCGATTCTGTTCGGCAGCCTGCTGGTGGTACAGTTTTATCAGTGGTTTCCCCTGTTGAAGCTGGAAAGGGCCATGGCTGACGCCGCCTTTTTCAACGCCATTTTCGTTCACTATGTCGCCTTTTTCCTGACGGCCGTTCTCAGCGGCACCCTGGCCGAGCGCTGGCGTCGCAGTGAGGCTCTGCTGGAGCGCAAAAGCATCGATTACGCCGAGCTTGAGCGCATGAACCGCACGATTCTGGCGCATATCAACAGCGGGGTGATGCTGGTCAATCCGGCGGGACGGATCCGCTCCTTCAACCGGGCGGCGGCGGATATTTCCGGACTATCCCTGCATGAGGTTTACGATCGCCTGCTTGACGAGATCTTTCCCGACCTGATTCCGGATGGCGTGCGGCTGGCCCACCCTGTCAGTCGCGCGGAGGGACCTTATGTCCACCCTGCCGGCAGGGAGCTGGTTCTGGGCTATGCTACGACCTTTGCCAGGGATAACCGGGGGGGAGATCTCGGGACGCTGGTGACCTTTCAGGATCTGACCGAACTCAAGCGCATCGAAAACCAGCTCAAACAGTCGGATCGCCTGGCTGCCATCGGGCGTCTGTCCGCCGGGCTCGCCCACGAGATCCGTAACCCTCTGGCCTCTATCAGTGGTTCGGCGCAGCTGATACTGGAAAACAGCCACCTCGAAGCCGATGATCAGCGCCTCCTCGGGATTGTCGTCAAGGAGGCCGAGCGCCTCAACGGGCTGCTCAGTGATTTCTTGAGTTTTGCCAAGCCGCAACCGCCCGTCAGAAGCACCTTTGATTTTGCCGAACTGGTACAGGAGCTTGAGCAGATCCTGCAACGTGACAGTCGCTTTGCAGACATCAGGATAACAACGGAAGTGCCCCGCCCCTGTCTGGTGACCCTTGACCGGCAGCAGATCTGGCAGGCCTTGTGGGATCTGTCCATCAATGCCGCCGAGGCCCTGGAGGAAACGCCGCCGCCGAAAGAGCTGCGCCTTGTCGCGAGGAGCAACCAGCCGTTCAGCTTCTGGGTCGAGGACAATGGACCGGGGGTTGCCGATGACCACAAGGAGCGCATCTTCGAACCTTTCTTTTCCAGCAAAAGCCGTGGCACCGGACTTGGGCTGGCGACGGTTTTCGCCATTGCCGATGCCCATCGGGGCAGGGTGTCGGTCACCGATTCCCCTCTGGGCGGAGCCCGGTTTGTGCTTGACTTTCCCCAGGATGAAAAGGATCAGCGATGAACGGCAGCGAATCACGTATTCTTATTGTTGATGATGAAGCCAGTTTGCGTGAAATGCTGACCCTGCTGCTGCAGCGCCAGGGTTATCAGGTCGACACTGCCGACAACGGGGTTGCCGCCCTGGAACAGATCGAACAGCGCTCCTATGACCTGATCATCAGTGATATGAAAATGCCGCAGATGACCGGCATTGAGCTGTTGCGACAGCTGCGGCGGCAGGATGACGATACGACCCTGATCATGATAACGGCCTTTTCTTCCACGGAAGAGGCCGTCGAAGCAATGAAGCTTGGTGCCTACGACTATATCACCAAGCCCTTCAAGAATGACGAAATCCGCCTGGTCGTGAAGAAGGCTCTTGAACGGCGACAGTTGCGCCGTGAGAACCGGCAGCTCAAACAGCGCCTCAGGGAACGTTTCTCCTTCAGCAGCCTGATCGGACAGAGTGCGGCCATGAAGCGACTGCTCGCTTTGCTGGAGCGCATCGCACCAAGTCAGGCCAATGTACTGATCACCGGTGAGAGCGGCACCGGCAAGGAACTTGTGGCCCAGGCCCTGCACTCCGGCAGCAGCAGAAAGGACCGCCCCTTTGTGCCCATCAACTGCGGCGCGATCCCGGAAAATCTGCTGGAGAGCGAGCTCTTCGGCCACGAACGCGGTGCCTTTACCGGAGCCGACAGGAAAAAGCAGGGGTTGTTCGAAACCGCGCATCAGGGGACTTTGTTCCTTGATGAAATTGGTGAGTTGCCCATGGGGATGCAGGTCAAGCTGCTGCGGGTGCTGCAGGAGCGGGAATTTCGGCGGGTCGGCGGAACCACCACCATTCCCCTTGATATCCGCCTGATCGCCGCCACCAATCAGGACCTGCAGGAGAATATCCGGCAGGGCAGCTTTCGCGAGGATCTCTTTTACCGGCTCAATGTCGTGACCGTTGAGATGCCCCCACTGCGTGAACGGCGCGGCGATATCCCTCTGTTGATCCAGAGTTTCTACCGCAAGAAAACCGGCCGTGAAACCTACCATATCGACAAGCCGGCTCTGGAGATGCTGGTGAATTACGACTGGCCGGGGAATGTCCGGGAGCTGGAGAATCTGGTGGAGCGGTGTCTGGTGCTCGGAGGGACGGAGAGGTTGACGGCCGATCTGCTGCCGCCCCAGTTCGCGGGGCAGAGCGTCTGTCCGCCGGCGGGCCTGACGGAGATTCCCGCCGGCTTCAAGCTGGAGCCCTGGCTGGAAGAACAGGAGCGCCAGGTTCTGCTGCTGGCCCTGCAGCAGGCCGGCGGTGTTCGCACCAAAGCGGCGCAGCTGCTGGGCGTCAGTTTTCGTTCCATGCGCTACCGCCTGGAGAAACTGGGGATCGCCGATGAAAAATCTGACAATGCCGATTCCTAAAAGAGTTGCGTACGGCCCGATTGGTCAGCAATCAGTCCGCAGTAAAAATTTCCTTTCTTAACAACCCTTCCGCGCCGATATTGCCGATGGCCGTCAGCCGCACGGCCAGAATGACCGTCAGGGCGGTGCCGGCAAAAATAGCGATCATGATAGCGATCTGATACTTGATGGCGGTCATGGGGTCGCCACCACCGAGGATGACGCCGGTCATCATCCCCGGCAGGGCGACCAGGCCGATGGTGGCCATGGCGGCGACGGTGGGTGCCATGGACGCCCGGAACGCCTTGCGCACAAAGGGGAGCAGCGCTTCGTGCAGGGTCGCCCCCTGGGCCAGGGCCAGGAGGTAGGCTTTCTCCCGCTGGCGCAGTCCCTCGTAGAAACTCTGGATGCCGATAATATCAGCCCGCAGGCAGTTGCCCAGAATCATGCCGCTGATGGGGATGACATACTGGGCTCCCAGGGCGGCACTGTCCTGAAAGATAAGGAAGATGAAAAACAGCAGGGGGATCAGGGTGCCGACCAGCAGCGATGCAAACACCCCAAGGGCTACCCGGCGCATCCGCAACCCGCAACCGCGAACAATGGACAGGTCGGCCACCACCAGCATCACCAGCAGCCACAGGGCGGTGAGCGGCAGACTGTCCAGATCGAAGATGACCTGCAGGTAGAAACCGACGAACAGCAGCTGGACCGTCATGCGCAGCACCGCGATCAGGGTTTCGCTGATCATGGGCAGGCGCAGCCAGAGCATGATGGACAAGGGGGCGATGAGCATCAGATAGGCCAGGGCGAGGTTTCCAAAGCTGATGTCGATGCTGGTCATGCTGTCCTCCGGCAGTGCTCGGGCAGATCAATGACACGGTCAAAGCTGGTGGACAGAAAAGAATCGTGGGAGATGGCCAGAACCGTCAGCTTCGGCATGCCGTTGAGCAGGGCGACGACTGCCTCGGCGGCATCGCGATCGAGAGCCGAGGTCGGCTCATCGAGCAGAAGAATCTCCCGCTTCAGGAGCAGGGCCGCAATCAGAGTAATGCGCTGGCGTTCTCCTCCGGACAGGGCCGAAACCTGCTTACCGAGGAGGTTTTTCGGCAGGTGAAGCTGTTCCATCAGCTTTGTTGTCCGCTCAGGGTCCGGTTGCAGGTGCTGATTGTTTTTGTAACTGAAAGGGCGTTTCAGGACCGCTTCGACCGTTTCATCACCCAGATCAGGCTCCTGATCGACATAGGCCATACGGCAGCGCAGAGGCCAGGCGGAGCGCGCGGTCAGCTCGGTACCGAAAATCCGCACGCTGCCGGAAGCGACAGGCACAAAGCCGAGAAGACAGCGCAGCAGGGTGGATTTGCCGAAGCCGGAAGGAGCCTTGACAACCGCTTTTTCTCCGGGAGCAAGGGCCAGGGTCAGGTCGGAGAAGAGAGTACTGCCTCCCCGGCTCAGGGACAGATTTTCGATCCCGATAGCGGATTTGTCATCGTCTGTTGTTATTTTCTGCATAGCAAGACCGTACTGAATTCTTCCAGCAGGCGGTTGCGGATGACATCGCAGCCAAGCTGCTGGTAGCGTTTGCGGACATCAAAGTTGTATTCCCACAGGATACCGGAAAGCAGCAGGGTGGCGCCGGGTCTGGCGCGGCTGACCAGGTCCTCGGCCACATCAAGAAGGATGTCGCCGTAAATATTGGCGAGGATCAGGTCGAAGTCGGCTTCCGGGCAGCTGTCAAGGGTGCCGCAGAGGTGGTTGACGTTTTCTGTCTGATTCAGGTCGCAATTGTGACGAGCGCTGACAACAGCGGCTTCTTCGATGTCGACACACCAGGCATGACCACCAAACAACTTGAGGGCGGCAATGGTGAGGATGCCGGTGCCGCTGCCCAGATCAAGGATTTTTGGCGGCTTTGGGATCGGTAGCTTTTCAAGGAGTTCAAGGCAGCTGCGGGTGGTTTCGTGAGCGCCCGAGCCGAAGGCGCCCCGTGCCATCCTGATCGGTTTACGGCGATGGTGTCCGCCCCTAAGATCCGGTGGTATGATGACGAAATTTTCGCCGATGAGCAGAGGCTCAAACTGGTTGCGGACGTCTGCCGTCGGACTGTAGATCGTCATGACAGCAGACCGGTTCCTTTGAAGATCAGAAGAATGATGGTGTAGCTGACCGCTGACAGCAGGGTCGACAGCATGACGATGGAACCGGCCAGTTCGGCGTCGCCCTTCATCTGGTGGGCCATGATGTAGGTTGCCGTTGCCGCCGGCGTGCCCGCCATGAGGATGCCGATCCCCAGATCCTGACCACGCACCCCCAGGGGAATGAGCACCGCGGCGGCAAGAATCGGCAGCAGGATCAGTTTGACCGCCGTTGCCAGGCCGGCAATCTTCAGATCACCTTTGAGCTGACTGAGGGAAAAAGCGCCGCCGATGGCAAGCAGGGCCAGGGGCAGGGAGAGCCCGGTGGAGATCACCAGGGCGCGGTCAACGATAACCGGCAGGGGGAGCTCAAAAAAGCTCCACAACAGACCGAGGAAGGAGGCGATAATCAGGGGATTGAAGGCCAGCTGTTTGAACCAGTTGGGGCTGTCGCTGCGGGCCTGTTGCTGTTGCGGCAGCAGCAGCGCCAGAATCGCGAAGAAATTGAGTACCGGTACGAGAAAACCCATCAGCATGCCGGCACTGGTGAGCCCCTGCTCGCCGTAGCTGTTCATGCAGATGGCCAGTCCGACATAGGCCAGGTTGCCCCGGAAGGCCCCCTGGCTGAAGCTCCCCTTGACGGGACCGCTGTAGCCGCGCAGGCCGGCGTAACCATAGGAGAGGCAGAAGGTCAGGGCGATGATCAGGGACGAGCCGACGACCAGGGGCGCGTTGAAAAAGCTGTCAAAGTCGGCCTGGCCGATACGATGAAAGAGCAGCAGGGGCAGAAAGACGACATAGACCAGCTTGTTGGTCTGGCGCAGAAAGGTGTCGTCCATCAGCCGCAGGCGATACAGGAGGGTGCCCAGGGCGATGACCAGGAACACCGGCATGACGATGACAAGGGTGGCGATAAAGGGTTGCATGAGTCCTCCACGGGGGCAGCAGCACAATAGCCCAAGAGGATAGCGTCTGTCCATTGTCTGCCGGCGCTTTAAACTACGGTGCGGGACTGTGCAGAATCACGTTTTCCAGAGGACAGGCATGTGAGGCCTTGCCCGAGTATTCGTCTTTGTCTATAGTCCCCTGCGGTATCTTTCGTCTGCGAATTCAGCGACCATGAAAGGCACAGATTTTTATGAAGAGGATTTTCCTTGTGGGACGATTGTGGTGGGTGCTGGTGGTAACGTTGCTCCTGCTGGGTTGCGAGGGTTCTTCGACGACCCGGAAGCCGGCTCTGGTTGGCGATCCGGCCCCGGATTTTACCCTCATGAATATGGAGGGGCAGCAGGTCAGTCTTTCCGATTATCAGGGGCAGGTGGTGCTGATTAACTTCTGGGCGACCTGGTGTCCGCCCTGTCGCGAGGAAAAGCCCACCATGGAGAAGCTTTACGAGCGCCACAAGGACGATGGTCTGGTGGTGCTGGCGGTCAATGTCGAAGAAAACGGCCACCAGGTCGTCAGTCAGTATCTGATGACGAACTCTTTCAGCTTTCCTATTGTCCTCGACCCGAAGGCTGTCGCTCAGGGTCAGTATGGTGTGTTCCGCTACCCGGAGTCCTTCGTCATCGACCGCAACGGGGTTGTCGTCGAAAAGATTATCGGCGGACGTGACTGGATGGCCAATCCGACATATCGGATGATTACCTCCTATCTGAACAACTGACGGGGTCTGATCGGCAAGGACCCTTCTCCAGGAGCCCTGAACCCCTGCTTGAAAATAAGCTGAACACCTCTTCTTTTGTTTGGCCTTGTCATGGATTGAAATTGTGGATATCGGAACCGACATCACCATCTGGGTTGCCTTTACCGCCGGGGTACTCTCTTTTATTTCCCCCTGCGTACTGCCCCTGGTCCCTTCCTACCTGACCTATATTACCGGCCTCTCCTTCGGGGATCTGAAGCAGGATCATCCCGCAGCCGGGGTCAGGGCCAGGGTGTTGCTGCACAGCCTGATTTTTATAGCCGGGTTTTCCATCGTCTTTATTGCCCTCGGTGCCATGGCCGGACTGGCATCGGTCTCCATGCAGATGATGCTGCGGGAAAGCCTGGGAGTTATCCAGAAAATCGGCGGGGCGGTTATCTTTCTGTTCGGCGTGCACCTGAGCGGTCTGTTCCGCTTTACCGCCCTGTTGTCGGAAAAGCGCATGCATTTCCGCAGCCGACCGGCAGGCGTTGTCGGCACTTTTTTCATCGGAATCGCCTTTGCTGCCGGCTGGACGCCCTGCATCGGGCCTATTCTCGGAGCTATCCTGGCCATTGCCGCCGGTAGCAGCGGCGGTGCCCGGCAGGGGGTGGTGCTCCTGTCTTTCTACTCGGCCGGGCTGGGGCTTCCCCTGCTGCTGTCGGGTTTGCTGTTTCATTCCTTTCTGAACTTTTTTGATCGTTTCAAAAAACATATCCGCACCTTTGAGATAATAACCGGTCTGTTCCTGATGATGGCTGGTGTCCTGTTGTTTTTTGATCAGTTTACCCGTCTGGCGACCTTCTTTTATCAGGTTCTTCCCACCCCCTACGGTTAAACGAATGGCAATTGGCCAATCGGGCCGTTATCCCTGAATGTTTTTGTCGGGGTTCTGTGATGATTGCAACTGAAAAAGGCTCCGGATTTTTCGTCTGTGCGGGAATGAGGTGAGCTGAAGATTTCGGTTGATATTTCTAACGACTTCCCTTAGTTTTTGATAGTCAATTTCATCACTCCGGGAGTCTGCCATGGATCGCGTCACGGTTTTCAACCAGTATCTGCGCAAAAAAGGGCTGAAGAGTACCAGCCAGCGCCTGATTATTCTGGATGCATTTCTCAACTCCTCATCCCACTATTCAACAGAAGAGTTGTACCTGTCGCTGCGTAAGGATCATCCCCGCATCGGTTACGCCACGGTGCACCGCACCCTGAAGCTCTTCGCCGAATGCGGAATCGCCGCCGAGCTCAATTTCGGTGACGGCCAAACCCGTTTCGAGCCTGTGCACAGCGATCACCACCACGACCATCTGGTCTGTACCCACTGCGGCTCGATCATTGAGTTTGTCGAACCTCGTATCGAGCACCTGCAGCATGAGATCGCCGCGCGTTATAACTTTACCGTCGAAAGCCACCGCCACGAACTGTACGGTCGCTGTGCCAAGTGTGTTTAAGCGGAGCCCATCGTCTAGCGCCCGTCTTGTGAGTTTATTTTCAAGGGAAAGATAACTGCCAGCCATGTCAGAAATGCACACCGAGCACCCGCAGATTATTCTGGTCGGGCACCCCAATGTCGGTAAAAGTGTTCTCTTCAATGTCTTGACCGGAGCCTATTCCACGGTTTCCAATTACCCCGGCACCTCCGTCGAGGTGTCGTCGGGGACCAGCACCATTGCCGGCCGGAAATATCAGATTCTCGATACCCCCGGCATGTATTCCCTGATGCCCATCACCGATGAGGAACGTGTCGCCCGAACCATTCTCCTGACCCATCACCCCCATGCCGTGGTCCATGTCATCGATGCCCGTAATATCGAGCGGATGCTGCCCATGACCATGCAGCTTATCGAGGCCGGGCTGCCGGTCATTCTGGTGGTCAATATCCTCGATGAGGCACAGCGTCTGGGGCTCAAGCTGGATTTAGAACGCTTGCAGAAGCAGCTCGGCATACCCGTCATCGGCGCGGTGATGAAACGCAGGATCGGCCTTGACGAGCTGTATTCCGCCATCGACGCCTATCGCTTCTGCCCCCACAAAACCTTTGTCTATCAGGAGGACCTCGAGCGTGACCTGAATGCTGTCGTGCCTCTCCTCAAGGGGGATTACCGGTTAAGCCGGCGGGCGGTGGCCATGTTGCTGATTCAGGGCGACGAGGACATCCGCGAGCTGGTCACAAAGGGGGAGGCCGCAGCGGCCAGCGAGGAGATTTTCGATCAGGTGCGGCTGATCAGTTTCCGCCGCCGGGCTGATCTGCATCTGCAGATCGGTATGGAGCGCCGGCGCATCTGTCGACAGCTCCTGGATGGTGTTGTCACCCAGGAACGTCAGGATGCGGAAAGTTTCGGGCAGAAACTGTCACGGTGGATGGTACGCCCCCTGACCGGTGTGCCCATTCTGTTGCTGGTGATCTATTTCGGCCTCTTTCAGTTTGTCGGTGTGTTCGGTGCCGGTACCCTGGTGGACTTCCTTGAGGGGATGCTGTTCGAGGAGCACATCAACCCTGTTGTTGTCGATGCCGCTCAGAAGTACCTGACCGCGAACTGGTTGTTTGAGCTGGTCGCCGGTGAATACGGTATCTGGACCCTGGGTATCCGTTATGCTGTCGCCCTGGTGCTGCCCATCGTCGGTTCCTTTTTTCTGGTGTTCTCCATCCTTGAGGACAGTGGCTACCTGCCGCGTCTGGCCCTGCTCATCGACCGGGTGTTCAAGCTCATCGGCCTGTCCGGCCGGGCGGTGATCCCCATGGTTCTGGGGTTCGGCTGCGATACCATGGCGACCCTGGTGACCCGCACCCTCGAAACGCGACGGGAGCGGATTATTTCCACCCTGCTGCTGGCCATGGTCATCCCCTGCAGTGCCCAGCTGGGCGTGATCCTCGGTCTGCTTGCGGTGCAGCCCCTGGCCTTGATGACCTGGATTCTCTGCCTGGTGGTAGTGTTCATGGTGGTCGGGGTGCTGGCTGACCGGCTGATGCCCGGTGAAAAACCCGTCTTCTACATGGAGGTTCCCCCCTTAAGGCCGCCGCAGCTTGCCAACGTGGCGATCAAGACCCTGACCCGGATGAAGAGTTATTTTTTCGAGATCCTGCCTTTGTTTGTCATCGCTTCGGTGGTGCTGTGGGCGGGGAAGATGACCCAGGCTCTGGATCTGGTGGTCGCGGCTCTGGCCCCGGTGGTGCACGCCATCGGTCTGCCAACGGGGGCGACAACGGCATTTGTCTTCGGTTTTTTCCGGCGGGATTTCGGCGCAGCCGGTCTCTATGATCTGCAGATGGCCGGCGCCCTGACGACCGCGCAGTTAACCGTGGCCGCCCTGACCCTGACCCTGTTTGTGCCCTGTGTCGCCCAGTTTCTGGTGATGCTCAAGGAACGCGGGGTGAAAATCGCCCTGATCATCTTTCTGTTCGTGACGCTGGTAGCCTTTGCCGCCGGCTGGACACTGAATACATTCCTCAACCTGACCGGGTTTCTGTTATGAAATGCGGTTTCTGCCAGCGCGACATTCCGCCGCCCTATCAGGTTGATCCCGAACGGAAATCCTGCGGCAGCTGTTTCGGCGGATGTCGCAAGCTGCATTGCCCCTGGTGCGGTTACCCGAATCCGCTGCCGGGCAAGTTTTTGCGCCGGTTGCTGGAAAAACAGGCCGGCAAGCAATAGCCCTTAAGGCTGTAGGCACAGCAAAAGGACACGATATGGAACCTTTATCGGAAAAAGCGGAAGAAATACTCGAATCTCTATGGGTGATGACGGTTGAGGGGGAGCAGGCCGGTTGCCTGCTGTCCGACCTTGAGATCGACGCCTCGGCAGCCGCTCTCAAGGATCTGGTGCAGCGCGCCTATGTCGAACTGCGCGACAAGCGGGTCTATCTGCGCCGGGAAGGGCAGGAGGAGGCGCGCATGGCGGTTCGCCGGCATCGTTTGGCCGAAAGGCTGATGATGGACGTTCTCGGCATCCAGGGGACGGAGGGCAACGAGCAGGCCTGCGCTTTTGAGCATCTGTTGCGGCGCGGCGTCGATACCAAGCTCTGCACCCTGCTCAATCATCCCGACACCTGCCCCCACGGCAACCCCATCCCGCCGGGGGAGTGTTGCGAACAGGCCCGCCAGCAGGGCGCTCCGGGCATTGTGCCTATGACCGAACTGAAAGCCGGTGCCTCCGGTGAAATCGCCTACCTTGCTGCCGGTGACGACAAAAAGATGCAGAAACTCATGAGCATGGGGGTCCTTCCGGGCAGCAAGATCACCCTGGCCCAGACCTTTCCCAGCTTCATTTTCAACGTCGGCCACTCCCAGTTTGCCATCGACGACTCCCTGGCCCGGCAGATTCACATCCGCCTGTAGCCAGGCGCGGTTTCCC
>CALFFB010000019.1 GCA_937958075.1 uncultured Geobacteraceae bacterium | reverse complement strand
GATATGAGTAAAGTGCAAAAACGTGTTCTACCAAAACAGGCGGACGTCCAACTTTCATCGAGGAGGTGATGACGAAATCAAGCAGGTAACCGGCGTCCATCGCTGCCACGTATCAACTCAATTTGACATGAAAAGAGGTAAACGATGAAAAAAATCATTGCATTAACAGTTATGCTGCTTCTGGCTGCAGGCTCAGTTGCTGTTGCCGAGGTCACTTTCGATGCGGTTCAGAAAGTTGATTTAAGCCACCAGAGCAATCTGAAGTTCAAGAATCTGCCCCAGTATCAGACCTATCTGCAGAATAACGACGATACCCAGATGACCGAATATGGCGGTTCGGTACCTCATCGCAAGCATGACTGCCTGAGCCCCCTGCCGGAAGGCTACAAGTACTGCCAGCCCTATCTGAAAAACCTGTGGCTCGGCTATGCCTTCAGCTATCAGTATGATCGTGCTCGCGGCCATACCTATGCTTTTGATGATCTGTTCAAGATCGACCGGATCAATCGTTACAGTGAAAAGGGTGGATTGCCGGCAACCTGTATCAACTGTAAAACCAATACCATTCCTGACTTTGTCAATGCTTTCGGTGATGCCTTCTGGTCATCCGAAGTTCATTACTACCGTCCGGCTCATGATGGGAAGATGAATTCCATCGGCTGTACCAACTGTCATGACCAGGAAAACAACATGCGTCTGGCCATTACCAGCGTCCCTCTTGACGAAGCGCTCAAGCGTCAGGGCAAAGATTGGCGTGAGGCCTCCCGTAACGAAATGCGGTCCCTGGTATGTGCCCAGTGCCACGTTGAGTACTACTTCGAGACCGGCGTCCATGGCGTTGCTGCCAAGCCGCACTTCCCCTGGGACGAGGGGATGAATCCGGCGGATATGTGGGAATTCTACAGCAATGGTCAGCCGAGTCCGGATGGTTTCAACGGTGCCTTTGTCGATTGGACCCACGCTGTTTCAAAAAGCCCGATGATCAAGATGCAGCATCCAGAATATGAAATGTACTCTGACAGCGTTCATGGCGCTAACGGTGTGTCCTGTGCTGATTGTCACATGCCGCGGGTCAAGTCGGGCCCGGCCACCATCTCGTCACACCACTGGACCTCACCGCTGAAGAGTGACGTCGGCATGAGTGCCTGTATGGAGTGTCATGGCGATAAAACGACTGAGTTCATGAAGGATCGGGTGGTCTTCCATCAGGAGAAAGTCTGGAATCAGCTGATGATCGCCCAGGAGAAATCGGTCCGCGCCCACGAAGCGGTGCGCATGGCTGCCGAATATGAGAATCTGTCTCCGCAAAACAATACCATCCTGAACGAAGCCCGCAATCTGGTGCGCAAGGGGCAGATGTACTGGGACTATGTTTCCGCGGAAAACAGTGCCGGTTTCCACAATCCGAGCAAAGCCCTGGAGACCCTTGCCTACTCGCAGCAGTACAGTGACGAGGCTACCCAGCTCGCCATCCGCGCCACCGATTACGCTATTGCGGAAGCTCTTGACAAGCCCATAGCCGAACTGGTTCCGCCGATCATGGAGCACAGCCGCAAACTGCAGCAGAGCCAGAAGCATCTGGATTCCCATCCGTGGCTTGGTTATCTGCCCCTGCTGCCCGAGGCTGACCTGGTATGGAATGGCTACAAGCGCGTTAACGAAAAGTAATCACAGTAACGACACAACGATTAACCAGTCGGCAGAGGTGCCCCTGGTGGCATCTCTGCTGAAAGGGAGTAACTTATGAAACAAAAAAGCTCAATCGTCTGGATCGTGGTCGTGGTCGTGCTTGCTGTGGTTCTTATCGGAACCTGGGGCCTGGCCGCGAAAACGTCGACGGATAATTTCTGTGTTACCTGCCATGCCTATGAGAAGGTTTCGTGGGATCATGGCCAGCATCCGGATATCGGTTGCATCGCCTGTCATACCAAGGGTACGTTCAAGGATAAAACGGCAGGAATGCGCAAGGTTTACCTGACCCTGACGGACCAGGTAGACCCCCATCGGGACAATCTGCCCAGCTATACGGACAAGATTCAGGACAACTGTGTCGCCTGTCACATGACCGAAGAACTGACGACGATGCTGCCGCATTTCAAGGCGCGGCACGATGAATACATCAAGGCCGCCGACAGCTGTATGGGCTGCCATGATGCCGGCCATACCCTGAAGCTGAAGGACCTGCGACAGAAAGGGTCACGACTGCGTATCTAGGTATCTCGTATCTGGCTGTCTTACGGAAAGACCGCAAAAACCCCTGCTTCTGTTACCGGAGGCGGGGGTTTTTTTATCCTGCGCCGGGATGATTCTCCAGCCGGTAGCCCTGGCCGACCACGGTGACGATATATTGCGGAGCGGTGGCGTCATCTTCGAGTTTCTGGCGCAGGTGCTGGATGTGAACGTCGATGACGCGGCTCCAGGAATAAATGGGAGAATCCTTCCACAGAGCCCGGCGAATGTCTTCGCGGGTGACCAGCCGTCCACAATTTTCCAGCAGATAGGCAAGCAGCTGGAACTGCTTTGGTGTCAGGGGAACCGCCTCGCCGCGCCGGGTGACCTGGTGATTGTCGAGGTCGGCAACCAGATCGCCGCAGCGGATGGTGGTGCCGCTCCGGACGACAGGCTCACTCTGGCGCAGGCGGGCGCGGATGCGGGCCAGCAGCTCACTGGTGGCGAAGGGTTTGACCACATAGTCGTCGGCACCGGTTTCCAGGCCGACAATCTTGTCCTGGAGTTTATCCCTGGCGGTGAGCATGATGATGGGAAGTCTCGGGTTGTCCTGCTTGAGATCCTGACAGAAATCAAGGCCGTCACCATCGGGCAGGGTCAGGTCGAGGAGGATCAGGGCCGGGGTAAAGGACGCCAGCAGGGTGCGGGCTGCCGTCAGGGATGAGGCAGTGGTAACCTCAAAACCGTGCAGGCTTAAATTGGCTTTGAGGATGATCAGGATATCTTCGTCGTCATCAATCGCCAGCAGGCTTACGGGGTGTTCGTTGGGCATGGGTTTCACCTCACGGATTCACGGTTGTTAACGGCAGGGTAAATTTCAGACAGGCGCCGGCTGTTGCCGGTTCAATAACACTGATGTCGCCGCCGTGCGCCTCAATAATGGCACGGCAGATGGCCAGCCCCAGGCCACTTCCCTCCTTGTTTCCGTAACGGACAAAGCGCTCGAAGACCTGTTCGCGCTGCGCCTGTGCAATACCTTCTCCTTCATCACTCACGGTCACGCTGATCCATTCACTGTCGGCACGCATATCGATGGTGATCGTCCCCTGTTCCGGTGAAAACTTGACGGCGTTGGCCAGCAGGTTGATGAGGACCTGACGGATACGATCACCATCGGCGGCAACAATCGGCAGGGGTTGCTCATTGACGCGGAAACTGATGTGCCGCTTGCCGGCATCCAGAGTCATGGCGGCCACGGACTCACGGATCAGTCCGGCGATATCAACGGGCTGCTTGTGCAGCGCGCCATCGGCGCCCATCTCGATATGCTCGATGTCGAGCATGGTCGTGACCATGCGGATCAGACGGTCGGTATTTTTATGGATGATGCGGAAAAATTCCAGCAGGTCATCCGGCGGCGTGCTTTTGTCGGCGGTCTGCTGCATGCGGCTGGTGATATATTCCATCGCCCCCTTGATGGAGGTCAGAGGCGTCCGCAGTTCATGGGCGGAACGCACCAGAAAGTCGGATTTGCGCTCGCTGGCGCGGCGGATCTGGTCATTGAGCTGCTGCAGTTCAGCGGTCGCCACCCGGACCTTTTCTTCCAGTCCCTGGTGATAGTCCACCAGCCGGCCGGCCATTTCTTCAAAGGCGCGGGAGAGGTCCTCGAATTCATCGCCGCTGCGAATAATTCCCCTGGGCGGTGGCTGGTTTTCCGAAAAGCGGGAGATGGATCCGGACAGTCTGGTCACCGGATTGAGCACCATGCGCCGCAGAAAAAAGAGCAGGGTGCTGCTTAAAAAAATCACCAGCAGGATCATGGAGCCGAACATCAGATTGCGGTTGGCCGTCGCCTCGGCAAAGACCTTGCTCAAGGGCAGGGTGACGCTGATGGCGCCGCGGACATCACCGACATCATAACCCTGATGACAGCCGAGACAGGCGTCCTCCACATACAATGGAGAGATATAACGGAGAAAGCTGGTGGTGCCGAGGCTGTCCATGGAGATGATCTCGGTCAGGGGTTCCTGCTCAAACCGCTGCAGGGCCGTACGTTCAAAACTGTCGGGAGCGTTTTCCGGATTGGTCAGATTCAGGCTGGTGATATGGAACCAGTAGAGGCCGCTCTCGCGGGCATATTCCACCAGCTCCCTGGTGACCATGGCCGGAGTCTTGCGGGTGTAATGACGCGACTCTCCTGCCTTCGCGTGCAGGGGACCCTCTACCGCCCAGGGCAACTGCTCAACAAAGACGCCGCCGTGGTCGGCAATCCAGCGGCGCATAATGACAATCTGCTGAAACACGGCCCGCGCCTCGTTTTCCGCCTGGCGGATAATCAGCTGCTGCTGACGATGGTTGATGACGTAGAAGGTGGTGCTCAGGGAGATGAGCAGGATCAAACTGCAACCGATCACCAGTTTGTAACTCAGACTCAACTTCATTGCGGGACCTCCGGTGGAAGACGGTAGCGCAGTAACAGATGGCCGCTGGAAAGGAGGGCCGCGGCGCTGATAAACAGCCAGGTGTAGCCCGCCACATCGCCGATCATACCGAGGATCAGGGCGCCGATAAAGGCACCACTGTCGATACCGCCGGTGAAGATGCCGGTAACCTTGCCGCGCAGGGCGTAAGGTTCACCGCGAATGGCCATGGCGTTCAGGGCCGGAAACAGCAGCCCGTGGCCGACACCGAACAGGCAACCGATGATCAGCAGCAGCAGGTTGGAGTGGATCAGGGGCACCAGCAGCAGGCCGGCCGCGGCAATGGCAAGTCCCCAGGGGATAATGGCGTTTTCGCCGACCCGGTCGGCCAAACGTCCGAGGACAATCCGGGTGGTGACGGCGGCGGCGGAATAGGCAAAAAAGTAGATGGAGATATAGTTCAGCTCCCTGGTCTGGGCAAAGGGCGCAATGAAATTGCCGGTCGCCGCGAGGGCAATGCCGAAGAGCAGGGACAGGCCGCCGGCGACCAGCAGTTTACGGGTGCGCAGCAGGGCGAAAAAAGAGGGATTCAATGCGTCTGAAGAGGCGCCCTCAGGGTGTCGGTCGGCTACGGGCAGATGCAGGATCAGGGCCACGCAGGCCAAAAGGGATGAAGTCAGAAAGTAGGCGCCGTAGCCGAAGTGCAGCATGACCGGTTCAGCAATCAACGGCCCTGTGGCCAGACCGATGAGCCCGGAGGTGCCGAAGATGCCGATGCCTTCATTGAGGCGGTTGACGGGGATCAGGTCGACAATAAAGGTAAAGACTGCGGTAAAGCAGATGGCCAGGCCGATACCGTGGACGATGCGCAACAGCAGTAAGGGCAGGTAGTAAGCGGTGATTTCCCCCTGCAGAAAAAGATGCAGCAGGGGCATCAGGGTCATGATTACCGAGCCGACGGTGTAGCTGCGCTTGCGCCCGATGCGGTCGATCATGTCGGCGATCCAGGGGCGGCACAGGGCCGAGGCCAGAGCAAAGATGCCCATGATAATGCCGATATCGGCGTCGCTGCCGCCATGGTCGATAATAAACAGGGGAAACAGAAAAAAGGCGGCAAAGCTTGCCACCAGGGACATATTGGCAATAAACAGAGCGGCAAAGGCCGGGGTGTACAGGCGGGTTGGTGTCATCTTAAGGTAACCGTTCCAGACCCTGCAGCGTGAGCAGGGCCAGGCTGCTGTAGCGCAGGGCTTTTCCGGTTGTGACCAGCAGGAAAAAACGCCGGAGGGAGGTGCGCAGGGTCCCCGCTACCAGACACAAAGGATCACCGATCACCGGCAGCCAGGCCAGCAGCAGAGAATAGCTGCCATAGCGTTCAAACCAGCGCTGGGCGCGGCGCTGCTGGTTGGCGTCGATGCGCAGGACGCGGCGGGTCAGCCAGTCGCTCCCCCAGCGGCCGATGAGATAATTGGTAGCCCCTCCCAGGGTATTGCCGAAGGTGGCGACGGTGATCAGGATGAGGGGATCAAGGCCCCTGAGCAGCAGGGCGACGAGGAGCCATTCGGAACCCAGCGGCAGCAGGGTTGCGGCAAGAAAGCTGATGAAAAACAGCATGATAAAAGGATGTTCGGAAAAAAAATCAGGCATGGACGGCATGATAGCAGAGTTTCCCGCCGGAAACCTATACCGGAAAATACCTTGTGGGAGATGTCCCCGAACGTGTAGATTGGCACCGGACGTTTTTTACGCATATTTCAGGATAACTATTCTGCTTAAACATAACGAGCGCCTATGTCTATCAATGGGCATGCTTTATCTTGCGAAAAGAACTCGTCTATCGCCTCAAACAATTTTCGCAGCGTTCAAACATACCCATTGCAGGCTTTTTAAAGATTCCATCAGGTACTGGGTAGTTACATTTCAGGAAGCAAATCATGACCAAAGATCTTGTTTTTGCCAAGGTGAAAACCCTGCTGGAGATGATCAAGTTCTCCCACACGGTTTTCGCCTTTCCCTTTGCCCTGATGGGCGTGATTCTGGCGTCCGTGGCCAATGGCGCGGCACCATCCATTGGCCAGGTTTTCTGGATCTGTGTGGCCATGGTGGGCGCGCGCAGTGCCGCCATGGGCCTGAACCGGTTGATCGATGCCCGTATCGATGCGGCCAATCCACGCACGGCCGAGCGCCACATCCCGGCGGGGAAGGTCTCCGTTGTCGAGGCCCTGCTGTTTGTCCTGGTGGCGACCTTTTTCTTTTTCCTTGCTGCCTGGATGCTCAACCCCCTGTGTTTCAGGCTGGCCCCGGTGGCTCTGGGCTTTTTCATCCTGTATGCTTACTGCAAGCGCTTTACCCATTACGCTCACGTGGTGCTGGGGATCTGCCTGGCCGCGGCTCCGGTCGGGGCGTGGGTTGCCCTGCGCGGGGATATCGGCTGGCCGGTGATTGCCCTGGGGCTGGCGGTACTGTTCTGGGTGGCCGGATTTGACATCTTCTATGCCCTGCAGGACTATGACTATGATGTGCAGGCCGGCCTGCATTCCATCCCGTCACGTCTGGGCAAGGACAAATCCTTCAAGCTGGTGCGCATCTTTCACGGCCTGATGCTCCTGTTACTGCTGCTGGTCATGCCGGGCAGCGGCCTGGGGTGGATCTACTTTTTCGGAGTTCTGGTGGTGGCGGCCATGCTGCTGTATGAGCACAGCCTGGTCCGTCCGGATGACCTGAGCCGGCTTGACGCCGCTTTTTTCAACATGAACGGTTATATCAGCGTGACGATTTTTGTGTTTACGCTGATCGACGTTCTGGTCTGAGGCAGAAGCAATGAATTCCATCGTTGTCGGCATCACCGGAGCTTCCGGAGCCATTTACGGCTTGCGCCTGATCGACGCCCTGCTTGACAGCGAAAAACAGGTGCAGGTGCTGATAACCGGCGCCGGTCGTCAGGTGATAGGCCATGAAATCGGCCTTGACCTGCCGGTTGAGCCGTCGGCCTGCCAGGAGGCCTTGCGTCAGTATTTCAGAGGGGGAGAGGCTCTGGGTTTTACCGCCATCGACGATTTCTTCGCACCGGTGGCCAGTGGTTCCAGCGCACCCGATGCGGTGGTCATCTGCCCCTGTTCCATGGGCACCGTCGGGAGGATCGCCGGCGGTCTGTCCGGCAACCTGCTGGAGCGGGTGGCCGATGTGGCCTTGAAGGAGCAGCGTAAACTGCTGCTGGTCCCGCGGGAGACGCCCCTCAACCAGATCCATCTGCACAATCTGCTGCGCCTGTCCCAAGCCGGGGCGCAGATCCTGCCGGCCATGCCCGGCTTCTATCAGCAGCCGCAGACTCTGGACGATCTGGTTGCTTTTGTCGTCGGGAAAATCCTTGATCATCTTGGCGTGGCGCACCAATTATTTACCCCCTGGGGACGTTGACATCCATGAAAAATATTATCGAACAGGTCAGAGAAAAAGTCGGAAGCAATCTCAGGATTGATGATACAGAAGCCCGGGCTCTTTTTGAAAGTCATGACCTGCTGGCCATCGGGGAGTTGGCGGCCAGAGTCAATCAGCGCAAGAACGACGACCGGGTGTATTTCAATGTCAACCGGCATATCAATTACACCAATCTGTGTGTCAATCAGTGTGCCTTCTGTGCCTTTGCCCGCGAAACCGGCGATGCGAGCGGCTTTACCCTCGATCTGGAGAAAATCCGCGCCAAAGCCGCAGAAGCCGCTGCCGCCGGTGCTACGGAGATTCATTCCGTCGGCGGACTCCACCCCGATCTGCCCTTCGAATTTTATCTCGACATGCTGCGTGCCATCAAAGAGGTGGCACCACAGCTCCATATCAAGGCCTTTACCGCTGTTGAAATCGATTATTTCTGCCGCATCAGCGGTCGCACCATCATCGATGTGGTGACCGCTTTAAGAGAGGCCGGACTCGACTCCCTGCCCGGCGGCGGCGCGGAAATCCTCGGTCAGAATGTACGCGACAGAATCTGTCCTGAGAAGATCAGTGGTCAGCGCTGGCTGGAGATCACCGAGACCGTGCATAATTGCGGTCTGCGCAGCAACGCCACCATGCTCTTCGGCCATGTTGAAAGTACCGCCGATCGGGTGGAGCACCTGCGCCTGCTGCGGGAGCTGCAGGACCGCACCGGCGGTTTTCAGAGCTTCATCCCCCTGGCGTTTCAGCCGGATAACACCAGGGTCCCCGGAGCCAGGGGGGTTGGCGGTGTCGATGCCCTGAAGACCCTGGCTATCAGCCGGCTCTATCTCGATAATTTTCAGCACATCAAGGCTTACTGGGTCATGCTGGGGCTGAAAATCGCCCAGGTCGCCCTGTGTTTCGGGGTCAATGACATGGACGGTACCGTCGTCGAGGAACATATCGGCCACGACGCCGGCGCTGATTCGCCGCAGGTTCTCAGCAAGCAGCAACTCATCGAGATGATCCGGCAGGCCGGTAAGATCCCCGTAGAGCGCAATACCCTCTACCGGGAACTGAAGGAGTATTGAA
>CALFFB010000018.1 GCA_937958075.1 uncultured Geobacteraceae bacterium | reverse complement strand
TTATGTCAACTTTGACAAATTTACAAAGATCACGAAACTCTAAACTTAAGTTGTAACGGATGCTTATGAAACTGCCCCTTAATGAATTTACCTATTTTCTGCGCGGTGAAGCGCGGAAAAACCTGAAAATACTCATCATTTATTTTATGTTTCTGGCCCTGATGATTGCTGTCTACTCAGGGCTGTTTGTCGTTTTTATGGAGCTGTTCGAGGAGAAGCATTACTCCTTTATCACCGGTATCTACTGGACTCTGGTGACCATGAGTACCCTGGGTTACGGCGATCTGGTATTCACTACCAGCGCCGGTCATCTCTTCTCCGCCATTGTGACCTTTTCCGGGGTGGTGTTCATGCTGATTCTGCTGCCCTTCGGCATGGTCAGTCTGTTTCTTGCCCCCTGGATCGAACACCGGCTGCGTTATCATCCGCAATCGATTCTGGACGACACGGTCAGGGATCATGTGATTATTTTCGGTTATGACATGATCACCCGCGCCCTGATTCGTAAGCTGGTCAGCCATAATACCTTTTATGTGGTGGTCTGCGCTGATGTTGAGCAGGCCATTCGTCTTGAAGATGAAGGGCTGCGGGTGGTGGTCGGCAGTGCGACCAATGTGCATTTTCTTAAAGGGATTCAGGTGGCACAGGCGCGCCACGTTATCGCCAATCTGTCCGACCCACTGAACACCAATATCTGTCTGACCATTCGCTCTTTCTGTGACACGCCTATCGCCACCCTGGTCGATGAATCGGAGCGCAGTGATCTGTTGCGACTGGCCGGAGCCAACCGCGCTATTCCGTTGAAGCGGATTCTAGGGAGCTACCTGGCGTCACGGGCGACGACCCTGGGGGCGACGGCGCATATCCTTGATGCTTTCGGCAAGCTGATGATTGCCGAGATGCCGGTCAAGTCGACGCAATTTGTCGGTCAGACTCTGGCGCAGGCGCAGATCCGTCAACGCACCGGTTTGGCGGTCATCGGTTTGTGGGAGCGGGGCGTTTTTACTGTGCCCCAGGCGGACAGTGTGCTGTCACCGAAGGCGCTGATGGTGCTGGCCGGGACCCGCGAGCAGTTGCACGCCCTTGAGCAGTACACGCAGGACAAGGATGAGTTTGATCGGGTGATGGTTCTGGGCCACGGACGCATCGGCTGCAGCGCCGCCAACTATCTTGAACGTCGGAACATCCCCTTTGTTATCATCGATCAGAAAAACAATCCGGATTGCATGGATCATATTTCGGTCATCGGCGACGCGACCAGTCATCATCTGCTGCTGGAGTCGGGCATCGAGGAGGCCAAGGGGCTGATCGTGACCACCAATGACGACAGCACCAATATTTTTCTGACCCTGGCCAGCCGTCGCCACCGACCGCACATGCGCATTGTCGCCCGCTCCAATAATGAGGAGAATGTCGACCAGCTCTACGCTGCCGGCGCTGACTTTGTTGTGTCCAACTCCTCCGTCGGTGCGAATATTCTCAATAACGTGCTGGAGGGCAAGGAGAGTATCTTCCTGACGGAAGGGATCGATGTGTTTCGCACGCCCCTGCCGGCGTCCCTCGCCGGTCTGACTATCAATGATTCACAGATTCGCCCCAAAACCGGCTGTTCGATCGTTGCTATTGAGGTTCCGGGGTCGGACGATCCTATTGTCTCACCACCTCCGGAAACCGTGCTGGAGGAAGGGGTCGGGTTGATTCTCATCGGCAGTCCGGAAGAGGAGGAAGATTTCAGTCGCAAGTTTCCCCAACATTGACCAGGAGGCTGAACAATGAAACTGCGTAAAAAGTTTTTCGACTTCGAGTACCCTGAAGTACTGGACATCAGAACCCGCGAATTGATCCGGGTCGCCTGTGCAGTGGCGGTGCGCTGCCCCGACTGACTGAAAAAACACTTCGCGGTCGCGAAGGACAACGGCGCAACGGAAGATGAACTCCTTGAATCCATGGCCTACGGAATGATGGCGCCCGGCGGACGCTCAAAGAACTTTGCCAAAGCCATGCTGGAGGAATTATCACAGGACGAAGAATCCTGATTTTTTCTGTCCTATGCCAGGCAGGGGCTTGTGATTCCCATGACAAGGGTGTCTGTCGCCTGGATGGCGACAGTCTAGCGGTCAGGGATGACGAAAAGCGGCCCTTGGATTGGGAAATACAAGTCTCTGCAGAGCAGTAGATATTATCGAACGATGGAATTATAAATCGAGAATGAGTGACGTCAGAAAAAACTACATGACCCCGGCCTGTGCCCAGCGGCTGCGGGCGCAGTTGAAGGATCTGCTCTACACGGAACGTCCGGCCATGGTGGATACCGTGGCCTGGGCGGCATCCAACGGAGATCGTTCGGAAAACGCCGACTATCACTACGGTAAAAAACGTCTGCGTGAAATTGACCGGAAGATTCGCCATCTGACCGGCCAGCTGGACACGGCGGTTATCGTTGACCCGGTGGAGCAGGGGACGCGCGCCGGTGATCGTATCCTTTTCGGAGCAACGGTAACGGTAGAAAACGTGGCCGGGCAGCAACGCAGCTACAGCCTTGTCGGTGGTGACGAGATGGATGCCGGACGCGGCCGTATCAGCTGGTTTTCCCCTGTCGGCAAGGCACTCCTCGGCGCTTGCGAGGGGGACGAAGTGACGGTTCTGACGCCCGCCGGCAGGGAGATACTGGAGATTGTCCGTGTGGAATACCTGCCCCTTGATTGAATCAGATCAGCTTCCGCTGTGCCGAACCTTGCCCCTCTCTGACGAAAAATTGATCGGTAATGCTTGCTATCAATAACCTGTTAATGACAAAATGCTTGTTTTGTTTACGCGGCGAAAGTGAGATCTCAGCGCCGGTACGGTCAATGTCATCACCGGGTTGATGAAGGACAAACCATGGAACTTGTACGGGCTAAAAGCGCCGGTTTCTGCATGGGGGTCAGTCTGGCGTTACGCAAACTTGATGAAGTGATCGAACAGAAACGGTCTACGGTCGGCATCTATATTCTCGGCTCGATTATTCATAATCCGCAAGTGGTGACGGAATATTCACAGCGCGGCATTATCACCGTGGAATCGCCGGATGAAATACCCGACGGCGCGGTTGTGGTGGTGCGGGCACACGGCATTCCCAAAACCATTCAGCAGTCCCTGGGGGATCGCGGTATTGAAGTTGTCGATGCGACCTGCCCCAAGGTGAAAGAGGCCTGTCTGCTCATTGAGCAGAGCACCAGCGCCGGACGCACCCTGCTTTTGTACGGTGAACAGACCCATCCGGAGGTAAAGTGTCTGCTCAGTTACGCGGCCGGCGAATCCCTGGTGTTCGACAGCCTGGAACAATGCCGCCGGCTGCGGCTGGAGGTGTCCCGCAACTATTGTCTGGCAGCGCAAACGACCCAGGATCGTACTATTTTCGATGAGATCAGCGCCTGTCTCTCCCGTCAGGACGAGCTCGATCTGGTGGTGCTGCATACCATCTGCGATGCGACCAAGAAGCGCCAGGGGGAAGCCATTCGCATCGCCGAGCAGGTGGATTTCATGGTCGTCGCCGGCGGCTATGACAGCAGCAACACCAGGCGCCTGGCCCAGGTCATTGAGTCCCACGGCACCCGTGCCCTTCATGTCGAAACGGCGGCTGAACTGCCTCTTGACACGTTACGCGGTTATCACAAGATCGGCCTGACCGCCGGGGCTTCCACCCCGAAAAAAATTGTCGATGACATTCAATCTGTCCTTGAATCCCTGCAGGAGCCATAGGTGACCTTATCCGCTTCCGAGCATACGTCTTCTCCCGATGCCGACATCAGTGCTGTGCAATCCCTTGCGGCCACCGAGCTGACGGAGGCCTTGCGGCGTCTTCAGCGGCCGCTGCTCGTCACCCGTGACCGCGACCGGACGCAGCTGTGGTCGGGTGCTGCCATGGATGCGGTCAGCCGGGTACCGGGTACGGTGCATGCCGTGGTGCCGCCGGTGCCTCTGGAAAGCCTGGGGAATCGCGATTTTTGTGCTGATCACGGTTTGACTTATCCGTACCTTGGCGGATCGATGGCCAAGGGCATCAGCTCCGTTGCCATGGTCAAGGCCTTCGGTGAAGCGGGCATGCTCGGCTTTTTCGGTTCGGCAGGTTTGTCCCTGGAAGTTGTGGAACAGGCACTTGATGAACTGCAACAGGCGACTCCGGCGCTTCCTTTCGGGCTCAATCTGATTCACAGCCCCAGCGAGCCGGAGCTGGAAAATGCCCTGGTCGATCTCTACCTGCGCCGCCGGGTACGGCTCATTGAGGCGTCCGCTTTTCTCGGGTTGACCCTGCCGCTGGTGCGCTATCGGACCCACGGACTTCATCGCAATGCCGCTGGTGACATAGTTGCTCCCAACCGGATTATCGCCAAGGTGTCGCGCGAGGAGGTCGCCGCCCGCTTTTTCGCGCCGCCGCCGGAAAAACTGGTGCGCCAGCTGGTGGAAAAGGGCGAATTGACCCACGAGCAGGCCGAGCTTGCCGCGTTTATACCCATGGCCCAGGACGTCACCGCTGAAGCCGATTCCGGTGGGCATACGGATAATCGTCCCGCCATGTCCCTGTTCCCGACCCTGCTGGCGCAGAAAAATCAGGCGCAACTGCAGCACCGCTATGCGACGCCCCTGCGCGTCGGTCTGGGTGGTGGCATTGCCACCCCGGCCGCTGCTGCCGCCGCTTTTGCCATGGGCGCTGATTACCTGGTGACCGGCACCATCAATCAGGCGTGTGTTGAATCGGGCACCTGTGACGCCGTCCGGCAGATGCTCGCGGAAACGCGGCAGGCGGATATCACCATGGCGCCATCGGGCGACATGTTTGAGATGGGGGTCAAGGTACAGGTGGTCAAGCGCGGCACCATGTTTGCTATCCGTGCCCATAAATTGTACGAACTCTATCGCGCCTATAACAGTATTGACGAGCTGCCTGTTCCCGAACGCAAAAAACTGGAAGAAACTTTCTTCAAGGCTCCGTTGACGACCATCTGGGAGCAGACGCGGGCCTATTTTGCCGTACGTGATCCCCGGCAGATTGACAAGGCACAAGCTGATCCCAAATACAAGATGGCGCTGGTGTTCCGCTGGTACCTCGGCCAGTCGCCGGTGTGGGCGAACAATGGCGATCCGCAGCGGCGTATCGATTATCAGATCTGGTGCGGGCCATCCATGGGCGCCTTCAATGAATGGGTCAGGGGGAGTTTTCTCGAACCCTGCGCCGCCCGCCGGGTTGTTCCCGTTGCCATGAATATTCTTTTCGGCGCAGCCGTGTTACAGCGAGGGCGCCTGTTGCGGCAGCAGTGGCGTGACGGTCTGCTCGACAGCCGGCTGGACGCCCCTTTACCACCGGCAAGTATCAAGGAGTATCAACGTTGAAACCTGTTTCGACATCGCCGCAAGGGCCGCCTCAGGCCATGGAACCCATCGCCGTTATCGGTCTCGGTTGTCTTTTTCCCCAGGCGGACAACCCACGTCAGTTCTGGACCAACATCAAGACCGGTGTGGATGCCATTACCGAAGTGCCGGAAAGCCATTGGCGGCCGGAGGATTACTTTGATGCCGATCCCAAGGCGGCCGACAAGGTGTACGCGAAAATGGGGGGATTTCTGTCTCCGGTGGAGTTCAACCCCATGGACTACGGGATTCTGCCCAATGCCCTTGAGGCCACCGACAGTTCACAGCTGCTCGGGCTGCTCACCGTCGACCAGGCGCTGAAGGACGCCGGCTACGGCAACGGCAAGGCCTATGACCGGGAGCGGGTGAGTGTCATCCTCGGTGTCACCGGCACCCTGGAGCTGGTGATCCCCCTGGGCGCCCGTCTCGGCCACCCCCACTGGCGCAAGGCCCTCAAGGATGCCGGGGTTGCCGATGAGGTGGCTGCTGATGTTATGGAGCGGATCGCCGCTTCCTATGTGCCCTGGCAGGAAAACTCCTTCCCCGGCCTGCTGGGAAATGTCGTCGCCGGACGCATCAGCAAGCATTTTGATTTTGGCGGCACCAACTGTGTGGTCGACGCAGCCTGCGGCAGCTCCCTGAGCGCCCTCAATCTGGCGGCGCTGGAACTGGCGACGGGCCGTTCGGATATGGTCATCTCCGGCGGGGTCGATACCTTCAATGATATCTTCATGTATACCTGCTTCAGCAAGACTCCGGCTTTGTCCCCCGGTGGTCACGCCAAACCCTATTCCGATGACGCTGACGGCACCACTCTGGGCGAAGGCCTGGGGGTGGTGGTACTGAAGCGGCTCGCCGACGCCCGCCGCGACGGTGACCGGATTTATGCGGTGATCAAGGGGATAGGAGCCTCCAGTGACGGTCGCGGTGCGGCCATTTACGAACCTGACGCGGAAGGTCAGTGCCTGGCCCTGCAGCGGGCCTACGAGCAGGCCGGCGTGACGCCCGATACCATTGAGCTGATAGAGGGGCACGGCACCGGCACCAAGGTCGGGGATGCCATTGAGGTATCGGCCCTGACCAGGGTATTCGGGGAAGCGGACAAGCCCTGGTGCGCCCTGGGGTCCATCAAGTCTCAGATCGGCCACACCAAGGCCGCCGCCGGCGCCGCCGGACTTATCAAGGCGAGCCTTGCCCTGTATCACAAGGTGTTGCCGCCAACCATCAAGGTCAGGCAGGTTCCGGCCAGCCTGAGGACAGCAACAACCCCCTTTTACGTCAACACCGAAGCGCGCCCCTGGTTCCCGGCAGCGGACCATCCGCGCCGCGCCGGGGTCAGCGCCCTGGGCTTCGGCGGCAGCAACTTCCATTGCCTGCTGGAAGAATACCAGTCGGACAAGGCTCAGGTGGACTGGCCGGCAGAGGTGCAGATTATACCCTTTTGCGGGGCGGATCGTGCGGCCCTCAAAGAGCAGCTGCAGGCCATGCCCGTTGGTGGTGACTGGCGGCAACTGCGTGCCTTCGCCGGACAGCAGCGCATGGTTTTCGATAACCACGCGGCCTGCCGGTTGCTGCTGGTGGTTGAGCAGCACACCACGGATCGCGCCGGCCAGCTGGGCAACGCCATGAAGCTGCTTGAAGGGCAGAGCTCCGAACTGTGCGAGACACCGGACGGAGTCTTCTTCTGCGCAAGCAGTACCAGGGGCAAAATCGCCTTTTTGTATCCGGGGCAGGGGGCTCAATATCCCTTCATGCTCAAGGATCTGGCCCTGCACTTTCCGGAGTACATGACCGCCGTTGCCGAGGCCGACCGGGTCTATGCTGAACAGACCGGCATGCCGCCAAACACCTTGACCGGTCTGATCTATCCACAGCCCCTGCGGGATGCGGCCCAGGTCGCTGCGGCAACGGCCGCGCTGCGCTCTACCGAAGTCGCCCAGCCGGCCCTGGGCGCCGTGAACAGCGCGGCGACAGCAGTGCTTGAGTCTTTCCAGATCAGAGCGGAGGCCAGCGCCGGTCACAGCTATGGCGAACTGGTGGCGCTGGCGACCGCCGGTGTCCTTTCCCGTGAGGACCTGCAGCGCTTATCCCGCGTGCGGGGAGAACTGATGGCCGCCGGCGACAGGGAACGCGGGACCATGCTCGCGGTCAGCGCTCCCCTGCACGAGATTGAAGCCTTTATTGAAGAAAATCACCTTGATCTGGTCCTGGCCAACCGGAACACTCCCCGTCAGGGGGTTCTGTCCGGCAGCAGCGAGGAGATCAACAAAGCCCACGGGCTGTTGCAGAAGCGCGGTCTTGCAGCGACACCCCTGACCGTGTCGGCGGCTTTTCACAGCCCTCTGGTGGCTGACGCGACGGAGCCCTTCGCCCGCCGGCTGGCGGCTATGGAGGTCGCGGAACCCCGGATTCCCGTGTATTCCAATACCCTGGCGCAGACCTATCCACACCACCCGCAACGGATCAGGCATCTGCTGGCGCGGCAGCTGGCGGAACCCGTCAACTTTGTCAATGAAATCCGGGCCATGTACGAGGCCGGCGTCAGCATCTTCATCGAGGTCGGACCGGGCGCCCGGCTGACGGGCATGGTCAAGGCCATTCTGGGTGAGCAGGCGGTTCAGACAATGGCGGTGGATGCCGGCGCCGGAAAGCACTCCGGCATGCTTGATCTGGCCCGGGTGCTGGCAAGGGTCGCGGCTCTGGGGGAGGACGTGCTGTTGACCCGCTGGGATGAAGATTTTGTTGCTCCGGAACCCCGCGAAACCGGAAAAAAACGTTTGAGCGTGACCCTGACCGGTGCGAACTATTTCCGTAAACCCCAAGCGCGACCCCCGAGAAAGCCTGAAAATGAGGCGAAGGATAAGGATATAACCGTTACGGATCAGCCTACAGGAAAAAAATCAATGACCTCTTTTGAGCAACATGATCATCGGCCTGCCGGTGCCCATCAGCAGCAGCCGCGGCAGGCGAGCGTCCCTGTGGATGCGTCTGCGGCAACGGAAGCCTTGCGTTTGACGCAGCAGAACATTGAGGCCCTGCAGTCGATGCAGCAGCAGACGGCCAGATTGCATCAGCAGTTTCTCGAAGGGCAGCAGGCTGCTACCCAATCCTTCATGCAGCTGATCGAGCAACAGCGACGCTATTTTGTCGGCGAACCCTCCGCCCGGACAACGCGCCTCCATACTGTTTCCGAGTCGGTGGGAGCAGCGACGACCACGCCTGTTTCTGCATCGGTATCGGCTCCAGCGGTTGCAAAAACGCCCGTCTCACATCCCGATATAGCAACACCGACCCCGATAAAACCGCAACCAGAGGACTCTGCTGTTAATGCGGATGAGGTGACGACAGCGTTGCTGGAGGTTATCGCCGAGAAGACAGGGTATCCGGTGGAGATGCTGGAACTGTCCATGAGCCTGGACACTGATCTGGGCATCGATTCCATCAAGCGGGTGGAGATCCTCTCCGCCCTGCAGGAGCGTCTGCCGGAGCTGCCGGCGGTGCGTCCGGAGGATCTGGGTGTTCTGCAGACCCTGGGGCAGATTGTCGAGCATCTGCAGCAGGGGACTGGTGTTGCGACGGCTGCTGCCGGCGGTACGGCCTCACCGGCTGTGACCGGGGTGGACAGCGGCCAGGTGACGACAGCGTTGCTGGAGGTTATCGCCGAGAAGACAGGGTATCCGGTGGA
>CALFFB010000017.1 GCA_937958075.1 uncultured Geobacteraceae bacterium | reverse complement strand
AAAGAAAAGGGTTCGTCATCGGCAACGACACCGATACGAACCCCTGGATTGTTCTCTATATAGGTTTTCTCTTCCGCAGTAAAATCAGGAACAGCAGCAAGTGCCGGCACCCACCAGAAAAAAGAGAGTACAATCAGGCAGCTTACTGCCTTCACTCCGCGAAGGATATTAAGCACGTTCTACGTCCCCCTTTAACGGCAGGTAGGATGACATATGTGGATGGCAGAGTGTCTGCCCAGCGTCAACAGCCCGGCAGCATCAACCTGAAAGCATTTAATCAGAAAACCATAACTGTTATTTTAATACAACATATTCCATGGTCGTATCGCATTTGTCGCAGGGGTTACTGCACCTAAAATGCTTTTAATTCATCACGAGAATCGTGGTAAAGTGACACATTTCGTAATTATTCTGATTATCGACGAATATGCGCAGTTGCGATGCGCCATCAACCTAATTCAAACCAGTAGCGAGGTTTTTCGTGTTTCGCAATCTGACCATAATTCAGCGTATCCTGATCATGACCATTATCGGTTTTGCCTTGTCGGCGGGACTGCTGGCTGCCTACATTCACCTGGCTCTGTCCGATAATGTCAGGGGCCTCATGTTGAGGGAACAGCAGGAAAAAGCAGAAATAATCGTCGATTATTCGAACAAGGCCCTGGCTGAGAGAACCAACCTGCTGGTGAAATTGATACCGTTTCTGCACACTGGTCGACAGCTGATTGACCAGCAGTCCATGGCTGATTTTCTTGACGGTATTGTCCTGGTACAACAATCCTTCAATGGCGGCCTGATGGTGACGGACGCGGCAGGGATTGGCGTTGGAGAAGCGCCGGCCGGCAGTGGCCGCATCGGGCTCGACATCTCTCACCGCGACCATCTGCGTATCGCCAGGGAGACCCGCCAGCCGGTGGTCACCCGCCCCTTGATTGCCACCCATGCCCGCAGGCCAAGTTTCTTTATCAACGTACCGATCATTGCCGACACGGATGAGGTCATCGGTTTTTTGATCGGTATTACCTTTCTCGAAGAGGACAACTTCCTCATCCCGATGACCGATCTGGCCCATTCCGATGAACAATTTTATATCCTCGACCCGGACAACAAAATCATCGTCACCGCTCATGATTTCTCTTTGGCCATGGAACCGATTCCGGATGCGGGCGTGATTCCGGTCATCGATGCCGCCCTTTCCGGCACCCCCTCCGGCACCGTAGCCACTACAGACGGCGTCCGCTTGTTATACGCCAGCGCCACCCTGCCGGAAATGGGCTGGGTCATCGTCAAAACGTACCCGGAAAAACTCATCCAGGCCCCTATTGAGCTCATCATCAGAAACATTCTGCTGGCAGCCTTTATGCTGCTCTTCGGTTATGGAATGTTCTTGTTCTGGGGATTGGTACGGATGCTCTTCCCCTTGCGTGAAACCGTCGAGGGAATCGACGCCATGACGACGGAACGTCGTCCCTTTGAGCCCCTGCCGGTAACCGGCAACGACGAAGTCAGCAAACTGGTAAAAGCGTTTAACCGCCTTTTAAGCTCCCGTGAAGAACAACGGCAGCGTCTCTACCTGGCAACATCGGGAACCGGTATCGGTATCTGGGACTATGCCATCGCAACCGGGCACATGATCTGGGACGATAATATGTACAAGTTGTACGCTGTCCCTTCCGCTTCCGGCTCTGATCTCCATCAGGTCTGGCAGAGCCGGGTCCACCCGGAGGATCTGGCCCAGGTCAACCGGGCACTGCAACAGACGATTACTGAGGATATCGCCTTTGACAGTGAGTTCCGGATCCAACTGCCGGACGGCAAAATTCGCTGGATCAAAGCCAATGCCATTACCCTGCGTGACACCACCGGAAATGCCTACCGGATAATCGGCACCAACCGGGATATCAGCGAACAGAAACGGATCGAGCAGTTGAAAAACCAGTTTGTCTCTACCGTCAGCCATGAACTTCGTACTCCCCTCACCTCGATCAGTGGCGCCCTCGGTCTGATTGCCGGCGGCGCCGTCGGCAGTATTCCCCCTCAGGCGTCAGAGCTGATTGCGGTAGCCTACAAAAACAGCCAGCGCCTGGGCCATCTCATTAACGATCTGCTGGATATGGATAAAATCGCCGCTGGTAAAATGCGTTTCGACATGGTCCTGCAGGAACTGCTGCCGATTATTGAACAGGCCATTGAAAGCAACCAGGCCTACGCCCGTCAGTTCAACGTTGAATTTTGCCTGCTGAAGCCGGTGGAAGACATTCTGGTACGGGTCGATGCCCAGCGTCTGGTTCAGGTTCTGTCAAACCTGCTTTCCAATGCCGTCAAATTTTCCCCCGGCGGCGGGCAGGTTGATATCGCTGTTATCAATCAGGCACATCAGGTCCGGATCGAGGTGCGGGATCAAGGTCCCGGAGTCCCGCAGGATTTTCAGGAGCGCCTGTTTACCAAATTTTCCCAGGCCGATTCATCTGACACGCGCAGCAAGGGGGGGACCGGTCTGGGCCTGGCCATCAGCCGGGAGCTGGTGGAGCGAATGGGTGGACGCATCGGACTCGTTTCAGTGCCGGGCAAGGGGGCGACTTTTTACTTTGATCTGCCGGCCGTCAATCATCAGGCCAGGTGTGCACTGCCGGACGGTAGCCGGCCGAACAGTGAAGACAGACGGATTCTGGTGGTCGAGGACGATAGCGATGTAGCGCGACTGCTGGCGACCACACTTGGTCAAAACGGCTTCCAGGCCGATATCGCCCTGACCGGCGCTGCGGCAATGGAGCTGCTCGATCAGCACCACTATCTGGCCATGACCCTCGATCTGCAGCTGCCCGATCGTGATGGTGTTTCGATCATCCGCCAGCTCCGTACCAATTCCGCCACCGCCAACCTGCCCATCATTGTTGTTGCCGGCGATATCAGCGCTGGACAACTTGCCCTTAACGGTGGCTTCGCTGCTGTCGACTGGCTGCAAAAGCCGATCGATCGGAAGCTTCTGGTTGCCAGCCTCCGACGGGCTATCAGCACAGGATCGCAGCGCCCGCGGATTTTGCATGTTGAGGATGATGAAGATACCGGTAAGGTCATAGCTCTGGTGGGTGCGGAAGTGGCACGGTTCGATCAGGCCCGTACCCTTGCCGAGGCACGGCAGAGCCTGGCCAGTGCTGCCTACGACCTGGTGATCCTCGATATCGGATTGCCTGACGGTTCGGGTTGGGAACTGTTACCCATTCTGAAGCAGCTCAATCCTGTCCCACGCATCATCGTTCTTTCCGGACAGGAACTGACGACCGCTGAGCAGCAACTGGTTGATCGGGCCTTGCCTAAAGGGACAACCTCTACCCGCGAACTGCTTCTGATGCTTGAGCAGCTTTGTAAAGGAGACTGAAGGTGACATTAAAGCGTATTCTTTATGTCGAAGACGAAGCCGACATCCAGGCGGTTGCCAAACTCGCCCTGGAAATGGTCGGCGGCTTCACTGTCAAAATCTGTTCATCCGGCGAGGAGGCTCAACGGGTGGCAGCTGAATTTAACCCCCAGTTGCTGCTCATGGATGTGATGATGCCCGGCATGGACGGCCCGTCCACCTTGAAAGCTCTGCGGGAAATCCCAACGCTGGCACAGACACCGGCGGTTTTTATGACCGCCAAGGTGCAACCGGCTGAGATTGCACATTTCAAGTCCCTCGGTGCTTGCGATGTGATTCCCAAGCCTTTTGATCCCATGAATCTGGCAGATCAGGTCCGTGCTATCTGGGAGGCCACCCAATGAACCCTGAACTGAAAGCGGCCATGGACGCGCAACTGGCCACCTTACGCGCTGCCTATCTGGAACAACTGCCGCTGGAGCTGGCCGTATTAAAAAAACTGGCGGAGAACCTCGATGGTAGCGAGACAGACCACCAACACCTTGACGAACTGCACCACCGACTGCACAAACTCGCCGGTTCCGGCGGTACCTTCGGCCTTGCCGCTTTAAGTGCCGCTGCCCGAGAGCTGGAATATCGGATCAAGGACCGGCTAGCTTCCGGTCAACCGACGGCTGACGGCGACAGAAATGAAATCATTACGGGAATCATCGCCTTGTCCAATGGCCTCTGCGTGGGGCGGGAAGAGCCGGCGTCGATATCGCTGCCCGATCAGGTCTTGCCGGCAGCTCAGCCAGCAGGAATCTGGCTGATCGACAGTGACCGTCAATCGGGTGAAGAACTGATACGCCAGCTTGAGTCTTTCAACTACAACGTGCGCCAGTTTACCAGCATTGCCCTTGCTGAGGAGGAAGCAGCGACGAATCTGCCTGACCTGGTGCTGCTCTGCACCGAACAGGAAGACCATCGGGGACAATCCCCGGCATTGTCCCGCTCTCCGCGTCTGTTAAAAGCCGGTCGCCCGTTGCTCTTTATCTCCGCCCATGACGATTTTTCATCCCGGGTGGAGGCTGCACACCTGGGAGCTCTGGGGTATTTTCTCAAACCCCTTGATATTCCGCAGCTGGTCGGACGCATTACCCGAATCTTTGACCAGCAGCTGGCACCACCACCACGGGTGCTGATTGTTGATGACGATACAGAGCTTGCCGGCTACCTGCGACTGGTGTTGCTGGCAGCGGGCATGGAGGCGGAAGTGTTGCTGCAGCCGAAAGATATCATGGAAAAGATCAGTGCCTTCCGACCCGATCTGATCCTCATGGATATGTACATGCCGGAAGTCTCAGGCCCTGACCTGGCGGGAGTGATCAGACAGCATGAGACGTGGTCGAGCCTGCCCATTGTCTATTTATCGGCCGAAACCGATCTCGACCAGCAGATTGCTGCCCTGAACCGGGGGGCTGATGATTTTCTCACAAAACCGATTTCCGACCCGCAACTGGTCGCTACCGTGCGGGTACGGGTTGAACGGGCGCGCCAACTGGAAGAACTGATCAGTCGCGACAGCCTCACCGGTCTGCTCAAACACGCCAGCATCAAAGACGCCGCCGAGATGGAGATCCACCGCGCTCACCGTAACCAAACCCCCATCTGTCTGGCCATGCTTGACATTGATCATTTCAAACAGGTCAATGATAATTACGGTCATGCCACCGGCGATGTCGTCATTTCCTCCGTCGCCATGTTGTTGCGCCAGCGCCTGCGTAAATCGGATATCGTCGGGCGATACGGTGGTGAGGAATTTGTTGCCGTGCTCCCTGAATGTGCCGGTGAAGCGGCCATGCAGTTGCTTGAGGAGATTCGCGCGAGTTTTTCCGCGATTCGTTTCAGTCGTGGCGGCAAGGATTTCAGCTGTACGATTTCCGCTGGACTGGTCTGCTCGGTTGATTATCCTGAGGCCAACAGTGAGGAACTTCTGATCAGAGCGGACGAAGCCCTCTATGCCGCCAAGAACGGCGGTCGCAATCGGGTTCATCGCGCTGCTGGATCCACAGAAGGCTCTCGCTAACGGCCAACATCGAATTTCAGGTCATGACGATATGCCTGAAGCGCTAGCGGTTATGGCCGGTAGCGGCTCCAATCAACCTCCAGATCCTCTCCCCAGACCCGCTCAATAAACTGATAACGCCCCGAGTTGAAGGTATAGAATTTATAACGCAGGGGGTTTTTCTTGTAATAGTCCTGATGGTAGGCTTCCGCCTCGTAGAAGGCTTTGAAGGGGACAATCTCGATAACGACGGGTGCCTCGTAGCGGCCTGAGGCCTGAAGCGCCATTACGGCAGCGTCCGCTGCCTGCTTCTGGGCGTTATCATGATAAAAAACAGCCGGACGATACTGCCGACCACGATCCACATACTGGCCATCCGCATCCGTCGGGTTGGCGGTCCGCCACAGGCCCTGCAGCAGCCCATCGTAGGTCATGACCTCGGGGTCAAAATAAATCTGGACGGCTTCGGTATGGCCGGTCTCACCGCCGGCGACCTGCTGGTAGGTTGGATTTTCCTCAGCGCCACCGCTGTAGCCGGATACCACCTCGACCACGCCGGGGACCTTCTCGAAATACTCTTCTACACACCAGAAACACCCGCCGGCAAAGGTGGCAACAGCCAGCTGAGGATCGGCCGGCGCATGGTCTGAATCCGTGGTGTCCAAAGCCATCACGGGAATCAAACCCAACGCCAGAATCATCGCAGGGACTATCAGCAACAGGCAGCGTTTCATGATTTTACCCCCTTTTCGGTCAGGTTATGGCCAAGGGTCACTGGAAAAGTTTAGAAAATGATGCCACGACTGCCTGAAAAAAATCCATATCCATGCCGTCCAATCCACGAAGATCCTTTACTGGTGAAAAAGCGCTGACACCGTCAGGACGACGGCAGCATTTGTATGTGGTGACGGGCGCGCACCCGAAGTTCGCTTTTAACCGGTTCAGTAAAAAACATGCGTGGGTCTGACTTACGGATACAGTCTGACGGTTCATAATTGAATTGCTTGTCAACTGTCATCATGCGACCTTGTTGAGAACGCCTCCATGTATTGTGCGGGCCGTGCCCAACCGAAAACAAAATGTCCCGAACACGGCGAAGGAATCCGCTATGAAACGTAGATTCATCCTCATTGTTCTTGTCATTGTCGTAGTTTTTCTGGCCGTGCTGCTGGTCGCCCGTAAGAAGCAGCAATTGGCCCAGGCCCCGCACCATGCGGAACGTCCGCTGATCGTCGAAACCGCGCTGAGCACCCGCGGTGATCTGGCACGAACCCGAACCTATCTAGGGAACATCGCTCCCCGGCAGCACAGCGAGATATCAAGTCGTATCACCGCCACCATCCGCAATGTTCAGGTTCGCGAAGGAGATCGGGTCAGTGCCGGACAGATTCTGATCGAGCTCGATGATGTCGAGCTCAGTCAGGCGACCCAGAGCGCCGAGGCGCGCCTCGAAAATGCCAGGCATCAGGCCGATGCGGTTATGGCTCAGGTCAAAACGTTGGAAGAAAACCAGCGCTACTGGGAAAGAGAGCATGAACGCAACCGCGCTTTGGTTGAAAAGAATGCCATTTCACAAGCACAGGCCGATGCCTCATCCGACCGCCTGAATCGCGCGCAGGGTGAACTGGTTTCGGCCCGCGCATCCCTTGCCGCCGCCCGGAGTCAGGTCCGAACGCAGCAGAAACAGCTGGAGGAGATCCGCTCACGTCTCGGCTATGCGACGCTGCGTGCGCCCTTTACCGGGATTGTCTCACAAAGGCTGGTCGATTCCGGAGATCTGGCTACCCCGGGTCGCAGCCTGATGACCCTGGAAGACCACCAGGCGATGAAGATATTGGTCCATATTCCGCAGAAGGACCTGCCTTTTTTCGGCCCCCGACAGACGGTGACTGTTCACAGTGATGGTCTGGAGTTGAAACTGCCCGTCACACGTCGTTACCCGTCCCTCAACCGGGACCGGACGCTGACCATGGAAATCGACCTGCCCCATGATGGCGCATTCAAAACCGGCTCTTATATTCCGGTCAAAGCGTCCCTTGAACGGGTCGCGGATGCGGTTCTGGTCCCGACAGACAGCCTGGTTCCAGGGCCGGAAAATAAAAAAAGTGCTGTCTTTGTCGTCAAGGATGGAAAAACGCAGGCTCAGTTCGTTGAGGTTCTACTGACCGGTGCTGAAAACACAGCAGTAAAGGGATTAACGGAAGGAGTCCCGGTGGTGCGCAGCACCTACCTCGGCTGGAACCGGCTTGCAAGCGGCATGGCCGTGGAGACCAAGCCATGAACCTGCCCCGCTTCGCCCTCAACCAGCCGCACCTCATTGCCGCGCTGGCCATGCTGGTTGCTGCCCTGGGCGCATTTGCGTTCTGGAACACCCCGACCGACCTCTTCCCCGATACCGTCCCTCCCCAGGTGGCGGTTGTCACTGTTCACCCCGGTGCCAGTGCTGACGATATGAGCGACCAGGTCACCGAGGTGCTGGAGAGGGAGCTGACGACTCTTTCCGGAGTGCGGCGCGTCACCTCGACATCGCGCGATGAGGTCTCGTCCATCAATGTTGAATTCCTCTATGCCAAGCCCATCGGCGAAGCGGTGGTCGATGTGCAGAATGCCGTGGCGCGGGTACAGGGCGAGCTGCCGAGGGGTATCCAGCAACCACGCCTGTACCGTATAACCGACGCCACCCGCCCGTTGCTCACCCTCGCTCTGTCTCCAGACGACGAGAGCCTGAAAAGCCTGACCGATATCCGGCTGCTGGCGGAAAACGATCTGAAGGACGACCTTCTGGCCATCGACGGCATCGCCGATGTCGAGGTCTTCGGTGGCCACCGTCCGGAAGTGACGGTACGCATCGACCGGGATGCCCTGAACGCCCATGGCCTGAACCCGGCGGAGGTCGCAGCCGCCTTGCAGCGGCAGAACATCTCGGTACCGACCGGCACCCTGTATGGCACCAGCCGTGAGTATCTGGTCAATGTCACCGGTCAGTTCGCCTCCCCTGAAGACATGGCCGAACTGCCTTTGAGTACATCAACCGGCAACCTTATCGCCCTGCGTGATGTTGCCAGTGTGTCTCTTGAAGAGGCCGACGCCCGTGCCTTCTATCACGGCAACGGCCGCGCCGCCATTGCCGTCAACCTGCTGCGGGCGGAAGATGGCGCAACGGTGACGGCCATCCGCAATCTCAAGCGGGCTCTGCCTGATCTTGAGGCGCGCTATGCCGACCTGCGTTTCGAAATCACCGACGACCAGCACCCCCTGATCGATCTTAATGTCAGCGGCATGCGCTCCTCGCTGGTGCAGGCCATGATCCTGACAGTACTGGTAATTTTCCTGTTCCTGACCAATGTCCGGGCGGCCGCGACGGTCAGCGTCGCCATCCCCCTGTCCTTTCTCGCCGCGTTGGTGGTGCTGTGGTTCAGCCCTTACACCCTCAATATGGTCACCCTCTCCGGTCTGATCGTCGCTGTCGGCATGGTGGTCGACGCATCCGTGGTGGTACTGGAAAACATCCACCGCCGCCATCAGAACAATCCATCCCACCAACCGCGGCAGTCCGCTTTGGACGGGGCCAGCCAGGTCGCACTGCCGGTCACCGCAGGCATGCTCACAACAGTGGTGGTTCTGGTACCGGTGATTTTCACCAGCGGCTACACCGGCCGCATCATGACGCCGCTAAACATCGTCATAATCGCTACCCTGATCGCATCGCTGCTGGTATCGCTCACGGTTATTCCCCTCATCGCCGCACGCCTGCTCGGTCGTCTCGACAATCAGAATGTAGAAAAAAAGGGCCCGGCGAAATACATGGAGCGCGCCCTCGACACGCTGGTTGTCTTTTACGTTGGTGCCGTGAAACAGGCCCTGCGCCACCGCTGGCTGTTTATGGCTGTGGCGCTGATCTTTCTGGTTTTCACCATGCGTGTCGTCAAGCCGCTGCTGGGAGGGGAGCAGATGCCGCCGATGGACACCGGTATTGCCATTGTTGAGTTCGACACCGATGCGTCCTACGCTCCGTCCGCAGTCGAGTCGGTGCTGACGCGAGTCGAACAGATGCTGCTGCAGTCACCCGAAGTCAGAAGTGTTTCATCGGTGGTCGGTTCCGAACCGCAGGCCATCAGCTTCGGTGCCGGTGCCGCGACCACCCAGAGCGCCAAACTGACCCTGCATCTCACACCACGCAACGAGCGTGACGCCGACATCTGGCAGATCGAAGAGCGCTGGCGGCAGGAGCTGCGCTCCATGCAGGGGGTACGCACCTTTCGTGTTTCGGAGTACGGTGCCACGCCGGTCTCCACCACCAGGGCCCCGTTCGATGTCATTATCTCCGGACCGGACGCACGTATCCTCGACCGTCTGGCCGATGATGTGCTGGAACGACTTGACTCTGTTCCCGGACTGGTGGATTTGAGACGTTCCTGGTACCGCGACAAGAGCCAGCAGACGGTGCGCATCGATCCTGTCCTCGCCCGTCTGCACGGCACCAGCGTCGAAGAAGTGGCCGCAGCCCTGCAGATTGCTGTTCAGGGAATCACCGTCAACCCCCTGCGCCTCGAAGGATTTCTGGATATTCCCGTCCGCGTGCGCTATCAGCAAGATCAGATTGCCGGTCCCGAGGCGCTGGGCGATGTCGATATAGCGACACCGACAGGGGTGGTCAAGCTGCGTCATCTTGCCACCTTCGACCATGAACGCCAGGCACCGCTCATTACCCGCGAGGCGCTGCGCCCCACCATCGACATTACCGCCGGCAATCAGGTCCTCACCATAGCCCAGGTCACGCAGAAAGCCGCCGACCAGCTGCGCGATCTGGCCCTGCCCTCAGGTTATGATTTGCGGATTGCCGGCAGCGCCAGCGACATGGCCGAGACCCAGTCAGAGATGGGCCGCGCCCTGGTGGTCGGGCTGGTGATGTTGTTTATCCTGCTGTTCGCCCTGTTCCGATCCTTTCTCCATCCCCTGACCATTATCCTCTCCATCCCGCTGGCAGTCGCCGGCGCTATGTGGGGATTACTGCTGTTCGACAAACCGTTCTGCATGCCGGCCCTGATGGGGATCATTCTTCTGGGTGGCACCATCGTCAATAACGCCATTCTCATGCTCGATTTCATTATCAGCGCCCGTCGTGACGGGATGACCCGCGATGAGGCCGTCATCGCCTCGATACAATTACGCTTGCGTCCCATTTTTATGACAGCAACCTCCACCATCATCGGTTTTTCACCGCTGATCTTTGAAATGGCCGTCGGGCTTGAACGCATGAGCCCCCTGGGAATCGCCGCCGCGGCAGGACTGCTGACAGGAACCATCGTTACCCTGGTCTATGTTCCCCTGATCTATGTCATGCTGGATTCGATGAAAGAGTGGCTTGCGAAGGGGATTCAGTAAAATCCATTCAATGTGATTTCATACAGTCGCTACAGGTTGATGATTTACGATAAAGGATATTGTCTATGAGAATACTGGTGCTCATTCTGATTTTCTTCGCTGCTGCTGCCTCGGCGCAGGAACTGGCTCTGCCTTTCGGTAATCCGGGAGAGGGGCTTGGCGAAAACTGGCATGAGCAGACCTTTCGCGCCACCGCACCGACAGTCTACCGGCTGCTTCGGGAGGGGGATAAGGTGATCCTTGAAGCGACCAGCAGCAACCAGGGATCAGGGCTGATCCATGAGATTGACCTCGACCTGGCAACGTACCCGCTCCTGACCTGGCGTTGGCAGATCTCCGGGGTGATTCCTACGGCCAATGCCCTGACCAAAGAGGGGGATGATTATCCGGCCAGGATTTATGTCGTTTTTCCCCACTGGTTCAAACCGAAAACCCGCAGCATCAACTATATCTGGGCCAACCGGCTGAAACAGGGCCAGGTTGTTCCCAATCCCTTTTTCAACAACGCCCGGATGGTTGCGGCGCAAAGCGGGGATGCAAAGGCCGGAACCTGGGTAACGGAATGCCGCAATGTGTATCAGGATTATCGTGCTATTTTTGGCAGCGACCCTCCAGTGGCTGGAGCCATTGCCCTGATGACTGATACCGACAATACCGGTGGGCAGGCTCGCGCCCGGTATGCCGATATCCGCCTGATTGCCGCACCCACGGATGCCGACCCGGCGGCTTATTGCCCCTGAACCGGGCAGGTCTTGCAGGTTCATTGATGTCCTCTGGCTTCCCGCTTGTTCCCGCCGACTTATAGATCAACCGGGGACGGTAACATTTACGGAATACCTGCCATCAGGTGAAGCGCACTTTCAGTCCCGGCACATTGAGTCCGTCAATGCGCGTCTCCCAGACCTCACCTGGCGCCACCGGGTGCGCGGCGGTGATGGTGCCGGTGGTGACCAGCTCACCGGCCTGCAGGGTGCGGGATTCCGCTTGATGCTGCAGCACCTGTTGCAGGTGAGCGACAGCGGTGGCCGGGCAACCGAGAACGTTACGCCCCTCTCCGGTTTCTTTCAGGGTGCCCTGAGCGTAGAGAGAAACGGTAAAATTTCTGAGCTTTTCAGGCAGGTCGGCGCCGAGGTCCCTGATGGAGCAAGGTCGACCAACAAGCAGGGTTCCGTGCAGGACATCATCGGCCACCACATCGGCCGCTGAAAAATTCCAGCGTGGATAATGGGACTGAACAATCTCAAAGGCGTGGGCAACCCAGTCAACACAGGCAAGGACAGCTTCGGGGTCGTTTGTTGCGGGCGGAGTTCGATTAAAATGCAGCACCAGTTCCGGTTCGATTTTCGGTTCGGCGAACTCGGCCAGGGAGCAGTCAATCTCGCTTTCGTCAACAAAGCGAACCGTTGTCTGATACAAGGGCGCCCACAAGGGCTGAGTGACCCCGTAGTGTGCCCACATGGCCGGATTGGTAAAGCCGATCTTCCGTCCAACCAGCACTGCGCCCTGCCCTGTTCGCCGTTGATGATGAATCCTGGCGACAGCGTAGGCCGTCTCCAGATCAAAATCGGGGTAGCGCGTTGAGAAGGGTTCAATTTGTTTTACTGCGGACTGGGCTGTTGTAATTTCCGCTGCGATCTGTTGCATCTGGTTGTGTGTTATCATGATGTCACCCATCTTATTTGGTTTATTGCAGGTCTTCATAATTCCCCCTCTTCAGAATCCATATCGACTTCTCCCAAATCCTCGGCAATCAATCGAAACTGCTCCAGCGCCGCTTCTAAATCCGTGACAATTTCGGCGGCAAGGATTCCGGGTTCCGGTAGGTTATCTGAATCCTCCAGCGAATCATCCTTGAGCCAGAAGACATCGAGGCTGGCTTTATCGCGGGCAATTAGATCGGCATAGTCGTAGCAGCGCCAGCGCCCACTGGGGTTATCCTCGCTCCAGGTGGTGGTGCGTTGGTTAAGATTGCCGGCATTATAAAGGGTAACGAACTCATCCAGATCACTGCGCCCCAGCGCATTGGTTTTGAGGGTGAAGTGCATGTTGGTGCGCAGATCGTAGATCCACA
>CALFFB010000016.1 GCA_937958075.1 uncultured Geobacteraceae bacterium | reverse complement strand
CCCAAATTGTGCCCACGTTGTGCCCATCATATTTGGATTATGACCTTTGCCCTCGTGTAACCCACCGCGCGTTTTTGCACTAACTGTCGCGTGATTCTGCACTGTTCATCAGGTGTTCAGGCCGCCTTAAATTTGCTTTTAATGCCCCCCCTAAATTACCTTGAAACCTAAATAAATTGCCTCAGCTGTAGCTCTCAAAAAAATCTGTCATTTCGCCTTCTGATGCCAGCTTTGGTAGTCGGTGTTTTTTCCGCAGGTCATAAGCTATTTTCATGCTGTGCATGCCTAAATCTCCGTACATCTGCTTAATATCTTTTAGTTTCTCTGAAAACCCTTCTTGTTGCGCCTCTATAGTATCCATCCAATTTGAGTGCGCTTGCCGCCGCTGTTCAATTAAATTTGGAAAAGACAGGGCTTCTGATGCCAGGTCGGAAGGCATATGTTTCCAGCTATCGTCATCCGGATATTCTGCGATTTGCGGCAGGGTTTCGCCAGTCAAGGGGAATCCAGCATCATAAATACCCTGAATATCATCGTATTCAAGTGCTCTGATTTTTCGGGCACACTCACTGGCAAAGGTTTCCAGTATGATGGCGACGCGCAGAGCCAAATACGCGGCGGATTTCTTTTCTCTTGAGTGTTGAATCAGTACCGCAAAGCCTTGATTCAAGATTGCAGAAAGGACTCCCGCCGAAGCCGCAACCTTTATAATGTCCCACCAGTTCAATAGGCTCTCCTTTTCTTCATCGTTTCAGGGCTATCCCGCCGACGTTGAAGTTTATGCCGGGATCTGTGCAGGGTAAACCGTTAAACGCTCTCCCCTGCGGTTATCGTGTCGATCACTTCTGTGGTTTGGGCGTCGTTAATGGCTTTGATCTTTTCGTTGCGCTCGTACATGACAGAGCGGTAGGCCAGAGCAATCTGAGCGGCGATGTTCTGCGCGTCGGCAAAGCTGATGCCGGGGTGGTTGATGTTGTCGACATCCCACAAAGTGACATCTGTTTCCCCCGCTGCCTGCGCCAGCATGATTGCCCCGTTAATCGCTGCTGCCGAACCATCACCACCCGTCCAGGTGATGCCGTTGACTTCTACAGGCTCAACGGATTTAGAAGCGTATTCTGCTTTTATTGCGGCAATCTGTTGTTCTGGCGTTAGGATGACTTTTGGCGTGGTGAATGTCCCTGTTTCAGGGTCGTAATCATCACCGATCTTTGCGCTTTGAGCCTCAATCCAGTTGTCAGCGAGCGGTGACTCGGAGACGGCGATATTCTTGACTTTGTTATTTTCTATGATTGCGTATTTCATAATAATGCCTCCTTACCATGCCCAGACGCGAACGCGACCATCTGCGCCATCGCCCCCGCCGCCATCTTTTGAAGAAGCCCCACCACCTCCCCCAGGAAATGCTCCGTTACCGCCCTTAACGGAAGATGATGCGTTCCCGCTACCGCCATCACCACCATCTATAGATGTTCCACCGGCCCCTGACAGACCGCCTCTCTCAGAGCCCCCCCCACCACCGCCTCCTTTTACACAATTTCCGCCTCTACCTGCTGCCCCAGATATGGCAGCCCCACCACCACCCGAAGAATAGCCGCCATTACCGTCAAGGGTTATGTTGCTTGTAGTGCGACCGCCAAGTTCTCCGCCCCCGCCGTCTCCGGGCCAAGTCGGATAGCCACTTAATTTGTCTGTATTTGTTCCTCCCCTGGCGGATAGTATTGCACCAAAAGAAGAGTCTCCCCCATCTGATCCGATTCCTCTTGTTCCTGAGGGGTGTCCAGCACCACCAGCACCAATGGTTATAAGCTGGTCTCCAGTAATAGATGAAATATCAATAACACATGATGAGAATCCCCCACCTCCACCCCCAGCAGCTTCCCCGCCAACTTCTATATTTCCTCCACCTCCGCCCCCACCAATCGCCTCAACGTAAACAAAACGGCATCCATTCGGTTTTGTCCAAGTTCCAGACGATGTGAACTCTTGATAGTCTACAAATCCTTCAAGCATCACTGTGGTAAATGCAACCCCATCACAGACGATAAGCCTTGCTCCGCCTTGCCCTATAGCAACAGCAGCCGCCCCGTCGATCTGCTCCGACCCATTCGGGTCAAGCGTCACCACGCCTGTCCCGTTGTTGCGTACATAAACATAAAACCCATCGCCAAGGGTAGCTGCCGCCTCAAAGCCGAGCGTAAAGGTGCCGCCCGTGATCTCAACCAGATTGCCTTTATCGGCCGTCGTGATTGTGCTGGCCCCGGATATTGACCTTGTAAACAGGTTACTTTCTCCGGCGTTCGGGCTGGCAGACAGGCTGATGACCCAATCGGCAAACGTTCCGCTACCGTTAATGACGACAACGGAGACAGACAGAGCGCCGGACTCGCTGTTATAGCTCAGAACCTGCCCCCACATATTGTTTGTCGCTGGCGCTGCGGAGCTGGCAATCAGAAGCGTTTGCCCTTGCACAAATAATTTGCCGGTCTGGATGGTGAGGTTTTTGGTTCCCGTCGAGATCGATAATGAGGTAGTGCTTGTTGCGCTTGTTCCTGGGGCGTTCAGGGCGCTGGCCGCGCTTGCGGCGGCCGCGTCTCTGGCATCTTCTGCAAGCCCCTGTGCTGTTTGCGCTGCTGATGCACTTTCTGCTGCTGATGATGCGCTTGACGCCGCGGCGCTGGCGTCATCATTGACATCAGATGCTGTCTGGTTAGCCTCGGTCTGGAATGTCGGCAGTGCGGCAAGAAAAGCGTCAGCTTTTGTACTAAAATCCGATGGAGAATCGCTACGGCTCGGCGGTGTTGGTAATGCAGATATTGTCATATCAAGCCCTCAATCTGGATAGAAAGTTCTGAGTTTTCTGGGTAGCTGATGACTGTTGACCAGTCGCGTGAAAATCCGAAAATAACCGTGCTGTCATAAGCTGATGAGGCAACATAGACTGCAGGTGTGGCGCGAAGGGCAGAAAGCAATCGAAAGAGCTTGTCGAGGTCACTGTTTTCGATCAAGACAGACAGATCAGCCCGTTTTGAGAACGCCCTTTCAACAATGATATAGTTTCCGAAATCATCCGTGTCCTTGCGACTGTAGTCCATAATGCCGAAGCTGCTGCCCTGATTCGCGGCGACGGCGAAGCTGTTAAGCTTGCCGACAATCATCGCTCCGATTGCAACTGTTGACCCTGTTGCGCCGGTTATTGTTACCTCAACAGTCGCGTTGTAATAGCTTGGCAGATCGGTCAGGACAACGCTGGTTCTGAGACCGACATCATCGAAAAAATACGCGTACCAATTTGCAGCAGATATCGCCGCCCACATAGAAATGGTCTCGTTATAAACCTCGCCCTCGCCAGGATCGGTCAATACAACCTCTACAGTGTCAACTGCCGACAGGTTCAGCAGGGCAAGACCAGTCACTAGACCGGCATCAAGCTCAACAGTTATCGTTTCAATGTCGCTTGTCTGGGTGCCAACCTTTGCGTCGAACATGGCCCAACGATTTGTCGGGCCGAGGTCGAGCCAAATGCTGATGTTGTCCGGCGGATAATCTCCCGTTGTATCGGTCATCGCTTCGTACCGTCGGTGTATCCCGCTGGCGGTGACGATGACACGGTCTCCGGTGGTGTAGGGTGTTCCGGAACTCCATTCAGAATAATCATCTTCAACGACGGTGCTACTCACAAGAGCGGCATCGTTGACTGTTGTCGGGTTAATAATCTTCATGCGACTGTCCTTGTTTCGGGCATTCCGTCACCGTCCCAGCGCTCTTGCAGCCTGGTGCTCTTATGCGTGTTACGCGCTGTTGCCTCGTTTACTGCCCTGAGATTTGAGACCTCTGTACGCAGAGCACGGACTTCAGAGACAAGCTCAGCGTTATCATTTCCGCCGCGCATCATCCTCATGGTCTGGTCAGCAGTCCAGATGCGTGATGGTCCGGTAGCCTCGAGCTCTGGTCCATTTTCACCAACGATTCTGAGCCCTCCGCTATGGTATCCACCATCTGCGAACCCCGGAGCACTCATAAAAGCCCTGAATATTGAAGGTAGATTTTCAAGCCTTGTTGCCGCGTTCACAACTTGCCTGTCGGCAAGATCGATCGTTCTCGCCAAAACTGACTGCACCTCGCCGAACACTCGCCTGTGCTGTTCTTCTGTGCCTGATGTTTTGGCGGCTTCAATATACGCACGAGAAGCCGATTCAAGGCTTCTGATAGCTTCCTGGTCGCCCAACATCGCCGCAGAAGCTGTTTCCCTGTAGACATGCCCTGCTTCTGATATTTTCTGAGTTGGAGATATATCGTTGCTTATGCCAAGCAGTTGCGCGCGGAAAGCGCGTAAGCTCTGTCCGAAATCGCTGAACGCTTCGATCAGTGATTTTAAGTTGTCCTGCTGCCGTTTAAACGAGTTTCCAAGCGTGTCGAGGTAATTCTGCTGAGCTGTTGCTGCTGCATTCGCAGCTTTTTCCTGATCCTGAAGTGTCCATATAAGCTTCTGCAACGCCCTGTTTGATGGATCAAGCTGGGCCAGTTCCCTCTCCCTGATGGCTGCGGTGTTCCCTTGCAGCTCAAGCAGCTGTCGTTCGAGCCCTGAACGCTCTTGAGCGATACGATCGCGCTCTGCTTGCAGCTCCGCTTCTGCTGCTGCTGCCTCCTGTGCCGCAACCGCCGAATCCTCAAGGCTGTAAATCATCTGCAACAAGGCGCGGTTGCTCTCGTCCGTTGCGTCAATCTCCAGCTGGCGACGCATCGCCAAGGCTCCAGCGGCATCGCCGGTTGCCTCAAGGTAGCGGATTTCAAGGTTGTATTTTTCGTTTGCAATTTCAAGCTCACGCCTTGCAGCCTCTTCCGCAATGCGCAATATCTCGCGTGCTTTTTCTTCGGCAATGCGCAGGATCTCCTGCGCTTTCTGTTCTGCGATCCGCTGTTCTTCGTCGGCCCGTTTTTCCAGCGTGTCGTAGTACTGATCTGCAATTCCTGCCAGCTCAAGCAATGTGGCGATCTGTTCGCGGCCGGACTCGGTTCCGGCGTTGAGGGACTGCATCAGATCCCACATGGCGTCGCGGGTCGCCGGTACGGTCAGGCCTACGCGCTCAAGGGCGCGGGTGAGGTCAGAGGTCAGAAGTTCAAACTGATATTCCTCGCTGGCGAAGTTTTTGACAAACGCATTCATGCCGTCGATAAATTTTTCCAGCCCGCCGGACATCTCAACCAGCGCGGTCGCTGCCTCTGCTGTCAGTCGGGTGTTGTCGGTTGATGCTTCCGCGTACTCCTGCGATACCATGACGAATGACGCGCCGACATCGTGGAGACGGTCGATGGCTGCCTGTGCTGCCGCTTCGGAAACATCAAGCGAAAAGCCAAGCCGCGACATGGCCTCTTCGGTGACCTGCACGTTGGTTGCAACCCGCGCCAGTGTTTCGCCCAACCCTTCGCCGACGCGCTGGAACTCATCAATCCACGGCACGACTGCGCCGGAGAGATTGTCAAACATCGCACCGAACACGGCTTCGAGTTCTGCTGCTTGTTCTTCCGCAGACAGCCCCTTCAAGCTGATTCTGATCGTGTCAACAAAATACGAATTGAACGCCTGTTCGATGTCTGTCATATCCATGCCAATCGCCTCAGCGCCAGCAGCAACGGAATCAGCGATCCCTTCAAACACGAGGGAAAACTGCTGCGTCACAGCGTCATCAACGTCAGCGTAGTAAGTGCGGGTTTTGCTGCTTGACCATGCGTACTTCTTGGACTTGACTCTCTGGAACGACCTGACGAACGTATCTTCGATGATGTCGGCCATGGTGCCGCCAATGATCTCGATACCCTGATCACGGATGGACGCGGAGCCGCCTATCAGCTTGCCGACCCAATCAATAACACCACCGACAATATCGAATGGTATGCGCCCAAGATCAGAGAAAAACGCGCCGATGGAGCCAAGCTGACCGAGGCTTCTATCAAGTAATTCACCTGGGAAATATGCACCTTCTGATATTTTGGAAAGCGGATTCTCGACAAAAAGGCTTGAAAGATTGGTATTAAACGGCTGTCCAGCTCTGGCAATCAGCGCCGAGGCTCCGGTTATGCCAGCTTGCATGGCTTGCAAAGCCCTGAGCATATCCTGATTGATGCCGACCAGCTTGCTTGTCGCTGTGGCGGTGATCTCTGTCGCGTTGACGATGGATTCTGATTTTGCGCTCATGTCACCGAGGACGGTGCCTGTGCCTTGCGCCTCTTGTCCTCCAGGCGTTCCGCCGTCACCGACCTTGGCTGACCCTGAAAGTTGAACTCCAAACGAGGCAACCACAGCGGCCATGGCCGCCATGCGCGCAAACGCGGTGTAGGGGTCGCCTGACCCCTGCGTGAGGACAGCGGCAACCGCACGGGCGACGTTGGTTGCCTGGATCGCCAGCTCAAGGTTTTTATAGTGCTCAGATTCGCTGTCAAGACCACGCTGCATGATGCGCATGGCCTTCATTGCGCCACCGGCTGCTTCGTCGAAGTTTTCCCCGATGCCCTTGACGGACTCTTTTACTTCATCAATGGCAGGCAGCATGTTGTCAGTCAGTGAGATAGCCAGCGTTTCAAACTGGTTTTCATCAATCAGTCCAGCATCAAACAGGATTGACAGCTCCTCATAAACATCCTGAATGTCCTGCAGTGCGGCATAGGCGGGATCGGCTGCGCGGCGGAGTTGTTCGAGGGAGGCGTTCAGTTCATCCTGCTTTTTGCTGGCCGCTTCGGCATCAGAACCTGCGTCTGCTGTTGCCCGCGCCAACCTGCCTTGGGCAATGGCGGTCTCATCAGCGACGGTGGCATTGGCTGCCACAGCCTCCCGCTGGCGGGTCCATTCGGCACGTAGCTCGGCTCGCCCTGCCAACATCACCTTACCGCTGACAATGTGAGCGTCACGCTCCTTTAAAATAACCTCAATCGACTGCTCAAGGGCTGCATCCGCAATGGCCAGTTCGTTCCTTAAAATGTCGCCGTACCCCTTGCCATCAAACCAGTTGCGCGGGTCGAGGTTGTGCGCGATTGCCTTGCCGTAAGCCATGGTTCGTTGCACAAAATCGGCAACATAAACAGCGGCAAGCTGAATGGCTGCTCTGACATTCGGCACATAATTCCGAAAGGCGCCAGCCAGGAAGTCGCCGATAGAATCTGAGTCCGCGCCAATACCTATGGCAAACTCACGGAATATATCCGCTGCTAGATTCAGGGTGTATTCCATGTCCTTGCCAAGATTTTCGAACTCATGACTTACGCGTTGCAGGTACAGATCGATTTCTCCGGAGCCGATGACCGCCGCCAGCTCATCAACCGCATCGGCCAGGCGTAAGTACAACGTCGCCAGAGCGTCCGATGATCCGACGCTTTCGGCCATGGCGATTTTTACCTCTTGCATCGCCTGTTTCAGCGTATCCTGCGCCCCGGCCAGCCCTTCCGCCTCGCGCCGTGCAACGCCAGCATACTGACCTGCAAGAACGTCAAGGATCATCGACTGCGCTTCAGCTTGTCGGTTTGTTTCAATAAGCTCCTTGATCATGTCTGTTTGTGCTTGCGTGAACGATACGCCGGAGCGGTTCAACTGTCCGATGTTGCGAATAGGATCTTCCAGCACCTTGCCGAGTTGCGTCATGGCGCTGTTAAGATTGGTTCCGGTGACGGTGGCAAGATCGGCTGCCAATTCGGTTGCACGGGTGAAGGTCTCGCCGGACACACTGCGAAAGGTCAGCAATACTTGCTGCGCCTGCATCACCCCTTCGGTGCTTTGCAGGGTGGCGGCAGCCAACTGACGGGCCTGTTCGTGGAGCTGGTGGGCAGTGAATCCGGCAGTTTTGCCGGTGGAGGCGATAATCTGCTCGGTGCGCAGCATATTGCGCTCGAGCTGTTCGGATTCGCGGATCATCCCCTGCCATAAGCGCACTGCCGAGAGCGCTGTCAACAGGGGTAACAGGGGAGCCAGGGCGGCACGCATCAAGCCGCCAGCGCCGGCCATCCGGCCCATGCCGGTGGCGGCTTTCTGGCTTTCTGCCGCCATGCGGCCGGTCTGGGTGCCGACGCTGCCGGTGGCGGTGCCGATCCGGTTTAAGGATGCGACTGTTTTTTGTTCGCCACTGGCGGATATTTTAATATTCAGGTCGCGCAGGGCCATCAGCTCTCCTTGCTTTTGTCTTCGGCCAGGCTGGTCAGATACAGGCTGTCGAGGGTTTCGATCATCTCCACTTCCCAGGGTGTCGGGCTGATCTGCGCAAGTTCAAAAAACGCCTGCATGTCGCGGTGGGTGATCGGGGCGGGGCCGAAACCGCCGCCCCGGCGGTTGCTCATGCGCAGAAACCAGTGCCAGAGGTGCGCCACGCAGTGGGGGATCTCCGGTTCTTCTTCCAGCAGCGCCGCAGCGACCCCTGTCTGCTGCGCTGCTTTTTCCAGATGCGCCCGTGGGGTGATGCCATCCTTGCCGGGGCGGTCATACGTGAAGCGGAACTTTGCCGCCGCAATCAGGCGGTCGGCGCACTCGGCAAAAAATTGGTCACGTTATCCATGCCGGTCTGGATCTGCTGGCGCAGCCAGAAAAAGCCCCGATCGCTGATGACCTTGCGGAAGTTTTCTTTTGTGGCTTCCAGCTCCTGCCCCGGCTCGAACTCGATGGTGCCTTTGTCGCCCTCACGCCAGCCGATAAAGCAGGCAACCATCCGCTCGGTCATAGCGGCCTGCTGTTGATCGTAATCAAGGGCCGCGGCAAAATCGCGGGTGCGCTTGGCATGCTCACGCTGGCGATTGGCGATCTTGCGCTCGGCTTCGACATAAACCTTGCTGTCACTACCGTGCATCGTGAAGACGATGCCCAGGGGCTCGCCGCTGGCCGGGTGGTAGATTTCGATATCGATGCCTTTGTCGGCGGCGACGGCGGTGTTGAGGTTTTTTAAAGCCATGATTACTACTCCTTTAACGCGCCCTTACAGGCGGTGGTTTGGTGATTGGTTCGGGCACGGCACGCCGTGCCCCTACGGGTTAAATGGTCGCCTGGCTGTTTTTCAGGGTAATCTGCAGCGCAGTGGCTGCGGCGGCGTCATCAAAATACGCCATGAACGGTAGCTCGATCAGCAGCCCCTTGGAGTCGTTGATGGTCGGCGTGTTCGCCTGGAAGCGCAGCTCTGGAACAAAGAATTCCAGCGATTCATTGCCTTCGCTGCCGAGTCCGTCGCCCTTGGTCAGAGTGACCTTCAGGCTCGACTCGGTGCCGGCCACCGCCTTGTCGTACAGGGCCATGGAATCGAACAGGGCGGTCAGGCTGCCGCTGACCTTGACAATGCCCTCCGGCAGGCCATGCACCAGCCCGCCGCCACCGATGACGTACTGATCGGTCTGCAGGTCGTTGTTGATCTCCAGCTTGGCGGCGGTGACAACGCCGATGGTGCTGCCCCCCTCCTCAATGGCCGCATGGAACCCCTCGAAGGGGGAATGACCAAGGTCGACGGGCGCGGCGTCAAAGCTGGTGTCGCCGACGGTCTCTTTCTGGCCGGCAAAGCTGTAGCTGACGGCGATCTTGCCGGAGGGGGCAAAGTCGAAACTGGCGCTTGCCACCCGCACGCCGTTGTAGAGCACAAACTTGTCCAGATCGAGGAACTGCTTTTCAAAACAGAGCCCCACCGGCAAGGTGCCGATCTTGAAGACGTGCTCGTAGGGGCCGTCGCCGGTGGTGGCGACACTGCCCATCAGGTGCTTAAGCCAGACCCCCTGGCCGACGGGGGCGAGTTCTGTAGCGATGGATCCCGACACGCTGCGGTTGCCGCGCAGGGGCGCTGTGGGGTTGCGGTTGCCGCGAATAATCGCCGACTCGATCTGCTCGATGGTCTGGGCGAACCCCTCGTTTTCAAAATAGGCCACCTGGGCCGCCGGGGCCGCCGGGGTGGTGCCGAAGGTTGTTTCCTGATCAAAAATCAGCCTGCTGTTACTGCCTCTGGCCTGTGGTGACATGATTTACTCCTTATCAATGACCGGCGCTTTGCGCTTCGGATTTGCTGGTTTGAATGCACTCTTTTTCAGCAGCAGATCAGCCAGGGGCTGACCAACCTCAACCGCCTCTGACGCGGTAAAGAGGATGCCGGCGGCCCGGATTTTGACCGGGCCAAGGCTGCCGTCGTAGATAATTTCAGGCATGGGACTCTCCTTTAGTTGATGCGACACTCGTTGGTATAACCCAGGGCATAGGCCAGTTTGCCGCCCCCACTGAAAATCAGTTGTTCGGTGGTCGGCCAGAGCCGCCCCTCGGCGACCTCCAGTCCGATCAAACGCTGACGGACCTGCTGGATCAAGTCATAGCAGCCACCGGCAGCGGCGTCATGGGCGCGCAGGTTCCTGTCGATGATCACCACCGCCCACTCCATGACCGAGTCGGCCAGCTTGCTGCCGACCATTTTTGGCGCCGCAAAGCGAGCGCCCTGGTAGACCAGAAAGACGCCGGGCAACAGAGCCGTGCGCTTGATCAGATCGTCGATATCGCCGCCCCAGTCATCACAGGTCTTAACGCCGGGGATCTCTTTCAGTTGATCCAGGACCTGGGCGCTGATATCGGCTACCGGGTTCATAGCAGACCTTTCATGCTGTCACGGGTGAGGCGCCGCTCGTTGCCGACAAAGGCGGCTCCGGATGAGGCTGCCGGAACGGCTACATCGAGGGTGATGTCGCGTAGCTGGATGCGCCGCAGATCTTCCCGGGCGGCCTTGTGCCCACGGACAACGCCGTCAGGCGTGTCGATATGGGGCCGGCGCTGATAGAGGGCATAGACGCACAGATCGACGGCGATATTGCGGATCAATCCCGGTACCGGCGACAGGGGCACCGGGTAATGGCTGCGGACGTAGCTGTTGATCAGCTCGGTGGCTTCGCTGATGATGTCGTCAACCACGGCCTGATCGAGACTGCCGGTGTTTTCGTCATCAGTCAGCTGGATCACCTCGGCCTCAGCCAGCCGGCGGCTGATGATGTCGGCGGTAGTGCAGTACATGCGTTAGTCCTTCGGCTGCAGTTCGGCCAGGCGCTTTTGGTACGCCGCGACCACGGTTTTGCGCGCCTCGGTTTCCGGCATCAGGGCGGCCAGCTGCTCCAGCGTTTCGGCGGCCTCGATGGCGGCGATCAATCCTTCGGCCTTGAGTGGCTTGGCCTCAGCAGCGCCCAGCTGTACGGTCAGCATCGGTTCAGCCTGCAGCTGTTTGAGCTTTTCCGGACCGAAGTGATCCGCCGGGTATTCCGTCGGCTGTTTGCTGTGGGCGATGCCGCAGCGGCGAAAGCCGTCTTTTTTTGCGGTGATGATGAGGGTTCCTGTCATGGGCTATCCTCCAAACAGGGGCACGGTTCGTCGTGCCCCTGCATTATGGGTTGGTGATCGCTATGCCCGGCGGATTAACCCGCGCCGGTACTGCCGTAACACATCTGCCAGAAACCGTAGCCGGCAGCGCCGCGGGCTTCGCAGCCGAAGTTGAATTCGCCGCGCTTGAAAACATCGTCAGCATTCATGTCGGTCTGCTGCACAAAGGTGGCGGCCTTGCGCTCCTGGAAAATGAACGGCTTGACCGGCTTGCTGGTGTCGAGCAGGAACCAGGCGGTGTCGCTGGTCAGGCGGGCATCGACAACCAGTTCGGCGGTTCCCTTGTAGGGGTTGGGCTTACCGTCTTCAAGGCGCTCGTTGGTGAGTAGGGCACGGGCTGTGTCTTCCAGGGCCGGGGGTACCAGCAGCACATTGGGGGTGATATTCAGGGGCCGGCCCTCATCGTCCTTGAATTTACGCATGGCGGTGCGGGCGGCGCCGTAGCTCCCCTGGGCCGCTGCCAGGGTGGCCACGGACAGGGCGACGGTGCCCTTGTTGCTGACGCTGACGGGTTGGCCGGTGGCCGGATTGATGACCGGATGGTCGGTGTCGCAGAAATACTGACCGTCGAAACATTCGGTGGTAAAGGCGCCGTTGACCTTCTCCATGACCAGCTCATCGGGCCACTGCTTGGCCGAGAACCCGGCATTCTGCGCCTGCACCCCGTAAATACCCAGATTGTCATCCTCGATATCGTTGCGCTTGACGCTGACCGTGGCTTCAAAATCCTCGTTGACCAGCACGTACTTGCCGGCTTTCAGAGCCTTGAGAACCTTGTCGCCGACCCAGCGCCGCATTTTGGGGAAGTTCTCGATCCAGGCGTAGTCATTCTGGGAGCCGGTGCTGGTCACCTTCATGGCGATCTTTTCCCAGGTACCGGGGGCCGCAGTAAAGGCTTTGTTGAAGGTGGCCTTCAGGTTGACGAAAATGTTGCTGATGGTCGAGCCGTTGACGATCAGCGCCAGGGAGCCGCCACCAAGCAGAGTCGACCAGGTGATGGGCTGGGCCACGGCCGGGTCAGCCAGGGCAACACCGGCGATGGCGACAAGCAGCAGCACCAGGCCGAACACGAAACAGGTTTTCTTCATGGTCTTCATCCTTTCGTTACAGAGATAAGTAAAAGTGCTCAGCCGATCGCGACCCAGACGCCGTCAGCTTCGACGCCCAGGCAGGTGCCGGCAACGATGTCATTGGTGGCGGCAGCGGCGGTGGTGACGGTTTCGTCATCCTCAACGACGACGGTGCTGCCGACGCCGGCCTGGGTGACGGCGGTGGTGCCGTTGTTCAGCTTGTACACCTCGCCCCGGCGGACGGTGACAGCCAGAGCGCCATCAGCGCCGTTGCTGTTGTCGACGGTTTCGGCGGCGATGCCGACAACGATCAGCCCGGCGGTGTCGGCTGCTTCCACGGCATAGCCGTCGGCGCCAACGGCGACCATCTTGCCCGCCTCGATCAGGGTTGCTTCGGCCACCTTGAACGGCAGCAGCCGCCCGGCGGTTGTGTGGGTATTGCGCTCACTCATGATGCTCTCCTTTAAAGTCTGTTGATGGTTGCGTAGGGGCGTGATTTATCACGCCCTGTTTATCTTTGCCCCAATGCGGGCGCAATGAATTGCGCCCCTACACGTCAGGCGTATTTTTGCAAATCCTCTTCGCTGTTGCCGAACAGGGCGGCAATTTTCTTTTCCTCGGCGTTCAGGCTCTTCTTGCCTGCCGGGGCCTCTTTATCGTCGAGGCCGGACGGTGCGGCAATGACCGGGGCGGTTTCGACAAACTTCTTGAACTGGGCCAGCCCGTCTTCGCTGCGGCACATGCTGGTGTAAAAATCCTTGCTGGCCGGGGCGATCTTGCCGGCCTTAAGGGCCGCGTCGATTTCGCTGTTGACGGCGGTTTCAAGCTCTTGCTCCTGCTTTTGCGTGAGCTTCTGCTCGGCGTTGGTGGCCCGGTCCAGCGCCTGGTCATAATCGGCACGGGGCACGAACTTACCGAGGTCGGGCATGGCCTGGCGGTTGCGAGCGGTTTCCAGGTCGCCCTGGAGGGTGGCCAGGGCGTTCAGTGCCTGCTCTTCGCTGGCATCTTCGGGCAGGCCCAGTTTCTTCAGCAGATTCTTCATCGGGATCTCCTTTTGTTGTTGGTTGAGTGCGCTCAAATGCAGATTGTGCTTATTGGTGAGGCCGGCACTGTCGATGCCGACGATGGTGTTTTTACCCTTGGGCAGCAGCAGCACCGGCGACAGGTAGCGATAGGCGCGGCTTGACACCAGCTGCCGCCCCTGGTCGGTCCAGTCGATACGCCCCCAGATAGCGCCGCCCTCACGAATTTGCAGCTCTTCGATCCAGCCGACGGCCGGAGCGGCATCACCGTTGGGGGCTTTGAGTTCGGTGGCGTGTTCCAGGTCCAGGGGCAAGGGCGCGCCGTTGGCGGCAAAAACATCGACAATGCCCTGTGGGTTGTCGTTGACAAATTCGCGACCGTCACGCCCCTTGATGGTTTGCCCCGCCGGAATCAGTTCGACCCAGTCGGGAACCTCACCGGAAGTCGATATTTGGATGTTCAATGCCCTCAAGCGGTTTTTCATGTCGTTACCCTCATACAGAACCCCGTTTAAACCCTTTTTAAATTTCTCTGTGTTGGACGATCTTTCTTTGTGCCTACCTTGGGTAGGGTTTTGCTTTTTGCGTGGCTCACAGGGCCGATTCCAGATGTTCGCCGATCAGCCGCAGCACCTCGTTGCGATCGTCAGCCGATAATCCCAGAAACGGCCGAGCGGGGATGTTTCGTTTGTCACTCTGTTGCGCATCAAACTGCCAGGGCGCGCTCCAAGTGCCGTGACAGGGTGGCGTACACTTCGTTTTGCGCCTCATCGTCCAGGTACATAAAAGGCCTCGCGGGAATGTTAACCTTGCCTCCGCGGCCGGCCTGGCCGCCCAGGTGATGAATGGCGGCGTATCTGGCCGGGGCCGTTACGAAGGCGCTGCGCCCGTCGTGCCCTGGCGTGATGGTATTTTTCAGGGTGCCGCTGACCTGAAGCATTTTCCCCGGCCACTTGCCCTGCAGTTGCCTCCGGAGGATGGTCGCGGCCGCCAGCTGCGGCCAGGGGCCGCCTGGTCCGCGCCCCTTGTCCAGGTTGTCGCGTACCGATTCGAGCATAACCTCGGAGACATCGGCCATGACCGGTCGCAGATCGGCAACCCGTGACGCGAGCCGTTGCAGCTGCTGCTGAATGGGTGCCGTGTTTGCGCTGATAGTGATCATGGTTTGACTCCAATGAGGGGTAATGCTATGATTTTGAAACGCAAGGGAACGCTGTTTGCCAGGGGGGCCACCCTGTCATGAAGCAACAGCGAGCCGGGGTGTGAGCCGTCCCGGTCAACGTCCCTTGCCGTACAGCAGCAATCCTTTTCTCTGACGTTCCGCATAGGCCAAATTCGGCTCTCCCTCTTTGAGGGGCAAAAACGCCGTGACTCCTTGAAACACCCCGTCGATCACTTCAAACACGCCTAAACCTGCAATGCGTTCCTTGTCCTGGGTTTTCCATAGCCCGATATAGCGCTTGCTCAGCCTGACCTTGCCAGTGTTATCAATCTGCGGCGTCAACCAGACTTCATAGGGTGCCTCGATAATGTCCTTGATCAGCGGAATGACGGTGCCATGGCCGTCTTTACTAAACTTCCAGCCTCCCTTTTTCCGGTCTTCAAACGCCCTCAGACTGAGCAGCACCGGTTCTCCGGCAACGTCTGTCAGTATCTTCTCTGCTCCATAAAGGGTCGTGAACGCTTGTTGGTAATCGGCATCCTTGAGGCCGCCACCAAGCAACAGCTTCTCGTTCAGGCCCGTAACGTGATCTGGCTTAACGTTTTTTAGCTGCCGTCTGCGGTAGTCGGCTGGTCCTTTGAGGTTCGGCATTGGCTCATACAGCCCCCCGTCCTGAAGCTTTCCGTCGATTACACCACCCCACACCGTCTTGCCCGGATGATGAGCAGATCCCTGATCGGGCATCATCAGCCGCGCCGGGAGCTTGTTTCCGGTGACCGGATCGACCGGCTCCATCAGCTTACCTGTCGGGTCGGCCGTTTCCGGTGTTAGCCCTCGCACTTCAAGTTGACGGTCGGATAGAGTCCGGACGCTGCAACGGCAACGGAACCCGTTAGGTGGGTACCAGGTGTCCCAGAACGGATGGTCGTGGCGGTAGACCTTTCCGTGCTGCGCGGCATGGGTTGGCCGGGTTGATCCGTCCATCACCGCGTCGTACATCCACCAGGGGCGGTTTGCGGCGTTGTCGGCCATTTGGCGGTAGCGCCCCGTCTGGTAGGCGGTCTGCAGGTTGGTGCGGAAGATATTGTCCACCCGCCAGGCTTTTCTGCCGGTCCAGCCGCGCTTCTGGATCACTTCGGCGATATCCTTTTTAAAATCGGCAAAGGACACGCCGGATTCCATCTGCTTGCGCAGCGCCTGATAGATCGTGGTCAGTTGCTGCCCTTTGGCCATGCCACCAACGGCAAAGGCGCGGACCTTGGCTTCGTTGCTGAGCCTGGCAAATTGCCCCGGCTTCAGGATGACCTTGCCATCCCAGAAAGCAAGCGCCTCGGCAAAAGGCTTTGGCTCGAAGGAATAGCTCACAGGGAACCGTCCTGCTCGGCCTGCATTCCCCCGAGGGTAGCGGCAAGCCAGCCTCGTTCCATCAGGGTCTGGATGTCGGCCATATCAAGCTCAGGCCATAGCTGTAATACGCTTTCCATGGCTTCCTCGAAACTGTCCGCTGCCTGGATTGCCTGCATGATCTGTTGCTCATGCTTTTCCAGCAGCGCTGCGGCCTCACTGCTGAGCTGGTCGGCCAGAGCATCAAGGGCCTGCTGGCCGGGGGCCGCACTATCCGCTTGCCGGCTGGCGTTACGCTCCTTGCGGTTAAGGGATCGCCCTTCGGGATCTGACATCTCAGATTTGAAATCTGAAATCTGCCCCGCAGGGGCGGTCAGCAGATCCTCGGGCTTGGCGCCCTTGGCATCGGGCAGCCCCAGCTTGTCGCACAGCACCGACTGTTCGACGCGTAACCCCAGGGGCACCAGCTTGGTGACGGCATCGACCAGGGCGGCGGTGTCTTCGCTGTCGGGCTGCGCCAGGGTGATGGTCGGGTATTCATCCTGCGGGCCGAAGTTGAGGTCGATAAAGGGGCGCACCAGGTCGAGATTGAGGGTGTCGGCCAGCTGCTCGGCATCGTCATCACGGATGTCGTCACGCACGTCCGATTGCAGCTTTTCATCGCCGAGCTTACCGGGGGTTCCGCTGCTGCTGGCGGTCTGACCTAAAACGCCCTTGCTGATCTGGTTGTCGAGGTAGCCGGCCAGCTTGTCGAAAAAGTCACTGCTGCCGGTTTTGCCGCCGGCCTCGACCAGCTCGATGAGCATGGACTCGGGGAACACGGCTCCGGCGTCGCTGCCGAGGTTGGCCACGGCGCGCTTTAAAATGGCGATATCGTCTTCGCTGGCTCCGGGTTTGTACTTGCCCATACGCAGGGGCATGCCGAAAACTTCGGCAAAGGCGAGCCAGTCCTTGACGGTGTAGCCTTTGCACATATAGGCCCAGGCGGCCAAACGGGCGAGGCCGCCACGGATGGGGATGCCGCTTTTGATCTTGGGGACGTGGCGGATGAACTTGAAGGGTGCCAGGGGCAGACCGTTGTAGCTGTCGGCATCATCGCGCAAGCGAATTTCCTGCCGTGCGATGCGGTCGAACATGAAGAAGTGCGGATCGCGCCACTGATAGCGCTGCGGGAGCCAGCGACTACCGGCGCGGTTCCAGTCGATTTCGACAACGGCAAAGCCCTTGCCAAGGCCGTCGAGTAGATCTTTCAGCAACATCCGGAAGCCGGGCTTGCGCACCAGGGCGCGTACGGCATCGGCCTGCTCAACAGCCGTGCTCGTATCGTCGGCGGATTCCACGCTGATGGGCAGGCGACTGACGGCCAGTTTGCGTTTTGACAGTTCAGCGGCGTAGTGCAGATCGCGCTCTTCGATTTCCTCAGCCAGGGTCAGATAGGCGTCGGTGTCGCCGGCAGCGGCATCGCGTAGCAGATTCGCCAGGCGCACCGGCGTCAGGCCGCTGGCAACGCTTGAGTCCCAGATGGTGCGGACCCCGGCGAGGGTGGGCGCTGCGTGTTCGCGGGTCAGCTCGCTAATTTTTATCGGGCGTCCGTATTGATCAACTAATGCCATTACCAAAGCCCTCTTCCTGCGCCCAGGTTGGCGGTTGCCCGCACCTGGCGCTGATCGTGATCGTTGTTGTGTTCGCGGCTGCCGACAGAGTGGTAGGCGTATTCTCCCGCCGGGGTCGAGGCTGCCTCGATCGCCAGGGCCAGCGCCCAGAAGCGGTCAGCATGGCCGTCGGGTGTACGTTCGGCGGTAAAGCGGACGTTGCCGGCAGCGGTGGTTTGTTTGGTGACACTGCGCAGATCGGCGCGGATGTGCTTGTCATACGGGATACGCAGGCGGCGATCCTCCATTTTGTTGCGGACCGGATAGGCCATGGCCTCTTTGCTGTGGGCGGTGAAGGTGACACACTCGACACGGCTGGTGCCAAACTTGTCCTGGGCGTCATCGCCCCAGCCGATGCCGAGGCCGGTGTAGTCCAGGCAAATGCGCTCGCACTGGGCCATGATCGGGTACAGGATTTTCTCCTGGTCGCTCTTGCGCATGTTCTGCAGGCAGATCACGTCGCGGGTGTAGAGGGTGTCGCCGAGCAATTCCAGCAGCCAGAGCACGGTCAGGTCCTTTTTGCGGCCGATATCAACCCCGGCAAACAGGCGGCCATTCTCGCGGGTCTGCCAGTTGATATCGCGTCCGTATTCACAGGCGGCGATCAGGTCGTATTCCAGAAACGCGCTGTTGTCGTCAGCCGGTTCGCACATGTACTCCTGCAAAAAGCTTTCTTCATCAGCGCAGCCGGACTTGACAAAGTCAAAGTAGGCGGCTTCATCCATGGCCTGACGTTCATCGTCGTCCGGCAAGCTCTGTTGCAGCTTGTACAAAAAGCCCTGGTCAAGGGCGTCTTGCAGGGTGACCCGGTGCAGGCTAAGCCCCTTGGGGTTGCCTTGTTCGCGGGCTTCGCGGACCAGATCGTTAAAAAAGTTGGCGCTGCCCCGGTGGGTGCTGATGATCTCCATGGCGCCGCCCCAGGTGATGCCGGGGTAAGCGATGCTCCAGAGCTTGCGCGGATCCGGATGCAGGGCAAATTCATCGAGCACGCGGCCGCCGCGCTTGCCGGCCTGGGCGTCGGGGTTGCTGCTCATGCTGTGGATGCGTTTGCCGTTGGCGAACTGCAGCACATAGGCTGAAAACTTCTTTTCTTTATCGATGGCGATTTCGCCCAGATCGTCGGCGGCCAGCTGCAACACCTTCGCCCATAACTTGCAATCCTCGATAAACAGGCGGGCCTGAATATCGTCGCGGCTTGACACCCACTGGTCGTGCTTGTTGCCGCGCAGGGCGGTGCGCTCATCGCAGGCCCAGGCGGTTGACCAGGACAGGCCGATCTGCCGCCCTTTTTCCATCAGTTTCAGGCGTGACCGGTCCTTGATCCACTGTGCCTGATAGGGCAGGAAGATCCCTTGCGGATTGTCCGGAATGATTTTGGCGTTGCCTTTGGTCATGAAATCCCCAGGGCTTCGTGTATCAGGGCAATGGCTTCGGGGGTGACCCCGGCCTTGTTGGCGGCCTTGTCGACCTTCTCCGCGGCTTCGGCCAAGGTCTGCCGGCGGATCTCCTTCTCCCGCTCCACATTCAGGTTGGCGGCTTTCTCCAGGCGCATGCTGGTCAGGGCCAGATCCTTGAGCATGGCTGCCACCGCGGGCAGCTCTTCGGCGTCGTACAGGTCCATATCGCCGGCGCGCAGGGACAGATCGAAACTCAAGGAGCGCAGTATCTCGTTGACCAGGTTGCCGACCTTCCCCTGGGGAGCGGCCCCGAGCTTGGCGATCCACATGTCGGCAACCTCCCGGCTCTGCTGCAGCCGCTTGCCGACTTCGCGCATCTTCAGGTCGTAGCGGTTGACGGCGCTCTTGCTCAGGCGCTCCGGGTGCTGCAGTTGGTCGAGGATGGCGTTGATCCGATCCACCGCCTCAAGCTGGGTGATGGCCGGATCGCGCAGCAGCTCGTTAAGCTGGTCGCGGGCCTGCTCGGGCAGGCGGTCGATGCTGGATTGCTGGCGCCTGGTCATGTCAGTTCCTCGGCCCCGGACGTTTGACGCCGTCCACCCGGGCAGATCCGGCAGCGACGTCACAGCCTCTGCCGGTGGCCATGGCCACCAGATATCCGGATACGTCCCGCACGGTGACCAGCCCCTGTTCTTCGAGCCAGCGCAGCTCCGTGCGCACCCGGTCGCGGCTGATATGCAGGCCGTACATCTGCAATGCCCCCTGCAGTATCGATTCGTTGGCGCTGTAGCCGGCGTCGGCGGCCAGCGCTTTTAAAATCGCCAGCCGGACATGCTCACTGCGCAGGGCTTCAAAGCTGCTCATTTCTTGCCTCCCTGGTTGATCAGAAATTCGTTCATCAAATCAGCGGCGCGGTTAATGCCGTCGAGACGCCCCTCGACCTTGCCGAGCTTTTCGCTGAGTTGGGTCATGCCATCGGCCAGGCGTGACAGTTCGGCGCGGCTGGGCATGTGCCGCAATTCGGTACCGACCCGGGCGACAGCCTGTTCGTTGTCAGCGAGGCGGCGGCCGTGGGCAGCGCAGTTGGTGTTGCGTTTCTCTTCGAGCTCCGCCAGGGCAATGGCCGTGACCCGGGTTTTCACCTCATCTTCCAGGGCGCGGAAACGCTTTTCCGTGACCTTTGCGCGGTTGACCCACCAGGTATAGATCCAGTTGCCGAACACCGCCCCAAGCACAACGATTTCGCGCCAGAAGCGCCAGGCGTCGTAGTTGAGATCACCGGTCACAGGGGCCTCCAGTTCTCAAGGGTCTGCTGGCAGCCGATGCAGCGCTGCACGCCGGGCAGGGCCTGCTGGCGTGACAGGGGGATCTGGTCATCGCAGTCGACACAGTGGCTGCGGCTTGGTCGGGCCTCACTGCTGCGCAGCTGCCGTTGCAGCATTTCGTTCTGGAAATATTCGTTATGCGCCTGGGCACGGTCGATCTCATCGGCCATGGGCGATCTTCTGCACGGCGGCCTCGATGGCGGCGTTGATCATGCTGGCGGTGACATCGGCGCCGATGGCGATGCCCTGGCGCTTGAGGTCGTTCTCGATGCGCCGGAAGGCCTCTTTGCGCTTGGCGTCACCGCCGCTGATGGCGGACTCTTCCACCGCCCGCACCGCGCTGTGCGCGGCAGCGGCCAGCACCGGGCCGGAGGCACTGACAAACATCTTGACAAAGGGCAGCAGAAAACCGCCGACGCCTTTGAATACGGCTTTAATCCAGGTCATGGCTTATCCTTTCTTAAAGAGGCGCTTCACCTTGCGCAGCAGGTCTGATTCCCAGTCGCCACGGAGGGTGAAGCGGATCCACACAGGTTTTTGAAATAGCCGCCTAACCCACGAGGGCATAACGATTCTCCGCCGGGTTCTTGTCCCGCCAGAAGGCCGGACCGCCAAACCAGTGGCAGGCGTTGTAGTAGCTCAATGCCTTGCGCCGGCGCAGCCACTGCAGCCACCAGGGGCCACCGGCCGCCTCAATGAGACGCAGCATGTTGTTGAGAAACACCCGGTCGGCCAGGTGACGTTCTTCCTCGGTTTCGCCTTCGGCATACATCCAGTCGTGGATCTCGCATGCCGGGGTGATATCGAGCCCCCACAGATGGTCCGGCACCAGGCGCCCCAGCCAGCCCGCCGGGCCGCAGCCGTTGGCAACAGCAGCCCGGACTGCAGGATAGGCGGCGATATAGCTGGGCGGTGCGTAGAGGGCGATTTCCGTCATCTGGCCTCGCAGTATGGATGGTCATCATCGAAGCTGAAGTGCTTGCATTTCGGGATCAGGTCGGCGGCAGCGATAAAACAGCAGCGCTTGTCAGCATCCTCCAGCGGGCAGCTCTCACTTCTGAACGCTTCCGCATACGGGTTACTGATATGCAGGTCTTTCATGTCGGTGATAACGGTTTTCGTCATGGGCCAATTTTCCTATTTTGTGCATTTTGGGGGGTCAAGTGCCTGCAATTACACGTCATGCCGACAACCTCAACAGCCAGCCGGGGATGTACAGTGGATTACCTTTTTTGTAGTGGATATATGCCTCACCCCGCAGGGCAGTTTTCATTGCGACAGGGTACGGGCAGGCCTTGATAACGCCCAGGGTGATCGGTCCAATCTGTCCATCAACCCGCAGCGTCTTACCGTGGAGCAGTCGCACGATTGTTTGACGCCAGGCGGCACGGCGCTCCGGAGAAACGGTTCCGGCGCAGACGGTATTGACGGCGCGTTGCAGCATCTTGATAGCTGTTGCCGGCCCGCAGTTAACGCCGAGGTCGAAGAGCCTCCGCGCCAGGGCGAAATCTTCCAGTTGGCTAATTTTTGGTTTAAGCCAAAAGTCGCGATAGTAGATTTCTATCGCCTGTTCGCGGGTCAGATTCTTGATGTCCAGGTGCGGATAGCTGCGCTTGCTGATGCCGAAGTTGGTTTCACCGCCAGGGTCAGCCGGGTCATGGATATAGCCCTTTTCGTGACCAAGGGTGTCCTGAACGATCAACAGAAAATCATCGCCGATCAGTGTGTGACGGCTCATTAAACGCTCTTTTTCATAAGGGCTCCCAGGGCACGAAAGTTTTCAGGGTCAAACTCCCGGCAAACGAAACCGAGCTATAGAATTGCCTAGCTGCAACGTTGCCCCGCTGGCCGGATAGTTTGTTGCTATGGGCAGGAGGATAAAAAAAAAGGGCCGCGATATCGCGGCCCTTTGTCATAGTGGTGGGGGGGTAGGTTATGCTTTGGATGGTTTTCGATGTATATCTGTCATTTCATTGCCAAGCCAAAACAGAAATGCTGCGGCGCTCTTAACGCTTTCAAAACCAAGGCGAGACAGTGACCTGAATACACACGCCAACAGCGAAAGAGCTATTCCTGACTTAAACAGCGGAGTGTATGCAAAAAAGGCACAAATCATTGCCCAACGAAACGACGAGATAACTTCTTTTATCTCTTGATCCTTAATGCTCTGAAAGCGCTTTATCTCTTCGCCATCGTCCTTAAGCTGTCTCGCCATTCTGGTGAGCTTCCTGAAGTTTAGGACGGTACCCTTACAGTCATCATAATTATGAATCGTGTCGCTGACTGCGGCCAATAGCTGACGCAACACCAGATAGTCATCTTTGGGCAGCTCAAAGCCACGATCGCGAAGGATCTTCATGATCATCCTGCGAGTTTCACAGAAGCGAAACAAAACATCATCATGCTTTTTGAGCCGATACAGATAAAATATCTGTGTTAAACAGAGCAGTGACCCAATAACAAACAGTGCGTTCCAATACATAATGTCCCCCGTTAAAGCTCAGGTTTTTTGCCTGTGACGTCATAGTGACGGTCTAGCAGCTTGGTGAATCTTTCGCGATAGTCCCGATTTTCCTTAGCAAGGCGATTTATCTCTTTTTGTCTGTCACTAATCCGCCCGTGGTACAAGAAAAACACCCACCCATGCATCATGAAAAAGAATAGCGCGAAAAGACCCTCCATGTAACCAAGGGTGCTTAATGCGTTGGTGATTTCAGTCAGGATATGAGCCACAGATCCCCTCCTTGCCCCTCATTCTATCAGAAAAACAAAAACAGCGCCGCACCCCATGGGTGGCAGCGCAAATCAGATGTGTTGACCTGTTGACAACTGTATACGACAGGGCAACTTCACTTGTCAAGCTGCGTTGAAGGGGGTCAAAACAGCCCCAACTGCCGGGGATCGACGGCGTTCTGGCGGTTCCAGGTGCGGTTGCGGGTGAGGTAGTCGACCAGCTCATCGTAACGCACGCGGTGGTGGCCGCGGGTCATGTAGCTATCGAGGGTGGCGGTGATGGCGTGGGTAAAGTGATCGGTCATGGGGGAGAGGATAAAAAAAGGGCCGCTTAAAGTAGCGGCCCTTTGTCATATTGGAGCGGGAGGGGTGGGTTAGTTTTGTTCGGGGGGTTCGTCCTCCTCCTGGTGAGTTATGTGTTGTTTGATGTCATACATGTCCCATTCAAATGCCGTTGGTTCCGCGACCAGCAACCCGACGACAGGTTCCGACAAGCAGAAAATGTCGGAGATATCCTTGATCGAGAGGCCTTTGTCAAAATAAGCCATAAGGATTGCGTTAAATTTTTCATCGTCCATATTTCCTATTGTGTAGCAACGCTCACAGGCCAGATTGCGGCAGTCGTATTCTTTTGGCCAACGCTTTGATTTTGTGCTTTCCATGTTTTACCTCCTATTTGTTGTCGTTATAAAAAAAGCCACTCACTGAGCCTTCAGCGCGGTTCAGGGCTTCTGCTATGTCGCGGTTCGTCATACCCTGGGCTTTCGCCTGCCGCATGTAGGTTTTCTCTTCTTCGGTGAAATCCTTGCGGGTTCTGCCCTTGAGTGCTCCAAGCGCCAGCTCTTGCAGCTCGATCAGCTCGTCATTGCTGATAACCCGGTGCCCTGGTGGCAGCTCGACCATGCGTGACGGTGGCTTCAAGGCCGGGGCGGTGGGTTGAGAAAATGCCTTGCTCATCAGGGCTGCCTCCATCTGATTGAAGCGCTCAATGTAGGCAACTTTGACGCGAGCGGCCTTCGGACCCGTGAAGCCCATAACCAGCAGGACGATACCGTCACGGGTCAATTCGAACATAGGGCGCATCTGGCCGTTTTTATCGGCGTAGTAGCCCGACACAAAATTGTGTTGGCGAAATTCCGTTGGGCAATCAATTTTTCTCACTACATCCAAAACACGCTCGTGGCGTTTCCCGAATGCCTCAGCTACCGCCAAGCTGGTGGTAACGGCGCGGCCTTCTTTTTCAATAACAGCGTTGGGTGGCAATACGGACATCATGTTCATACGGCTTCCTCCTTATGGGTGAGGGTGGTGTCGATGTGTTTAAGGGTGTGCTCCAACTCGCCGATATAGCAGGCCAGCCCCTGCATGGCAGGGTCGGAAAACTGGTGGTGGCGGGTCTCTGAAGCAAAGGTGAGGGCGTCGGCCAGAAAGGCCGCTTTGCGGACGCAATCGGCAAGGGCGTCCAGTGGGTGGTCGGGCAGTACAATCATAGGCATTCTCCTGTTGTTGGGGTTGTGATGCCCTTTTGCGCCGTCAAACGCAAAAAGGGCGACCGTGCGGGTTGACGGACCGGCCAAACAGGCAAACCGGCGAGCCCGAAGGCTCCCCGCACGGCCGCCCAAACGTACAGAGCTGCCATGCTGTGGACACAAAAAAACCGCCAAAAAAGGGGAGGCGGTGTGTCCGCCTGCTTTAGTTCGGGCCGTCAAACCCGACTGCCGGATTTTGCCGACAGCGGGTTCACGGTAGCCGATTGCGGTTTTGGTGTCAAGTTTCATCAATCAAACATTGCCATCTGCCGGGGGTCGATGGCGTTCTGGCGGTTGTAGGTGCGGTTGCGGGTGAGGTAATCGACCAGCTCTTCAAAGCGGACGCGGTGATGGCCGCGGGTCATGTAGCTATCGAGGGTGGCGGGGTGGCGCTGGCCGTCGGCGGTGGGTTCATGGTGGGCGACCATGCGCCAGAAGGTGCGCTTATTGATGCCGAGGATATCGCACACTTCCCCCCGCCGGTAGCTGGGGCGGACCGGCAACCCTGCGGCCTTGAGCATGCCGCGCAGTTTTTCTTCGGCCAGATCTCTATTCAACCCATCTTCTCCATGGCTTCCCGCGCGATCCGTGCCGCTTGTGCTGCTGCGGCGCGTTGTTCGGCGCTGGGTGGTGGTTCGTCGAGTCGGTTTTGTGGCTTGCGCCGGGGCAGGTATTTGAGCAGTGCCGCCGGTTCGGGAAACTCTTTCATTTCTTGCTGTGCCAGGCCGGAAAACGCCGTGAACACGCGCTTGCAGTCTTCCTCGGTATTCACCAGGCCATGCTTGCGCAGCAGGTGCAGCCACATATCGGCGTTGGCGCTGATCATATCCAGCGCTGGTGTTCCAGGGCGACCGATGGCAACCAGCCCGGCCAGCCCCTGGGCGATGGATCCATGCAGGGGTGACTGATTGCCCCAGGCGGCGAGCTGATCGAGAGCCTGACGGCGCTTGCCCGTAGGGGCGCGATTGATCGCGCCCTGGTCATCGGCGGTGGTAGTGGGCGGCATAAATGTCGCCCCTACGGATTCCAATACCCGTTTCAAATAATTATGGTTGGTCAAGGGTTTGCCGGCACCGGCAACCCGTTTCTGGCGCATCGCTTCCACCGTCTCGCCGAGGGCGTGAGCCAGGGCGGCAGGATCGGCGGAAATCTCCAGCACCTCCTTTGCCAGCTTCAGCGCGCGTTGGTGGCTCAAATCCCGCGAGGCCGGACGAAACAGGCCCAGATAAGCCACCAGCGGCTTGAACAGCGGGCCGGTACCGGCCAGCAGCACCAGCAGCTCGCGGCCTGATTCGTCGGCGACAAAGGCTTCGAGGCTGTTGCTGGCGTGGCAGCAGGGGCAGCGGAGTTTCATGCCAGATCCAGTAAGCGCTCGACGATGCTCAGCAGATCTCTGGCGGTATCGCCATCGTTGCCGAACTGGGAGCAGGCGACTTTGAGCCGTTTTATACAGGCTGCGTCGATGTCGCCATCGTCAATATAGGGCAGACCGGTCGTTAAAATAGCGTCGATCAATTCCTTTTCCGTCATTTCACCTATTCCTCCCTATCTTGTTGCTATTGATAATGCTGCAAACAACAGACCAGCCATCCAGCCTGCACTCCACCAGCCAAGCTGAGTTGGTCTAGAAATAGCCATGCCATGCAGGGCAATTGTTATTGCCAAAATCCAGAGAAGATATTCCACCTATTCCTCCCCGCTCAGATCCCACCCCTCGCGCTGCGCCTGTTTGCGCAGGGCGGCAATGATTTTGTACAGGTCGTCATCGGCGACCCAGCTGACGCGATCGACCTTACAGATGCGCTTCGCCAGGGCATCGGCATAGGCCCAGGGCTTGCCGCCGATGGTGAGCAATGCCTCGATCTTTTCCAGCTTGCGGGCGCGGGACTGCTGCTGATATGTGGCGGCTTTGCTTTCGTCCATGTTGCGCGGGCGGCCTGGATATTTGGGGCCCTCCTGCAAGCTGCGCAGATGGTCGAGCACTTGATAGCGCTGGCGTGGGGTCAGGTCAGCGGCGCTCTGTTTGCCGGTAACACTGTGGAGCATGAAGCGGTAGTCGTCATCGCTCATGTTCAGCTCTTTTTTGGCAATGTGAATGCGCGCCAGTTCAGCTTGTCGGTTGTTTTTTTTCGGCATTTTCAGAGCCCTTTACATCGTAATTAACCCGCTCTTTAAATTCTTGCTTCTTGCCGCTGTTCCACTGCGCTACGGGGCGAAAGAAGCCGCAGACGCGCGCCCACACTTCGGTTGCCTCACTGCACTTGCTCATGCGGCCTCCGGCGGCGTTTCAAGCCGGTAGTACCAGACATCACCCTGGCGGCGGCAGCGGATATCAAAACCATTCTGCCGCAGCTCGGCGATGCAGCTGTTGACAGCGCAGACGCGGGCATAGGCGATAATGTCGAGGGTGGTGCGCTCGCGGCCGTCGCTAAGTACGGCCAGCACCCGGCGCAGGCGGTCGCTGTTTTCGATGGTGGCGGCGTTCATGGGGGTCATATCAGCTCCGTTTCTGCATGATCGCCAGGACATCGAGGCGGCAGAGGATTTCGGCGGCCAGATCGCGACGGTTGTGGTCGGCTGACTTAACCAGATCGTCATAGAGTTCGCGGTCGCGGGGGGCAAACTGGACAAAGCAGAAGGGGTCTTTCTCTTTGCTTTGAGGTGGTGCGCCATATTCAGTTGATGAATATTTCTTCTCAAGATATCCACCATATGAATGTTCCTCCGCGACTATATCGTTGTGATCGATAGTCTTTGCTTTGCCGGTAACTGCTGCCTGCTGCTCGGTTGCTGGCTCCACCTCGGCCAGACGCACGGGGGTCGCGGGCTGTTTATCCGCCGGCTCCGCTTTCGTCTTCTTTTGGGGCCCCCGGCGGGTTTTTGGATAGCTCTGCTCAAGGGTTCCGGCGTCCCGCTCCTGGTGGTAGCAGGTGCCGCACAGGCCGCGGCCAATAATGGCTCTGGTTTCGCCGCACTTGAGGCAGGGTTTCTTGCTTTTCGCCATGGGGTTCTCCTTTTTCGACATGATTTGAGGCGGCGCCTCGGGTTCCGGCGTCTTCTTTTTGGCGCCCCATCCGCCGAGGACGGGGAAGTTTTTGTCAAGGGTTCCGGCTTTTGCTTCGTGTCTATAGCAGACGGTACACAGCCCGCGCGCTTCGATGCTCTTTGGCTGGTTGCATTTCAGGCATTTTCGCTCCGGTTTTGCCACCGGCCTGGCGCCTGCCGTCTGATCCGGCCAGGTGCGGTTGCCGCAGAGCTGACAGAGGATCACCGGGCTGAGGCCTTCGCTGTCGTACTCGTTGGTCTTTACGGTGCGACCACCGCACTTGCTGCACTTCATGGCTAGTCTTCCCGGTCAAAGAAGCAGGTCATCTGGGCGGTGACGCCGATGGTCACGCCGGGCTTCTTGGCGCACTGGGCATACTTGTCTCTGCCGTTGTAGGCGGCGACGATGGTGCTGCCGTTGAAGTGATAGATGCTGCGCAGATGCGGGCAAGCTTTGGTGCAGACTTTTCGTTTCATGGTTGACATCCGCTGCTGTGGTTGACATATCCCCTCCTGGTTGACACTTCATGTCTCGCAATTTTGAGACATGGGAAACGGCTCGTTTTCATATCTCGCAAAAGCTCCCGTCGGCGGCCAGGAGGTGGGACCGCCGACGGGTGACCACACACTGATGTTGGCTGCTCATCAGACCGGGGCTGCCACACCCCGATGACCGACCATTTTGCCGGCGCCGGCAAAATGATCGGTTTCGCTTTATTCGCTGCTTTCTCCTTGCCATTTTTCCAGCAATCGAATCATGTCTCTGGCGCACTCGCCTACCGCGCTTGACTCCCAAATGTCGGCGTCAACTTTCTTTAAGGCAGGGCTAAAATCAATTCTTGCCTTGATTTCATCTGGTTCCGCCCCTCCGCTTACGGTTAACGTCACTTCCAGGTTCATCACGCCACCTGCCTTTCTTTTGTCCCTTCGATCATCCGGATAATGGGTGCCTGGTGGCCGCATTCGGGGCACGGCAGCTTGCCGATGGCGCGTTCGGAGCCGAGGCCCCCGGCGTAACTCATGCTGCTGCGCAGGGTGTCGAAGGTTTCAACGGGGCATCCGGGCACCTGACAATGGGCGGTGATGTGGAATTGCCGGCTCATCGGGAATCCTCCTTGCTGTCGCTGTGGGTATATTCGTAGTTTTCGCACTCGCCACTGTTGTCTATGGTGATTTCTTCGAGCAAACACTGCTTGAATTCATGGTCGAGGTGCTCGCAGCTTGCCATGCGGCATCCATATACATATGTCATTGGTCTCTCCTTTTTCAGGCGGCGGCCAGGTCGAGGCCGATGCGCTTGTAACTGCCGTCGGTCTGGCGTTCGTAGATGCGTAGGTACGGCTTGGTTTCGGCCACCTCGATACTGTCGCTGATGGCCTGCATGGCCTGCACCCACTTTGGATCATCAATGCTGAGACGCCGCAGCGCCAGAACCCGGCCGGTGTTGACCTTGCCTTCGCGGTCGACTTCGAACGCTGAGTTGACCAGGGCGCGCAGGTTCTCGTTGGCCCCGGTGCCCCACTCTTTGATGCACTCGCCGATGAGGCTTTTGGCAACCATCAGGCGCTCATCGAACACCAGCTGGTCGGCCATGGCGCGCTGAATCTTGTATTTGCCGTCGAAAGTGCGCAGGGTGACGTTCCCTTTTTGGCCGCCGATCTGATCGTTGTACTTCTCGGCGGAAAGCTGGATGAAGCTTTCGATATCGGCCATGGCCTGGGCCTTGAAGTGTTGCAGGGCGGTGGCGTGGGCAACGGCCTTGGCGACGATTTCGCGGACAGTGTCATCGCGCAGCAGATCGATTTCGGAGATTTTGCCAATAGGCACCAGATCTCCCCGGGCGTTCTCTTTGTAACCTTCCATATCAAATTCTCCTGGGGGCTTTGGACAGGGCGCCGGTGGCGACCATCATCCGGAATTGCAGGGCGGCGCGATCGCAGCGGTGGCGGCGCTCACGTTTCCAGCGGATACGGGCGATATAGCGTTTAAGCAGCTGTTTCATGGGGTTTCCTCCTTGTCGATACCGAAATTACGGTCACTGTCCTTAGCCATCAGGCACAGGCACATGATGGCGATGCCGGCGAAGCCGCCGAACATGAAGGACGCAATGCAAAAAATGAGGGTCATAAACGGCCTCCTTTGCAGGTGGGGCAGGTGGCGGTGAGCTGCCGGGCAATGGGGTTGGTGTAGCGGGGCAGCTTGCGCCGTTCGTCGGCGCAGCGGCCGAGGGTGATCTCGCAGCCGAAGACGGGGCACAGCAGGCGGGTGTCGCCGTAAATCTCTTCGACGCGGGTCAGCAGGTTGGTCAGGTCACCCTTGTACTTTCCGTTTTTGGCCTGGGAGACGGCGCTGTCGGAGTAGCCGATGGCGCGGGCCACCTCGGCGGCGCCGTGCTTGTCGATCATGCCCAGAAGCAGGGTCATGCGGTCAGTCCTGGTCATGATCACCTCCCTGGCTCCACACCACTTTTTTCAGGTTCGGGTCGTAAACCTGCTTAATCCTCTGGATCATGGGCGCCCTGGGACCGCTGTAGCGGCTGCTCAGGGAGCGGTACGCCTTGCTGCCGGTGCGGCGCAGGTACCCGGCCTGCGCCAGAAACTGACAGTATTTATCGGCTTCGCCTGGCTTGACCTGGTGTTGTTCGGTACTGGCGTGGATGGCCAGTTCCTGCACGGTGAACTGGCCCAGCACGCGCATGACCCGCCACATATTGGTGCGCCCCTGTCCCTGGGTGACTTCTGACCCATCGCGGCGCACGCGCGGGGCGACCGGGCCGCGATCGTCCACCAGGCGGTAGAGGTGGGCGGTGCCGGGCGGGTTGCCGGGGTTTTTGCCGTCGCGGGCCAGATCGACGATACCGGCGGCCAGCAGACCTTTGAGGTATTCGCTGACCTGGCTGTCGGTGCAGCGGGTTTCCCTACGCAGATCGCGGGCGGTAAAGGGCTCTTTGAATGCGCGGATGGCGGCCCACAGGGCGTCGCGGGTTTCAATGTGGCTGATGGTGTTCACGGGCTTGCGCGCCATGGTTAAAACCTCCTGCCGGCGGGGGCTTCGCCGGTGTAGAAGGGGCGGTCGGCCCAGTCGGTCAGGTCGAACTGGTCGAGGCCGCAGCCGTTGGCGACCTCCAGCACCTGGGCCAGATTGACGCACACCCGGCGCACGCTGCCCTTGGCCAGGGCGTGAATCTTGGTGAGCAGGTCATCCCCCAGGCGGATGTCGGGGCAGTAGAGCCCGGCCAGGTGGGCAACGTCAGTGGGGGTGACGGGTTGAGCCCCCGACCAGGCGAGGATGCGGCCGTGGAAACGTTCCCAGCGCTTGAGCTTGGCGGGCAAATGCTCTTCCCCGATCAGGGCGACGGGGACGCCGGTTTCGTCGTGGATATCGCGCAGAATGTCGACAGCGGACTTCTGCACCAGGTAGTCCATTTCGTCGATAATCAGCACTTTGCCACTGCCCTGCAGCTCGCCGACGATCTGGCTGTACATGGCGCCGATGGTGCGCTCGGGGAGCAGGCCCATTTCGCGGCAGAGCTCTTCGAGGAAGGTCTTGCGGGTCATGGTGCTGCGACACTCGACATAATGGGTGCCGGGCTGCAGATAGGCGTAACTGGCAGCCGATGACTTGCCCCAGCCGGACGGCCCGTGAAAACAGACCATTCCGGGCAGGCGCGGATCGCGCCCTTTGGCCCGCTCGATGAGGCTGGTCAGCGCCCGGACGTTGGTCAGGGGGGCAATGGTGTTGCTCTGGTACTCGTTTTGTGGCATGCTTTAACCTCCTTTTAACTTCAGGTAATGGCCGGTTGAATCGGCCGGATCAAGCCGCGCTGCAACGCGGCTTTTTTTTATTTGGCGGCAGCGGCTTCCAGAAATTTGCTGCCGAAGTCTTTTTCCATCTGTTTGAGCACCTTAAAATCGGAGGTCATGGCAAAGCCGCGGTAGAAACGCTCATCTTCGGGGTAGAGGGTTTCGCCCTGCTCCAGCCGCGCGGCCAGTTTTTTCCAGCGCAGATACTGTGCCTCTGGGGTGCTGATGTCGGCGGCGGGCCTGGGGGCCTGCTGCTGTTGATGGATGGTGGTCACCGCCCTTTTGGCCGATTCGAGGGCCGGGGTGCTGTACTCCTGGCTCGGGCGGGGCAGGGCGGTGATTTTTGCGGCTTTTTCGCGGGCGTCGGCCATGATCTCGCTGACCACGTTGGTGATGTTCTGTTTTTTGCGCAGGGCCTTGTAGTGGGCGCGGGCTTCGGCCATGGCGGCGTTTTGCAGGGCCTTGGCCTTGGCGGCCACCTCGGCGCGGTCGATGCCGGTGCGCTCGGGGCATTCGGCAACGCAGAAGTGCTCGCCGAAGTTTTCGCCGGCGTACACGTGGACGCGGCCTAAGTCGGCGGGGTCGTAGAGTACGCGGACCTCTTTGCCGATGAGCTCCCACAGCTCGGCGGCGATGTAATACCCGTGATCGAGCTTGATGCCTTTTTTGCCGACGGTGCGCAGGCCGTTGTTGCTGGGGGCTTCGCACAGCAGCAGATCCAGCGCCCGCGGGTCCTGAATGCGGCGCAGGGGCTGGCTCCAGCTGTTGACCTTTTGCCAGGGGGTCTGGCCGCCCAGGCTGGCATGTTCGCGGTGCATGTAAATGTCGCGGATCCAGCTGTCGGCAAACTCCTGAAACTGGGCGGAGGTCAGGTTGATGGTGACGACCTGATCTTTTTTAAAGAGGCGCTCGCTGAAGGCTTTGCGATCTTCGATGACCTTGCGATCGCCTACGTTGTGGCCGATATACCCCGGCAACAGCTCGACAATGTCGTGAGCGAAGCTGCGGAAAAAGCGCTCGATATGAGGCTTGTTCCAGGGCGAGAAGGGTGGGCACAGCACCTGCTCGATACCCAGCAGGTCCACCACGCGACCGATGTGGTTGGCGGTGTAGTCGCTGCCGTTGTCGGTTTTGGCGGTGAGGTGCCAGGGTTCGCTGGGCAGGCCCCAGTCGAGCAGGCAGCGGCGCAGCAGGCTGACCACGCCGACGGCTTTGGCGGTGGGGGTGACCAGGATCTTCGGGCGGCGGCTGTAGACGTCGATGGCGCCGGTGAGCACGTGGCGACCGTCGGCAAACATGACGTCGGCGGGCGTGCCGTCGAACTCCCATAATTGATTCAGGGCGGTGACCTGTTCGCTGGCGCTGCCGAAGGCGCTCATATAGCCGTCTTTCCAGCCGTCGGGGTTGTTGGCGGCGCAGAATATCTGCGCGTTTTCGGCTTTGTAGTTATCCATCCAGGCCATGAGGCGGCCGAGGCTGGGCAGGCTCACATCAGCGCGTTTGCCGTAGCGGGCCCTCAGGCCCTTCTCGATCTGGGTGGGGCGCGCGTGGGGGTACTCGGCCAAAAAGGCAACGCAGTAGTCGCGCAGCTCGGGCTGGCTGTCGATCTTGTTGCCGCGGCCGTTGCCGCGATAATTGGCGCCCAGGTGCCCGCAGGCCTTGAGTTGACGCTGCCAGTGATAAATGGTGCGCCGGGCGATACGGACGATGCGCTGCTTGACGGCCTCCATCCCCAGGCGGCGGCCACTGTTGTAGAGGTCGATGTACGAATACAGGGCGGCGGTCTGGCTCAGGCCGCTGGCTCTGGTGTAGGCGCGCAGATCGGCGAGGATGGCGCGGCGGTCGGCGTCGCGTTGCTTTTCGGCCGGTGGCAGGGTGGCGGCGCGGCGCAGGGCCTTTTCGGTGTGCTGGTGTACAGCACTTTGCTTGACATTGTGCTGCACCTTGGCGGCAGCGGCCTCTTCCGGTGGCGGGGCAAGGGCGGACGCCGGGGCAGCGGCGGCCAACGCCAGCCGCGCCTCCTGCGGCAGGGCCGACAGGGGGTATTCCTTGCCTCCACCTCGGCCCGCGCGCTCCCTGTAAGCCCAGCCTTCACGTTTGGTTTTGCGGATGATTCCGCTTTCGGTTGCCGGCAGCCCCGGTAGCTGCAGGCTTTCCAGCTCTTTGGCGGTGTAGTGGGTCATGACAGCCCCCCTTCGAGCTCACGTAGAAAGCTCTCGCGGCGCTTGCGCTCGCGGCTGATCTTCTGCTCGTCTTCGCGCAGCTTCTGGACTTCGGCGCGCAGGGCGTCGGCTCCCGGCAGGGTGAAGACGCCGGCGGCTTCGGCCAGCACCCGCAAGGGCTCGGCGCAGGCGGTGGCGTGGCAGAAGGCGGGCAACAGCTCGGCGGGCATGCGGTGGGGGTGGCTCTCGCTGGTCCAGTTGTTGATCTGGTGGATGGTTATGTCGGTGCCGACCAGGTCGGTCATGTCGTCGGCGATGGTTTCGCGGCTTTTTGCCGCCTGCTTGATGGCCAGCTTGATGGCGGCCTGGAGTTTGGCGGAAACGCACAGGCGGCCCGGTGTCTGTTCGGCGCGTTGCTCGTGTTCCTGCTGGAGTAATTCGAGCAGGCTAAGCTGGCGATCATCGACCATTTTTTTCCGTATTTTCGTCATTGTGCGCACCTGTTGGCTCTGGTAAGGTTGCTTCACATGTTAAGGGGGTGAATCAGGCGGCGTCTTTGTACCTGGGAAACACCTTCTCCAGGGGCAGCCCCAGCCGCCGGGCGATTTCCGTTGCCACCGGGCGCGAGGTCCAGCGGCCATGAATAACGCCGTAGATGGCGTGGCGGGTCACGCCCAGATCGCGGGCAATGTCGGCATTGGTGATGCCGCGTTCGACCAGCATGGCGCGGATTTTCAGTGGTTTCATGGCGGTTATCCTTTGGCTAAAAGGGGTTGATGGTGGATCTTGTCGGCAACATTAAAAGCGCATACGAGCTGATCAAAGCCCTGATGCGCGACATCAGTGAAGCGCGACTACAGGGTACCTTGTCTGAGCTGCTCACGAAGATGAACGACATAACAGTCCAGGTCGGCGAGACACGTGTGGCGCTGCTGGAGCTTCAGGAAGAATGCGACCGGCTGCGCCGCGAGAATGACCAGCTGCACGCCTGGAACAATGAAAAAGAGCAGTATGTTCTTGAGCAGCTCGGATCGGGTGGCTTTGTATATGTTGCGCGGAATCCCGACGCAGAACTGCACGGCAAAAAAAGCAAAGATGGCTACCTGTGCGCCTGCTGTTTTGACCAGGGGCGCAAGTCGGTGTTGCAGTTTTCGGGCACAACTTATGACGGCACACATTATGTTTGTTACTCCTGTAAGTCTGTGGTGCTGCACCCCGAAGGGCGTGAAAAACTGACTGCGCATACAGTTCCGATAAAGAACAAGTGGGACAGTTTTGTGTGACCCTTTTTTTTGCCTCCGCCGCCTCGCCTAGTCGGGCGGTCATGGGGTGACTATAGCGTCGTAAAAAACGCACGTCAACCGAAAAAAACGCGGCCAGAGTTTGTTTTTAAAGAATTTACGCAGCCGGATGGTTTTTTGTTTTTCTTTCAACAACTTACAAAACTCTGACCTAACATTTATCCGCGTCAGAGTTGGGTCAGAGTTAGATATATGAAGTCTGACACATTCAAAGACAGGTTGAGGGTTGCAATCGCCGACGAGTCCAACAGGGCTTTTGCATCCAAGTGCGACGCATCAGAGGGTACTATTCGTCGATATTTGCGCGGAGAAGCCTTCCCCCCGCTGGATACGCTGGAAAAGATAGCCGAGGCCGCCGATGTCAGCCTTGCTTGGCTCGCCACCGGCGAAGGGCCGATGCGGCAGGGGGAATATTCTGTTAGTGCGGCACGAACAGTAAAAGAGGACGCGGCCCTGAACGTAGAGCGCTTTATTCTTTCGATTGGGACAATTGAAGAGGCGCTACAGGCAACTGGCCGCATAATGCGGGCAGAAAAAAAAGCTGAATTGATAGCGGCTGTTTATGACTTTCTTAAAGATGAGGACAAGGTTGAAGCAAAAGATAAGGTTTTGCGTTTAATAAAAACAGCTATTTAACGGAGGGAGTTGTGGGTGAAGACAGGAAAAAGGGTGAATTGATTAAACTATTTAAAGAGAGCAGCGTGGATAATACTATCCCAAAACAGGAAATTTCTATTATTGGAGACAGTAATCAGGTTGCTGGTGGTGACATCTACAACCACATCAACGAAAAAAAGGTTGTTCGGAATAAAGTAAATCGCGGCTCTGAATTTATATCTTCAGCACATGCAAAAAAATTACAGGATCTTGTTAAAAAGGCAGCGGACAGGGATGTTGCAAAAGGAGTAGAGCAAGGCAAGGCTTTTGCTAAGTGGTATTCAAAACTCAAAAACTACTTTAAAGTTCCCAGCTATTTAGAAATTCCAGCACACCAAGGAGAACAAGCTATTTCCTGGATGTCTCAACAGGTGGCAATAACTAGACCTGCTTTACGCAGAAACGACAATGCCGCTTGGCGCAAGGAACTTTATGCTGCAATAAACGCAAGGGGGCGTGAACTTGGCATGTCAAAATCAGAAATTCACTTTTTTGCCTCAGAGCTAACAGGTAAAAGCGTGATAAGCCTATCAAAACTGGGTGAGCGTGATTTGAAGTCCGTTCACACTTCAATAATGAAAAGGAAAACTAAGCCCCCCAGGTGATCGTGCGCAGTGACAATCCCATCTATAGTGCTCTTGACACCACCCGGGATCAGCTTGATGTGGTGGGGCGGGTTGTCTGGCGGGGCGGGTTGATGTGACAAATAGCAAGTGAAATCAGCGGGTTTGTGGTACTATTCACGTCATGAATAAAAATATTCAGTCTTTCTATATTGTTTACGATGGCCCGGCGCTGGAATCGAGCGAGATGGACGTGCGGCAATTAGCCCCGGCGTTGCATGCGGTGGGTGATCTGTTTGATGCTGCTAACCGGGTGCTGCACGGTAAGGCGTTTCGCGCCCAGGTGCGGGTGAAGGGGTCGTTTAAAACGGGCTGCTTCGGGATTGATCTGAATTTCGCCCACACTCTGGCGGAGGGCTTTGCTGGGCTGTTTACCAGCCAGTATGTGAATGCTGCTATAAATTTAGTGACGGTGATCGGCCTGGCATCCTACGGCACCAAGAAGGTCGGCACCAGCCTGATCGAGCTGCTAAAAAAGCTGCGCGGGCGCGAGGTTTCGCGGGTTGTTGAGCTGGAGGATGGCCGGGTTCGGATCGAGGTTGACGACGATCATTTTGATGTTGAGCGGGCAATTCTTGAATTATTGCGCGACCTTGAAGTGCGTAAGGCGCTCGATGCTACGATTGCAGAACCCCTGCGGGCGGATGGTATTTCTTCTTTTGCGTTTGGTCGTGACAAGGATCACGTCAGCGTCATCAAAAAGGACGAGGCCGCTTACTTTGCTGTGCCTACGGTGGCAGATGAGGTGCTGAGTGATTCAACCTACGAAACGGTCATCAAGGTGGTGAATGTGGCGTTCCAGGAGGATAACCTGTGGCGGATATCCGAGGGGAGCGAGGTGTTTTACGCGAAAATCGAACATGCTGATTTTCTTAATGATGTTCAAAATAATGAGCGCGCTTTCGCCAAGGACGATCTATTCAAGGTCAGGCTGCGCAAACGCCAGATACTGGGTGATAAAGGCAAGGTGAAGATTGAGGCGGCCATTGAGGAGGTCCTTGATCATCGCAGCGCCGCCCGCCAGATCGCGTTCCCTTTTGAAAAGAAACAATCAGGGCTTTAAGCTTGTTTTGCGTCCGTTGTTTCTGGTGCCAAATCGGGCGACAATTCAACAAAAAGCGCCCCGTTTTGACTTTCGCCAGTTTTGGCAGTCACTTTAAAACAATTCGCGCGGTCAAAATTTCTAAACCTCTTTTAAATCTAGCCATTTCCCACGCAATCGGGCTCATTCCCATTCGTTCCCGCCTAATGTTGCTTGGTGTCAAACCTATCAGTCAATAACACCTCGGGAAACCGGCGGTTTTCACCAGGCTAGCGGTCACATACAAATGACCTTTGCCTCAGCTTGGGCACTGTGCCCATGTATTTGCAATGAGTTACTAAATAAAAAAATATGCCATCGCACATTTGAGAAAAATAATGTAATAAAATATGGTCTTTTTGGCCTTTGCCAGGTTTTATGAATTTGTTTTTCAGGAATGCCTAGAACCCCATATGCAAGCTTCTCCCATCACCAAATATGCATGCAAAAAGACCACACTTCGACGATGAAGGGAGGTTGTGATCAATCAAATAAGAAACCATGAACATCTCAACTCTGGTTCCTCTCCGCATAAATTTGTCCAACCGTATATTGCTGTTGTAAGCGTTTGCATTGCAGGATTTACAAGAATCGATACGTGCTGGATTTTCCTTGATCGAATATTGATGCTGGATGAATTCTTAGGTGGTCCGGAATTGTGAGACAGCCTGAGGGGTGAAATAAGCAATGTCCCGA
>CALFFB010000015.1 GCA_937958075.1 uncultured Geobacteraceae bacterium | reverse complement strand
CTCAACCCTCAACCCTCAACCGCCTTTAAACCATCTACCAAAAACCGGCACTCTGCACCATCCCTATCGAGTCAGTATTTTAACGAGTGCTTCAATAACCGTATCAATTTTCTCCTTCTTCAATTGACCAGTTTTATACAACACAATATGGAATATGGCGATCTGCGGTGAACAGCCGATTCGGCCTGATATTGCTAGGTTTGTTCAACGTTCCAGATACGAAATCGGCATCCTGCAAGTCGATTGCATAGGCGTCACGAATTGTCTGGCTGGTAATTTGGCATAGGACAAGGTCGTCACCTGTCAGATCGGCAAGCACTAATGCTGGTCGACGTTTCGACATGGTCAGATCGCTGAACGGAAAGGGAACAACCACAACATCCCCTTTTACAAATCGCCCCACGCTTCTTCCTCCTCGGCACAGAGCCAGTCCTTCTTCAGCGAAGTTTCACTGGCGACAGCGGTGTACACACCCTGGCGAATCGATTTAGCCTTAAGGAACTGAACGAAGTCCATCACCTCATCCAGAAGAGGTTCTGGAATCTTTTCTATCTCCTGCATCAGCACCGCCCTGTTAGTCATAATTACCTCTTGATTGATGTTGATTTTGACGTTTTCACCGATTGCTAACACAGCATCCCATGGAGAGTTGGCACATGGGCAGACTGACAACCCGCTGCGCTACAACAGAAACCAGATGAACATTTATTGTTGATTGTTGATCGGGTAGAGATTGTAGATCGTTCATTGGGCAAACAGGAAGCCCGTGCGAAGCCCTGATGGTTCTGTTCATTAGGCAACACCAAGCTCCTGTTTAACCTGCTCCAGAACAATTTTTGACAACGCAAGACAACGATCACAAAGTTCATCATCCGGATCGAAAGCAGGCAATACACTCCCTAACGGATATTTTGATGGCAAATAAATCGAATCCAATAGATCACAATCCTCTGCTCGAAGCCTGATTTTAATTCCAACATCAGCCAGTAATCGAACCAACTCTGTAATTGCATGGGTTTTTCGACTGGTGCCGGACTTTTCCAGCAATAGTGATTTCAGACATTTTTCTATAGACTGCTGAATATTTTGCAAGCAGGGATTGTAAAGTCTTTGCGCCAGAAGCAATTGAGCGGCCTCCAGGTTTTCTTCAGCGTAGGCCAGCCAGATCTTAGTTTCATCTTTCATAAACAACTTCACCCTGATTCAGAGATTCAAGCATAACACTGTTTTGTGCATTTGCCTTAATGGGTAAAATATCCAAAGGGATGCGATTGGCAATTTTACGTGTCTTGCTCCGATACTTCAGGGCCAGAGGGAGATAAGGCTGATCACTGGTCTGAAACACGGCCACGTCAAGATCATGTGGATCAGCGGAATCAAGAAAAGAACCGAAGATAACGATTTTAACGATTTCCCGCTCTTGACACAAACTTGCAACCAATTCACGTTTGATGTCGTTTTTATCCTGCGTATTAAATGACATATTGTGTTTCCTCAATGGTCAGAATGCCACGCACCACCCGCACCTGATCCTCTTCCTTCACATACGGCCCCATGGGAAGGCTGATAATCCGCTTTGCCACTTCTTCCGCCACCGGAAAATCCCCCGCCCTGTATCCCAAATCTGCATAAGCTGTCTGCAAATGAAGGGGTTTGGGATAATAGACCGCCGTCGGCACGCCGACCTTTGACAGATGCTTCTGCAGATTGTCGCGTTGTTCTTTGCTCTCAATGAGGATTGAATACTGCGCCCAGGCACTGGAATAGCCGGGAGGGACAAAGGGCGTCGTTAGTCGCTGGTCGCTTGACTGGTTGCTAATCGCTGGTGATTGGTCGCTCGTCACTAGTCGTTCGTCGTTAGATGAAACCGGTTGAGCATTCGAGCCAGAAAAAAGGCGTGTGTAGTTGTCAGCGGCGCGTTGGCGGGCGGCTAGTTCATCAGGGAATATTTCCAGTTTAGGGAGCAGAATGGCGGCCTGGAGGGTGTCGAGGCGGCCGTTGATGCCGATACGGACATTGTCGTACTTGTCGCTGCCTTTGCCGTGAATCCTGATGGAGCGGAGAATGTCCGCAACATCGTCATCATCGGTAAAGATCGCTCCGCCGTCGCCATAACAGCCCAAAGGTTTAGCCGGAAAAAAGCTGGTGCAGGCAAGTCGGCTTAAGTTGCAGCTTTTGCGGCCTTTGTAGGTTGCGCCGAAGGATTGGGCGGCGTCTTCTATGATGGTGATTGGTCGCTGGTCTTTGGTCGCTGGTCGTTTGTCGTTAGTTTCTAGAGACAAGCGACTATCGACTATCGACGGCCCTTCCAGAGACGAGCGACTATCGACTAGCGACTGAATCTCGTCCATATCCGCAGGCAAGCCGAATAAACTCACGGGGATGATGGCACGGGTCTTGTCGGTAATGGCAGCACCAATCTTTACGGGGTCGATATTGAAGGTGCGCGGGTCGATATCAACAAAAACGGGGATTGCACCCAGCAGGGAAATCACCTCGCCCGTAGCCACAAAAGTGAAGGGGCTGGTAATCACTTCATCACCGGGGCCGATGCCAAGAGCCATGAGCGCCATAAGCAAGGCGTCGGTTCCACTGGCGCAGGTGATGCAGTGCTTGGCTTCGGTGAAGTCACAAAGTCTCTGCTCCAGTTCGGCAACTTCCGGCCCCATGATGTATTGGCCGTGATCCAGCACCCGCTTGATTGCAGCGTCAATCTGAGGACGAATACGATCCTGTTGCGTTTTGAGATCTATGAATTGCATGGTTAAACCAATTGATGGTTGAGTGTTGATGGTTAAAGCAATCTGCTATCTGCACTCAACGGTTTTGTTTAAAATCGTCATAGACTTTTTGCCCAACAGTCAGTTCTTCAGGCAAGGGCTCATTTTCACCCACATCAAGACAGCGCAAAACATTATCCGCTAATTGATACCTTAACCCACTCTCCGGACAGACCATAATTCCATCTGCATCGGGATTTTTGAGGACGTGACCGTGCCTGCTCATCCAGCCTTTCTGTTTCGCCGGAACACCGAGCATCAGGGCATAGTCAGGAACATCAGCGTGCACCACGGCCCCGGCTCCAACAAAGGCGTAGCGACCGATGGTAATACCACAAACGATGGTTGCATTGGCTCCAATGGAGCAACCACGGCGCAGCAGGGTTTTTTCATACAAGGAGCGGCGCAACACCTGGGAGCGGGGGTTGGTGACGTTGGTCAGCACGCAGGAGGGGCCGAGAAATACATCATCCTCTATTTCCACCCCTTCGTAGATGGAGATATTGTTCTGAACCTTGACGTTGTTGCCGATTGTCACTCGTGGACCAATAACACAGTTCTGTCCGAAGGAACATTTGTCACCAATCACCGTTTCCGGCAGTACGTGGCAGAAGTGCCAGATTTTGGTGTTTTCACCAATTTTCACGCCATCATCAACATAACTTGATTCGTGCACGAAATAGTCGTTAGTCTCTGGTCGCTGGTCGCTAGTTGTTTGTTGCTGGTCGCTAGTTGTTTGTTGCTGGTCGCTAGTTGTTTGTTGCTGGTCGCTGGTCGTTGGTCGCTGGTTTGGCATTATTTTCCCTTCCTGGACTTTATAAGCGCGTTGAGCATTTTCTTGATCGGTATGATTTTACTCTGTATCACGGAACTGGTTTTTGCGAAACCAACTCTTTCAGCAATCCGTAACTGAGTCTCCAGTTCAGACGCAGAGCCCAACGCAATGTAGAGAAATTGAACAAACTCTTTTCTCGAATTTCTTGATCCGCCTTCAGCTATATTTGAAGGGATGGAAACGGCACTGCGCTTAATCTGGTCGGTTAAAGCATAAAGTTCTTCGCGCGGGAACGATTTTACCAATTCATATACAGCAACGACGAGATCCATCGACTGCTGCCATACGTGAAGATTCTCATATCCCGTCAGTGCTTTCTCAGAATGTTGCACCTTCCCCCCTTTTTTGGTTGTTAGTTGCTGGTCTTTGGTCGCTGGTGTCTAGAGACGAACGACTAGCGACTGCCCTTCCAGAGACGAACGACTAACGACCAGCGACCATTGTGCAGAAGGGGTGAGAGGTATCACCTAAACCGATCGGATCTGAAACGCGAAAATCATGCACTATCTCAATGCAGTTGCGCACTTCATCCATACCAAACCCCCTGCCGGCGAGGATTTCCTCGTAACTGCGAGTATGCAGGTCGGTGAAGCCGCCGGAAAACTCAAACTCATCGCCATTGACAGTAATGGAGCGATAGGTTGTCTGGCCGCTATCTTTAGCTGACTGGGGCAAGTAATCGGCACTGACGCTTAAAAACCAACGTACGCGGGCATGTTTGAGCTCAAGGTAGCCTGCGGCTACATCCGGATTGCGCACATGACAGACATTTGTCTGGACTGAGCCGAACACGTAGCTGAGCATATCGAAGAAATGCACGCCGATGTTGGTGGCAACGCCGCCGGATTTATCATCATCCCCCTTCCAGCTGATATGATACCAGCGCCCGCGGGAGGTGAGATAGGTCAGATCAACATCAAAAATTTTGCCGGGATTCTCCTGCAATTCACGTTCAACCCGTTGCTTGAGCTCTATGATGCTGGGATGCAGCCTGAGCTGTAAAATGGTGTTGACCTTGCGACCAGTCTCTTCTTCAATTTCCTGCAAAGCATCAATATTCCAGGGGTTCAACACCAGGGGCTTTTCACAGATGGCATCGGCATGGGTTCGCAACGCGAAGCGGATGTGAGCATCGTGCAGGTAATTGGGTGAACAAATGCTGACATAGCTCACTTCTTTACCGGCATTTTCTCTGCGTAATTTCTCTACATGACGATCAAAGCGTTCAAACTCGGTGAAAAA
>CALFFB010000014.1 GCA_937958075.1 uncultured Geobacteraceae bacterium | reverse complement strand
TGATCGAGATGGATAACTGCAGGATCACCTGCCGCGGGCGCGCTTTCAGGGTCAAATCCGCCATCGACCTGAACGAAGAACGCAAGTGGATCATCCTTGATTGCGAAGAGGGAGCGGTCAGTGGCTGAAAAGCAGGTCGAAATAGCTGGGCTCAAGGAGCTCAAGCAGCAACTTGAGCGACTCCCGGCACGCATCGAGGCAAACATCACCAGGACGGCATTACGTCGCGGGGCGCTGGTGATCGAGGAGCGCGCAAAAGAGCTTTGCCCCGTCGATAGTGGAGAGCTGCAGGACAGCATTAAGGTCAGGGCGCAGACCAAGAAGAAGAGCGGCTGGATCAACCTGCGGGTGACCGCCGGCGGAGGAAAAGCATTCTACGCCAATATGGTTGAGTACGGAACGGCCCCCCATGAAATCAGGCCGAAGAGCGCAAAAAGCCTGTTTGTCGCTGGCGTGTTTCGTCAGGTCGTAAGCCATCCAGGCGCCACGGCAAGGCCCTTCATGCGGCCAGCATTCGACGAAAAATACCAGGACGCAATCAAGGCGTTTGCCGACTATATGCGGCAACGCATACCGAGAGAAATCAAGAAGCAGGGGCTGTAATGGGACCGGAACTGATCATAGCTGCGCTGTTGAGCGATCCGTCCCTGACGGCCCTCGTAGGCGACCGCATCGCCACCCCGATGCTGCCGACAAACACAGCCTATCCGGCCCTTGCTTATCAGCTGGTGAGCCATGTGCCGCAACCGCACCTTGACACCGACGAAGGGCAGTATGCGACAGCCCGGGTGCAGATCACGCCATTGGCCGTCAGTATTGGTCAGGTCAAGCAGATTCACGGCGTCGTCAGAGCGTTGCTTGATCACAAGCGCGGCGTTGTCGCCGCGGGGAAAACAGTCATCACCTGCCGGCTCGATGCGTCGCAGCAGGTACAGAAGGACACCGACATCGGTCTGTGGTATCAGCACGCAGACTACCTCATAACCTATTACGAATAGCGGGGAGAACGACATGAGCAAAAAAGCATTCGACATCAGCAAAGCATCCGTATCCGAGACCACAACCGTTGACCTCAGCGGACCTGACGGCGAGGAACTGCACAACGACGAAGGCCAGCGCCTGAGTATCACTGTTTATGGTCCGGGGTCCAAGGTGTTCCAGAAGGCCCAGAACGAAAAGAACCGGGCCATCCTTGAGCAGGTGCGCAAGGGCAAGAAGAAACTCGGCTCCTACGCTCAGCGCGAGCTTGACGCCGATTTTCTGGCGGAAATCACCGTGTCATTCAACGGCTTCGCCTACCGGCCCGAAGAGTATGAGACTGGCCGTGAAATGTACAAGGCCGCATATCTTGATTACTCCATCGGTTATATCGCTGACCAGGTCAACAGCGAGGCCGGCGACTGGGCAAATTTTACCAAGGCCTGATCGACGATCTACAACTCTACGCAAAGCAGGAAGCGTGGCTGATGTCAGCTCCTAGGGGGAGCGACAAGATATCCAGCAAAAAGAAGCCTCTGACCAGATACGAGAAGATTACTGAAAGCGGACAAGAGCCGGCCTTCCCTGATATCGGGGAGGCCGGTTATCTGGTTGATATCTGGCACGACATGGGCCGGGTGACCTCAGGCGGCATGGGGCCGGTCCCGCTGAGCTGGTCGGAGATGCAATCGTGGCAAGACCTCACCGGCGTTGTTTTGCAGCCATGGGAGCTGCAAATGATCAGGCTGATGTCAACAGCCTACGCCGGCCAGTCCGCTGACGCGCAAGAAGCCGATTGCCCGGCGCCATATAATGTCGTCGAAAGCGTCGATCGGGAATCTGTTGAAAAGAGGTTGGCGCGCATGTTCGGCGTCTACGCGAAGAAGAAACCGACATAAAACGGAATAACCAGGGGCGGAGAGGCATCCAATGGCAACCAAGGTCGGACAGCTCACCATCGAAATGGCGGCAAATGTCGCCCGCC
>CALFFB010000013.1 GCA_937958075.1 uncultured Geobacteraceae bacterium | reverse complement strand
GCCGCCGAAATTATACCCAAAAGCCCCTCCCAAATATGGGAGGGGCTTTTTATTGCTTTGTTTTTCACGCTGATCAGTTTGGTGTTATGCCGTAATACCGAATTTTTCTGTGAAGGTTAGACCTTTCCAGCCCGATTTCTTCAGCTGTTCTTGATACATTCCACTGATTTTTCTTCAGCTTTTCAATGAAAAACTGCTTTTCAAAAAGTTCTTTGGCTTCTTTGTACGAATCCGGTAATCCGGATGCCAAATCAATCACTTCACGGGCATCTTTCCTGGTGGCCAAGTCACAGATGTCCTGGGGCAGGTCCGTACGTTTAATCGTTTGCCCCGGCGTCATGATCACCAGCCGTTCGATCAGGTTTTTCAACTCTCTGACGTTTCCCGGCCAGTTATAGCGTGTCATGCAGTCGAGGGCATCCGCTGCTATGGTTTTGTTTTCACGACTTTCCTTGCCGCAGAAAAATTTTAAAAAGTGTGCGCACAAGCGTGGGATATCCTCCATGCGCTCGCGCAGGGGCGGGACGATAAAGGGTAGTACATTCAGGCGAAAATAAAGATCTTCACGAAAATTTCCATTTCTTATTTCGTCCGGCAGGTCTTTATTGGTTGCCGCTATCACCCTGACATCAACCTCTATCGTTTTGTTGCCGCCCACCCGTTCAAATGTATGCTCCTGTAATATCCGCAATATTTTTGCTTGTGTTTTCAGGCTCATGTCGCCGATTTCGTCGAGAAATAGGGTGCCGCCGTTGGCCTGGTCAAATTTTCCCTTTCTGGCATTCGTCGCTCCGGTAAAGGCACCCTTCTCGTGGCCGAACAGTTCCGATTCGATAAGTTCTTCTGGGATGGCGGCGCAATTGACTTCGACGAAGGGCTTATCGGCGCGGGTTGACTGGAGATGGATGGCGCGGGCAACAAGTTCTTTGCCCGTGCCGTTTTCACCGGTGATCAGCGCCCATCCTGAACTTGGTGCTGCCACCCTGATCTGCTGTTTCAGCTTTTCGATGGCCTGACTTTGACCGATCATTTGGTAATCACGACCAATCTTTTGCTTCAGCGCGGTATTTTCGGCAACGAGATCACCGATTTTAAGAGCATTTTCAATGGATAGCAGCACCTTTTCCAGGGAAAGGGGTTTTTCAATGAAATCAAACGCTCCCAGACGTGTTGCCTTGATGGCCGTTTCAATAGTGCCATGACCACTCATCATGATGACGAGTTGATCCGGACGGTCTTGTTTGATCCGCTTGAGTGTTTCAAGGCCGTCGAGCTTCGGCATCCAGATATCCAGCAGGATGAGATCCGGATCATCAGTCGTGACAGCTTTAAGGCATTCTGCGCCATCGGCGGCTATGGTGGTTTTAAAGCCTTCGTCATCCAGGATGCCGACGAGACTTTGACGAATACTTTCTTCGTCATCTACGATCAGAATGTTTTTCATCTAGAGCTCCAGAACTTTATGACTATGTTTGGTCTTCAACCGGGAGTTCGATGATAAAGTTCGCTCCCTGCGGGTCATTGTCTTTAATGCGGATGTAGCCATTATGGTCAGCAATGATCGTCGATACAATCGCAAGTCCCAACCCTGTCCCGGTTTTTTTCGTCGAGAAGTATGGTTCAAATAAGCGGGGTTTGTCTTTTGTGGGTATGCCGCAGCCGTTGTCCCTGATACTGAGGGTGATGATTTTTATCTCGTTGTTGAAGGTTGTTTCGATGGTGATCCGGCCATCGTCCTTGTCACCGATGGCCGCGACGGCATTTTCGAGGAGATTGATCACCACCCGTTTGATCTGCTCGCGGTCAAATTTGCTGTTCGGCAGGCTCTGAACAAGATGAGCGGAATAATGAATATGTTTATGTGCCTCCTGGTAGAGGGTCAGGCATTCTCTGATAACATCATTCAGGTTGTTGCTTTCCGGTTTGGTTGCCGGCATGCGGGCAAATTGTGAAAATTCGTTGACCAGATTTTTCAGCTCATCAACCTGGTTGCTGATCATCTTCGTACATTCATCAAAAACGGAATCGTCTTCGGAAAAACGGTCGAGATAGCGTCTGCGCAGCCGTTGTGCAGAAAGCTGGATCGGCGTTAAGGGGTTTTTGATTTCATGGGCAATGCGTCGGGCCACTTCACGCCAGGCTGCCATTCGCTGTGCCTTGTAGAGTTGGGTGAGGTCGTCAAAAACGACCACCGTGCCAATAAAATTGTTGTTCTTGTCACGCAAGGTGGTCAGGTTGATCATCAGGGTAAACTTTTCATTTCCGATGGGAAGGGTCATGTGTTGTCTGACGGTGCCACGTTCAGAGTAGAAAAGGTCTTTTAACAAGGACATGATCTGCGGCATGTAGGTTTTCGGTATGACCTCACGGAAGTCTTTTCCGAGGACTTTATCTGCGCTCAACTGCAGCAGATTTTCCGCGGATTTGTTGACGGTTGTCAGCTTGCCTGAACGGTCAATGGAAATGACTCCAGCCGTGACATTGGCCAGAACTATCTCCATATAGTTACGACGGCGGTCGAGTTCCAGATTCGATTTTTGCAGTTCCAGATTGGTTGTGTTGATCTGCTGTCGGCCGTGCCGCAAGTCATCCGTCATCTTGTTGAATGACTGTACCAGGGCACCGATTTCATCAGTGCTGTTGGTCTCCAGCTGGATGTCCAGGTCCCCGGAAGCAACCCGCGTGGTCGCCGTAACCAGCTCCTGAATCGGAACGGTAATGCCCCGAGCCAGATGGAAGCCAAACCAGGTTGCCAAAAAAACGATGATCAAAGCGATCAGCAGCAGAACAATAACATAGCTTTGCTGAATCTGTCCCTTGATGGATCGGGTGGTTTTATATTGCTCAACCGATGTCGCAATTTCCTTCATTTTGACAATAAGGGAGTAAGGAACATAATAATTAACGACGATCACTCCGACGATATCCGTAGGATCCCAGTTGGACTGAATAGGCACAATGCCTCGGATCAGGTCAGCCTGTCCAACGGGTGTGATCTGCGAAAACCGCACACCTTGCAGGCCCTCCTGGACAGGGTCGGAGGTCGCTGTGGAAATTTCAATAATAGGGAGTTTGGGGTTGGCAACACGGACCAGTTCTTCATGGGTGGCTGAAAAGACCTCAACGATACCAAGATTGTATTCTTCCTGCTTTTCCTTGATCAGCTGCCTGAGCTGCGGCAGGTTGTCCTCGTTCAGCAAACGTTCGCGACGGATTCTCTGGCTGAGCTGATCGGCGTAATACAATGCATTTGCTTCCGAGTTGCGGTAATAGGTCTGAGCCACTTCCAGGGATTCGTCCAGGGCCATCTCAACCTGGGTGCTGAACCAGTTGTCGATACTGTTACGGATAAAACCGGCGGAGACAAAAAACAACAGCATGGTTGGTATAAGGGAGAGGGCAATGAAGGCGCCAATCAGTTTGCTCCTGAGTTTCGCTCCGGGAACCCCGCGCCGGCGGTCAAGCAGCAGCTTGAAAATGTTGCGGAAAATGAGAAAAACGAAAAGCAGAATCAGCAGGATGTTCAGGTTGATGATGGCAAGAGCAATAATGTTATTGCTGATGGGCAATTGCGAGGTCAGCTCCACAAGATGAATTTCCATCTGTGGGACCAGGACCAGCAAGAGCAGAGCGAGCAGGATGAGTGCCCAGCTGCGTCGTCTGGTTTTAGGTGCCGATGGTGGCGTTGATGTCTTGGTGGAATTTTCTGTCATGAAGCCGTTTGCCCTAAAGGGTGAAATGCAGGTTCGATATTAGAGAATGCATGACCACAAAACAAGCGACGGCGTAGATTATTCAACAAAAAAGCAGCCTGTCGGCTGCTTTTTTGTTGAATAAATATGGTGGGTGTCTCTTTTTGATCAGGCTTTATGAAGAATCATGTCGGGTGTAAACTGATAAACACTCGCGCGTTGCGCTTCGTGCAAGGCTTCTTCCGTAAATTCGATATAGCTCCAATGGTCAGGGTTGTCCTTGATCAGATTCACCATTTTGGCGTTTAAGTCGTGCCCGGCCTTGAAGGCACGGATATGACCAAGAAAGGGTGAACCGAGGAGACTGAAGTCGCCAAAAGCGTCGAGGATCTTGTGGCGCACGAACTCGTTGCCAAAACGCAGCCCTTCCGGATTCATGACCCCCTGATCATCAATAACGACAGCGTTTTCCAGGGAGCCACCACGAGCCAGACCCTTTGCTTTAAGGTATTCCACTTCGTGCAGGAAGCCGAAGGTACGTGCCGGAGCAATTTCTTTGCAGAAGGTGTCCGTCGAAAACTTCATGCTGTAACTCTGAACGGAGATCGCTGGATGATCAAAGGCGATATCGAAGGTAATACGACAAAAACGCGAGGGGATGATACTGATGCGCTTTTCCCCTTCAATTATTTCCAGCGGCTTACGGATCGCAATGTATTTACGGGATTTGTCGAGGGCCTGAACGCCGACAAGGCGGATTTCACGCATATAGGTGGTTGCGCTTCCGTCAAAAACGGGAACTTCCGCACCGTTGATATCAATATGCAGATTGTCTATGCCGAAAGCCGCCAATGCGGCCATGAGATGCTCAATCGTCGAAACGGTTGTGCCGTTACGGCCGATAACCGTTGCCATACGCGTGTCAACGACATTGTCCGAAACAGCTTTAATACTCAAGGGCGGTTCGGTATCGGTACGGTGAAAGACAATACCGGTGTTGGCGGCTGCGGGGCGCAGGGTCATGGTGATGCGCTGACCGCTGTGCAGGCCGATGCCGGACAGAGTGATCGCTTTTTTCAAGGTCTGTTGCAGGATCATTGGAATTATCCAGTTCATGATATAGGGAATGGTGCAAAGGCCAATCAAGATATGCAATCAGCAGGCCAGTTTTGTTGTTTTTGTAAGTTGTCGATTTGTTAGGGGTTTGTTAGGAGGCAGGAAGAGCAAAGGCATTTTTCAGTGTGGTTTTGTTGAAGGATTGTGGCGACAGCAACACAGTTGGGGCTAGAGGCGGCCGGAGCGCAGAATAGCGATGGCCAGACCAAAGCCCAGAAAGCCGGCAACCGAATAACCGAACAGACCCAGAGCCGGAAAGCCCATGAGCATCGGCCCCTTGTCCGATTGCATAACGACAGACGAGCCGATAATCAGCGCTGCGATAACCATGCTGAAAGAGATGCGGTTGGTCGATTTTTCCAGATCCGTGATCAAGCGCTCAAGTCCGCGATGTTCAAGGTCGATCTTCAGATTGTTGCGATTGATGCGACTCAGAAACTCTTTGATATCCTTGGGCAGGCTTTGCCCCAGCGCGTGGTAGTCCTTGAGGATGCGCGATGTTTCCTTGGCGATGCGCGACGGCGAATAGCGCTCCCGCACAATTTTTTCAGCAAAGGGTTGCAGCTGCTCCACCATATTGAATCTGGGATCAAGCTGTTTTCCCAGGCCTTCCATGGCGATGAGTGAGCGCGCCAGAAGCATCAGATTTGATGGAAACTTGATCCGGTAATGAGAAAGAATATCGATGAATTCAAGCAGCATCTTGCCGACATTCAGCTCATGCAGTGGCAAGTCATAGTATTCGTCAATGAATTCCGCCAGATCCCGACGCAGATTTTTCCGGCTTGTTTCATCATGAAGGTCACCGGAATACACCAGATTGGAAATTACCGCGTCCGCATCCCGACGCAGCACCGCCAGAAGCAGTTCCGTCAGTTGCAGTTTCAGTTCATCATCAAGGTAGCCGACCATGCCGAAGTCGAATATGCAGATGACCCCGTCATCAAGGATGTGAATGTTGCCGGGGTGGGGGTCGGCATGGAACAATCCGTGGACAAAGACCTGATTGAGAAAACAATCGGCACCGCGATAGGCGATCTGCTTCAGGTCGTGACCGGCCTCTTCGAGCTCTTTCAGGCGGGAGATCTTGATGCCGGAGACATATTCCAGGGTCAGTACCGTACGGCTGGAGTATTGCTCATATACGGCAGGAATATAGACCGTATCATCATCCTGAAAGTTGTTGCGAAAGCGGTCAATGGTTCGGCCCTCGCGGGAGAAGTCAAGCTCGCGCAAGATGGACCGGCGAAATTCCGTGACTAGGCCGACAGGATCGTAAAGGTCTCCACCGGGCAGGTGCTTCTCGATCAGGTAGGCCAAGCCCATCATGATGTCGACGTCAGTTTCAATAGTAGCGACAATGCCCGGTCGCTGAATTTTACAGACGACCTGTTCGCCGGACTTAAGGGTGGCACGATGGACCTGGGCGATGCTGGCCGTGGCCAGGGGCGTCAGCTCAAAATGAGCGAAAAGGTCCTCGACCGGATGTCCGAGTTCTTTATGGATGGTCGCCAGAATTTTTTCTGTTGGTACCGGAGGCAGGTGGTCCTGCAGCTTGCGCAACTCCTGCAAGACGTCATCGGGAACCGTGTCCGGGCGTGTCGACAGGAGCTGTCCGAGCTTGATGAAGGTCGGGCCAAGTTCTTCCAGGGCAAGCCTGATACGTGCTCCGCGCGGCAGGCGCTGAAGATCGCGTGAGGCCTTGCCCACGGAAACAACGCGCTTGCCGAGCTGGATATAATAGTCAATATTCAGCTGTTCAATAATGTGGCCAAAGCCGTACTTGAACAGCACCGCCAGCACATGTCGATAACGCCTCAGGCTGCGAATATTGCGGTTGATGCGGGTAAAGGGCAGGATGGATTTCCCCAAGGCTTTCAGTACCCCTGGTTCTTCTGTTGCTGCTCAAGCATGTCAACCCGCGCCTGCAGTGCATTGAATTCCTCACGACGGACAACGCCAAGACGCTCGCAGGATTTTTGGACCTCTTCCTGGGCGATGGCTTCCAGTTTCTGCTGGTTTTCCCTGGCGGCGTCACGTAGCCGGTCGACCAGTTTTTTTCCTTCTTCCTCCGTCAGGTTCAATTTTTCCTTCAAGTCTTCAACAAGTTCTTCCGCCTTTTTTTGTGAAAGGGAGAGGGCACCGATGCCTGTCAATAAGGTTTTTTCAATGATTTCGATCATCTTAAGTCTCCTTTGAGGATGGAATTAACCCTGCCTGTCGCAGTCATTATAACAAGAGACAGCGGTGCTACAAGATTTTTGCATTCTGTCCGGAGGCGTAGCGATCTCTTTCCGAATAAATGCATCCGCAGTACTGCTGGCGGTACAGCCCGAGCTCTTTTGAGATGCGGATGCCCTGGTTCCAGCCGCTTCGGTAGTCTTCATAATGAAAGATCAGGCCATATTCATCGGCAAGCCGCTGGCCGCAGGCGAGGATGGCCTGGTGATCCTGATAGCGCGAATAGAGCAAGGTGGTGCTGAATCCGTCGGCGTTCTGTTGTTTGGCTTCCCGGGCAGTTTGTTCCAGGCGCGATTGATAGCAGTAGCGGCATCGGGACTGCGGGTCGGCGGCGACATTGGCGAGGAAGGTGTCGAGGAGGTAGGGTTCGTGATAGATCATGGGCAGATTTTCGGCTGTAGCGTAGTCGCGGACGGTTTCGAGGCGTCTGCGGTATTCCGTGAAGGGGTGGATGTTGTGGTTGTAAAAATAGCCGGTCACCTGGTGTTCCTGGGTACGCAGGCGTGACAGCGGGTAAATGGCGCAATTGGCGCAACAGATATGGAGCAGGATATGCAAAGGATCAGTCCTTTCCGGCAATGGAAACACAGCCCTCATGGTGTGTGATGTTGACGGATCTGTCAATTCCTAAAGGTTCTTAAACCAGTCAGGGGCGGGCAGGGCAAGTTTTTTCCAGATTTTCTGAACGATCCGGCGCGCCCTGTCCGGATTTTTTGACTGTCGATAACTCTCTTCCGTCAAGTAGCGATAGAGGTCGCTGAGGTCCTTGCGATAATGGGCAAGAAGAATCTTCAGATCCTCAGGATCTGTAGGCAGCACGAACCGATTTTTCCCTGTCTTTGCACAGAGCAGAAGGGCTGTCGCCAGGTCTTCTCCCTCACCGGTCAGGGTTTGTCCGGTGGCATCTTCGAGCTCAAAGCGACCGAGAATGTTCGCTGTCTGGCGCAGGGGCGGAGAAATTTCGAACGTCTGCGTACGCGGTGAATCCAGATAGTAGAAATACTGGTCAGGAAAGCTGGGGATACCGCGGGTGGTCAGTTGAGCCAACAGTTTCTGCCGCAGGAGTTTTGCTGAAGTGTCTGCGTCCTGACGTCGAACCGGGGGACCCGCGGCCGGACCTGCAGACGGCTGCAGGGCGGACAGTAGTTGCTGTTTCAGGGTGTCATCGCCCTCGGTGGTGATTTCCCGGAACCTGCCATTCTGTTTAATCAGGATACTTGATTCCTGCTGTGGCTCTCTGATGGCTGTGAATACAAGATTGTGGTGGTTTTGCGTCTGGATTTGGAGAATCTGAAATTGCGTCTCCAGAATGTTCCAGAGGGGGTCATCAGCGGCCAGGTCAAAAATATGCAGGGGCACCTGCGCCCGCAGTGTTTGTTCTGGCGCCAGCAATCCCAGCAGGTGTAGAAGCTCTGCACGCCAGTAGGGATAACTGCCTGAAATTTTCAACAATCTGTGGGGCCAGGAGAGTCGCAGCTTGGTGCTCAGGATCGGTTTCTCACTTGCTGGTACCGGCAACGGATTAAGAAGTCTGGCAGAGATACTTTTGCCTTTCAGCTGACCCGGTTCCAGTTCGAACAGGGAACCATGCACTATTTCAGGTTGTGGCCGATTCTGCACCGCGCGCATCAGGGTAGTCGCGGCGATGAGAAGGGGGGAGTCTGTCACCAGCAGTTCCGTGTCTGCAGCTGTTGCCGGCACTTGCGGATGGAGGACAGAGTCACCCTCTTCTCCATTGCTGCTGCCGTACCAGCAATGGATTAATTGCACCAGGCTGTCGTCCAGCCGCTGTGGGTTCTGGTTCCACTTGAGCTGACGCAGCCGCAGGAGCAGATGATGGTAAAAGATAGTGGTTTCCGGTGCATACCGCGGAGGTTCCAGAGGCCATTGATAAGTGAAACTGGTACGCCAGGGCTCGGGGGCCTGATTCAGGGCTTCGGCAATATGCTGCTCCATCTGTTCCGGCAGAACTTTTTGCGGACAGTGGCCGCTGCGTAAAAGCCACAGGACTTTCAGCAGTAGCAGGCGGTTGGCTTCGGCCGCCAACTGGTCGATATCGTCGACCGGAAGTTCCGTCATGCCGGCACGCTGACTGCGAAAAGCCTCGGACACGGCGGTCTGCGCCAGATCCTGGGTGATGAGGAACAGATTGGTAAAATATAATGCCGGCAATTTCTCCGGAGAAACGGCACCGGTCACCGCCGGAACCTTCAGCGCGTCGACCAGATCATCAAGGAGCAGCCGGAAATAATCGGGGTGATCGGTGCGCGATAATGGAAAGGTCTGTTGTTCGACTAGGTCGGTCTCGGTGATGTGCCAGAGCCTGATCCGGGCGGGTTCCCAGGTGACGAAGTGACTCAGGCCGAGGGCGGTGGCGCAACTGCGGCCACGCTTCAGTTCCTGGTCAAGGTGCCAGTCGGACTCCGGCAAAAGGACGATGCCTCCGGCCATCAGGCTTTGCTTGTTGATCCACAGCAAAAGAGGGATTTCCGCGGGTCCGGTGTCGGTGCTGATGGTGACGCAGCAGTCCGCACGCCGAAAGGGAGTACGTCCGAATTCGATAATCTGTTGTGACCACTCTTTAAGCTGTTGGGCGAACTGTCTGAGATGGGGTTTCATGGTCGGGGTTAGCGATCTTTGAACAGAGGATCAGCCCCACCCGTGCGGGGTGAATGACGATGAAAATGACGGTAGCAGATGTCCGTTGCAACCCGTCCCCGTGGTGTTCGATTGAGAAAGCCCATCTGGATCAGGTAGGGCTCAATCACGTCTTCAATAGTGTCACGCTCTTCACCAATGGCAGCCGCCAGGGTGTCGAGACCAACGGGGCCGCCGGCGAATTTATCCATGATCGAGGTCAGCAGCAGCCGATCCATGTGATCAAGGCCCTGATGATCCACTTCGAGGCGCCCCAAAGAATGATCCGCCAGTTCACGATTGATGCTGCCGTTGCCTTCAATGTCGGCGAAATCCCGCACCCGGCGCAGCAGCCGGTTGACAATGCGCGGAGTACCGCGACTGCGCCGGGCGATTTCCGTTGCCCCCTCATCGTCAATGCGGATCTGGAGAATGCCGGCGCTGCGCTTGACGATGGTTTTCAGTTCATCGAGGGAGTAGAATTCCAGTCGTGAAATGACGCCGAAACGATCCCGCAGGGGCGAGGATAAAAGGCCGGCGCGCGTGGTCGCACCGACCAGAGTGAAATGCGGTATGTCCAGCTTTATCGTTCGTGCGGAGGGTCCCTGGCCGATGAGGATGTCGAGCTGATAGTCCTCCATGGCCGGATAGAGGATTTCTTCCACCACCGGCGAGAGCCGGTGGATCTCATCGATAAAAAGCACGTCCCCTTCATCGAGGTTGGTCAGAACCGCCGCGAGGTCGCCGGTTTTTTCGATGACCGGACCGGAGGTGCTCTTGATGTTAACCCCCATTTCAAAGGCAATGATATTGGCCAGGGTGGTTTTTCCCAGACCGGGAGGTCCGTAAAACAGGACATGATCGAGGGCTTCCCGGCGTTTGCGGGCGGCGTCGATAAAAATCTGCAGGTTTTCCCGCGCCTTTGTCTGGCCTATGTACTCCTGCAGGGAGCGCGGCCGCAGACTGTTTTCGGCCAGGCCATCTTCCGGCTGTTCTGCGGGCGTGATCAAACGGTCATCCATGGTGTCTGTGCTCCGAAATTACTTCAGTAGAATCTGCAGGGCGGCCTTGAGCATTTTCTCCAGCGGTGTGTCTGGAGGCAGGCGCAGGGTTTTCAGGGCCTGTTTCGCCAGAGACTCCTTGTAGCCCAGATTGACCAGCGCTGACAAGGCCTCCTGATGTGGCGTCTCCGTTGCTTCTCCTGCCTGGTCGGGTCGTGCGGCGATGGCTGACAGGGTATGGGCAGAAACCTTGTCCTGTAATTCCAGCACCAGGCGTTCCGCGCTTTTTTTGCCGATGCCGGGAATGGCGACCAGGCGGGTCAGGTCGCCGCTGCCAAGGGCCAGGGCCAGTTCTTCGGGTGAGATATGGGACAGGATGGTCACCGCCAGTTTGGGGCCGACGCCGGATACGGAAATCAGCAAACAGAACAGATCCCGCTCCGCCAGAGTGGAAAAGCCGAAGAGGGTAATAGCGTCTTCCTTGACGTGGGTGTGAACCTGGAGCTGAACCTTGCCGGTTTCCGGCAGGCGATAGAAGGTCGACAGGGGAATGTGCAGGCGATAGCCCACACCGCCGACATCAATGACAATGTGGTCGGGGCTGCGGTGCGCCAGTTGGCCGGTGAGCAGGGCGATCATGAGGTGTGCCTCCGGGTGCCGATGCGGGGTTGCGAGGTCCGTTGCTGCAGATGATGGCTGTGGGCGTGACAGATAGCTGCGGCCAGGGCGTCAGCCGCATCCTCCTGGGCCACCTCCGGCAGGTTCAGCAGGACACGGGTCATCTGTTGAACCTGGTGTTTGCCGGCCCGGCCGTAGCCCACCACCGCCGATTTGATCTGCAGAGCGGAATATTCAAAGACCGGCAGTCCGGCATTGACTCCGGCCAGTAGCACCACCCCGCGGGCGTGGCCGAGTTTCAGGGCCGAGGCGGGGTTGCGGGCCATGAAAACCTGTTCAACGGCGACGACGTCGGGTCGATGTTCTTCGATAAGCCGGTAGATTTCCTGATAAATGCGCTGCAGGCGCAACGCCAGATCCGTTTTGCTGTCGGTGGTAATGGCGCCATTGTCCAGATGAATAAGGCGATTTCCCTGTTGTTCAATAAAGCCGTAGCCGGTGGCCTTGCTCCCCGGATCGATTCCCAGAATGCGCATGATCAGTCAGTAAAATCACAGGCCCTAGCCCATGATCCTGTCCATTTCGTCGTCAGCGATATCAAAGTTGGCGTGCACATTCTGGACGTCATCATTGTCTTCCAGTACATCCAGCATTTTCATGAGGGATTCCGCCTGGCTGCCGGATACCGGCGCCATGGTCTGGGGAATCATGGTCACCTCCGCTGACTGATACTTCAGACCGGCAGCGGTCAGGGCGTTGCGAACATCTTCAAAGTCTGCCGGCTCGACAATCAGCTCAAAGACCTCCCCCTCATCCTTGACGTCTTCAGCGCCGGCATCCAGGGCCGCTTCGAAGATTGTGTCAAAATCATAGGATTTATCGAAAATGATCTGGCCCTTGCGGTCAAACATGAAGGCAACCGAGCCGGTCACCCCAAGGCTGCCGCCATATTTGTTGAAAGCATGACGAACCTCGGCAACGGTCCGGGTGCGGTTGTCGGTCATGAACTCGACCAGTACTGCTACCCCCCCCGGGCCATAGCCTTCGAAGGTGCCTTCTTCGTAGGTGACGCCATCAAGATCGCCCGTCCCCTTTTTGATAGCGCGATCAATGTTGTCCTTGGGCATGTTGGCCTGCTTGGCCTTGTCCACAGCCAGACGCAGGCGTGCGTTGGATTCCAGGTCTGCGCCGCCGATACGGGCGGCGACGGTGATTTCCTTGATCAGTTTGGTGAAAATTTTACCGCGTTTGGCATCCTGTGCCCCTTTGCGGTGTTTGATGTTGGCCCATTTGCTGTGTCCAGCCATTGTCTTTTCGCTCCTTGAACGCCGTGATATGGAAGCAAAACGCCGGCAATGCCGGCGCTTGACGAATCGTTAATGAAAATTGTAAAAGCGACCCTGGTGCGTAACCGGGCCGGGGGCGGTATCAGTAGTTGAGAATTTTCAGCTCGTCCTTGATGCTGCGCACCCCTTCCGTCTGTTTGACCCCTTCGATAGCCGCACGGCGTTCCGCATCGCTGTAGATGTGGCCGGAAAGAAGAACGTGGCCGCCCTTGACATCAATGTTGAACCAGATGTCCTGGATACGTTCGTCAGCCAGGCGCGCGATCTGGATTTTCTTTTGTATGATGAGGTCCTTGATTTTCTCAAGGCAGGCCGGCTCGTTCTCCAGAAGATAGGGATCTTCAATCGCCTTTTTAATCAACCAGACGGCACAGTCGTTGGACATGTACTGGGTGTTGATCACCAGATCGTAGTGCAGGGGTTCTTCCCAGTCGCGGTCGAAATAGTACTTGATGAAGCCGGCACGTTGCTGATCGCTTTTGCGGACCAGGGAGCGCGCCAGGTCCGGATCGATCCATTCCCGTTCCGCCCAGCGCTCGACCCGCTCTTCAAAGGGGGCGATGACCCGTACCCGCAGCACGCTGTTGACATTGGGCAGCAGATCCTGACCGCCGCGACCATAGATGATGACATCCCCTTCCAGAGCACGCTCCAGGACGATGAGCTGAATCCGGTGCATGCTGAGTTCAATCTGCCGATCCAGGTTTTCGACAAAGGCGGGGGGCTTTTCATCTGCCTGCTGCAGGGCGGCTTCGGTCAGGTCATGGGCCGCGGCGGCTTCGCGAATGGCGTCACCGTCGACGAGGCTGTAACCGAGTTCGTCAGCCAGTTGCTGCGCTATGGGAATCCCCCCGCTGCCCATTTCTCTGGACATGGTAATTATAGCCATAGAATGTACTCTCTTGCGCTGTGAATGGGTGATAACATAAGCTCTACAGCATCCTTGCCGCAGTGGCGCGCAATGATTGCACGATTTTTTTCAGAATTCAAGGGGCAAGACAAAAACATCTTGACACTTTTGCGGGCGATCTGCTACAAGGACGCCTCGGTTTGTTGCAGGCACGTAGCTCAGTGGGAGAGCACTACCTTGACACGGTAGGGGTCGGCGGTTCAATCCCGCCCGTGCCTACCATAAACCCGCTGCAACGGTTGGACCCGTTCCATTCTACCGAGTCGAGGCATCCAAGGTGATGCCTTTTTTATTTTGGAGTGTTCCTTATGGCAAACATCGAGATTGAACTCCCCGACGGTGCGGTAAAATCCTGTGAAACGGGCGTCACCCCCTATGATGTCGCCCTTGGTATCAGTGAGGGATTGGCCCGGCAGACACTGGCTGCCCGTTTTGATGGAGAGATGATCGATGTGACGCGGCCGCTGGAACGCTCCGGCGCCCTGACTTTAATCACTCAGACCTCTCCGGAAGCCCTTGAGATCGTTCGGCACTCCTGCGCCCATCTGATGGCCCAGGCGGTGAAGCAGCTCTATGGCAATGCGGTGCAGGTGACCATCGGTCCGGCCATCAAGGACGGGTTTTATTACGATTTTTACAGTGACAGCAAAAAATTCGTGCCGGAAGACTTCCCCGTTATCGAAGCTAAAATGGAAGAGCTGGTAAAGGCTGATCTCCCGGTCGAACGCAAAGTCATGACGCGCCAGCAGGCGGTCGAGCTGTTCCGGTCCATGGGGGAAGACTACAAGGTGGAGTTGATCGAGGATCTTGAGCAGGAGACCCTGTCCCTGTATCAGCAGGGGGACTTTATCGATCTGTGCCGGGGGCCGCACGTGCCGCGCACCGGGGTATTCAAGGCCTTCAAGTTGACCAGCCTGGCCGGAGCCTATTGGCGGGGCGATGAGAAGAATGCCATGTTGCAGCGTATCTACGCAACAGCGTTCCTCAATAAAAAAGACCTGAAAGCCCACCTGAACCGTCTGGAGGAGGCGCGCAAGCGTGATCACCGCAAGCTCGGGCGCGAGCTTGATCTGTTTTCGTTCAGTGAAGAGGTTGGTGGCGGGCTGGTGCTGTGGCACCCCAAGGGGGCCCTGCTGCGGACCTTGATCGAGGATTTTGAACGCAAAGAACACCTGAAGCGCGGATATGACATCGTAGTCGGACCGCAACTGCTCAAGACCGATCTGTGGAAGATGTCCGGTCATTATGAAAACTACAGGGAAAACATGTATTTCACTGAGGTTGACGAGCAGGGGTACGGAATCAAGCCGATGAACTGCCTGGCCCACATGCTGATCTACAAGGCAAAACCCCGATCCTATCGCAATCTGCCGGTCCGTTTTTTTGAGCTGGGGACCGTACATCGCCATGAAAAGTCCGGAGTTCTGCACGGGTTGTTGCGGGTGCGCGGTTTTACCCAGGATGACGCCCATATCATCTGCCGTCCCGACCAGATCGACGCGGAGGTTAAGGGGGTCATGCAGTTCGTCCGTGACGTTGCCGGTATTTTTGGTTTTGAGTACACGATGGAACTGTCAACGCGGCCGGAAAAGTCCATCGGCAGCGATGCCGACTGGGAACTTGCCACCAGGGCACTGCAGAGCGCCCTGGAAGACAGCGGCGAGCCCTTTGATGTCAATGCCGGAGACGGTGCGTTCTATGGTCCGAAGATCGATGTCAAGCTCAAGGACGCCCTTGACAGGGAGTGGCAGTGTGCTACAATCCAGTGCGATTTTACCCTGCCTGAGCGATTCGATCTAACCTATACCGGTCAGGATGGTGAAAAACATCGTCCGGTTATGCTCCATCGCGTTATTCTCGGATCCATCGAACGCTTCATCGGTGTTCTCATCGAGCATTATGTGGGGGCTTTTCCGCTGTGGCTCTCTCCGGTACAGGTGGTCATTGTCAACGTGACGGATCGCCAGGCCGAGTATGCGCAGCGGGTGTACGAGCAGTTGCGCAGCGCCGGCATTCGTGCCGAGGTTGATCTGCGCAACGAAAAGCTGGGATTCAAGATTCGCGAAGCCCAGGTGGCCAAAACCCCCTATATGCTGGTTATCGGCGATCGCGAGATGGAAGAGCAGACGGTAGCGCCCCGTTATCGCGACGGTAAAAGCCTGGAAGCCATGAAGGTTCCGGCGTTTATTGAGTTTGTCACCGAGCAGGCAGCAGCCTACAGGTAGTGGTCAAAAGGACCCGGCGCGGGTCTTTTTGTTTGTTGTAGTTACCGCAAGCCGGTCAGGGTGACATCTTGTTATCGAGCTGAGTTTTTGTCAGCAGTTGCAGAAAAGGAGTTGTGTCATAGCCAAGGAAGCGAACATTAACGAAGCTATCAGGGCGCGCCAGGTGCGGGTTATCGACGACGAAGGCGGCCAGTTGGGGATTCTCGACATCGATCGCGCGTTGGCGGTTGCCCAGGAGCAGGGGCTTGATCTGGTTGAGGTTTCACCACAAGCCGACCCGCCTGTTTGCCGGATCATGGATTATGGCAAGTATAAATATCAACAGGCGAAGCGTGCCTCCGACGCCAAGAAAAAACAGGTCAAGTTCGAGATCAAGGAAGTCAAGATGCGGCCCAAGACCGACGATCATGATTTCCAGTTCAAGATCAAGCACGCCCGGCGTTTCCTCGAAGAGGGGAACAAGGTGAAGATGACCATCATGTTTCGCGGGCGTGAAAACGCGCACCCCGATCAGGGCATGATGCAGCTGAACAAGGCGGTTGAGGCGTTAAAGGATGTGGGTCAGGTCGAATCGCAGCCGAGTAAAATGGGGCGATTTATGACGATGGTGATCGGTCCTGTGAAAAAATAGACTTTATCAGTTCGTCTGCGAATAACGTATGGCAGATTACATATCATCAGCAAAATACAGCGGAAAACAGGAGAAGATTCATGCCTAAGATCAAAACCAACCGTGGCGCTGCCAAGCGTTTTCGGAAAACCGGAACCGGTAAGATTCGTCGCAACAAAGCCTATACCAGTCATATCCTGACGTCGAAGACCACCAAGCGCAAGCGCAACCTGCGCCAGGGCACCATCGTGATGAAGTCGGACGAACGGAATATCGCCCAATTGATTCCCTATCTCTAGGGACAAACGGAAAAACTGCCTTCAGCAGTTGCAAGGTTGTGAACTGTGGGGACAATCTCCCCCTGCAGATCCGACCACGGCACCGGCCGAAATGGATACTAACTAAGTTAAGGAGCAAGTGAGATGCCAAGAGTAAAAAGAGGATTTAAAGCCAGACGCCGTCGTAACAAGGTTCTTAAACTGGCCAAAGGATACCGTGGTGCGCGGAGCAAATTGTTCCGTTCAGCGACGGAGGCCGTTGATCGTGCCCTCAATTATGCCTTTCGCGATCGGCGGGTCAAAAAACGTGATTTCCGCGCTTTGTGGATCACCCGCATCAACGCCGCAGCCCGCGAAAACGGTCTGTCCTACAGTCGCTTGATTCATGGTCTGAAGCAGGCGGATGTTGCCCTTGATCGCAAAATCATGGCAGATCTTGCCGTGAGCGATCCGGCGGGATTCCAGGTGATTGCTGAGACCGCCAAAGCGCGTCTGCAGTAACAGCAGGTTGTCATATCTTCGGGGGAGACCGGGTCTTTTTTACTCAGTCTCCCTTTTTTTGTTTGATTTCCACGCCATCCGGTAATACTGCCGTCTGTTCCTGCCTTCGGTGGGGCAGCAGGTCGCAGTTGCCTGTCCGGGGTCGATTCCACAAGTTCGGGTGATGCCTATGAAAGAGCGATTACAGCAATTACAGAACGATGCCCTGACGGCTCTGCGTTCGTCGAGCTCATTGAAGGAACTCCAGGCTCTGCGGGTTCAGGTCCTGGGAAAAAAAGGATCCCTGACCGAGGTCATGAAGGGGATGCGCGATCTTTCAGCTGAAGATCGGCCCGTCATCGGTCAGCTGGTCAATCAGCTCAAAGACCAGTTTGAAGAGGTTTTTAAGTTGCGACAGCAACAGCTGGAAGAGGTCGAGATTGCCGCCCGCCTGGAGCGGGAGAAGATCGATGTCACTCTGCCGGGGCGTACTGCCTTTGCCGGCAGTCTGCATCCGGTCACCCTGGTGACGGATGAAATTGTCGAGATTTTTTCCCGACTGGGGTTTTCCGTTGAGGAAGGTCCGGAGATTGAGAAGGATTTCTATAATTTCGAGGCTCTCAACATCCCCAGGGATCACCCTGCCCGCGACATGCAGGACACCTTTTACATCAATGACGATCTGGTGCTGCGCACCCATACCTCGCCGGTACAGATTCGCACCATGGTCAAGCAGCCGCCGCCGGTGCGGGTGATCGCTCCCGGCACGGTTTATCGCCGTGATTCCGATCTCACCCACAGCCCTATGTTCCATCAGATCGAGGGGTTCCTTGTCGATGACAAGGTGACCTTCGGCGACCTCAAGGGCGTTTTGACCCATTTTCTGAACGAGTTTTTCGGGGAAGGTTTGAAGGTCCGGTTCCGGCCGTCCTTCTTTCCCTTTACCGAACCCAGCGCCGAGGTTGACATCGCCTGCGTGATTTGCGGCGGCAAGGGCTGCCGCGTTTGTGGTGGCAGCGGCTGGCTGGAGATTCTCGGTTGCGGCATGATCGACCCGGCGGTATTTGTCGCGGTTGAGTACGATGCGGAAAAATACAGCGGATTTGCCTTTGGTATGGGCCTTGAGCGGATTGCCATGCTCAAGTATGGCGTTAACGATCTGCGCCTGTTCTTCGAGAATGATATCCGCTTCCTGAAACAGTTCAGCAACTGAAAACAAGAGGAACCAGGCCCATGATAGTCACCTACAACTGGCTCAAGGAATTTGTTGACTTTGACGCAACCCCTCAGGATCTCTGCCATCGCCTGACCATGGCCGGCCTCGAGGTCGATGCCCTCAAAGAGATCGGCGGCGATCTGGATACGGTCATCGTCGCCCGTCTGGACGAGGTTGTTCCCCACCCGGATGCTGATCGCCTGACCCTGTGTCAGGTCAATACCGGATCGGAGGTTGTCAGCGTTGTCTGCGGTGCCACCAACCATAACGCCGGTGACCTGGTCGCCCTGGCTCAGCCCGGTTCGGTGCTGCCGGGAGATTTCAAGATCAAGAAATCCAAGATTCGTGGTCAGGTTTCCTGCGGCATGCTCTGTTCTGAAAAGGAACTGGGGCTGGCCGAAGAGTCTCCGGGTATCATGATCCTGCCCGACGGTCTGCCCCTTGGCGAGCCCCTGTTCAAAGCCATGGGCTGGCATGATTACCAGATCGAGATCGGTCTGACACCCAACCGTCCCGACTGTCTCAGTCTGGTTGGAGTCGCCCGCGAGGTAGCGGCTCTTTACGGACAGCCCCTGAAGCTGCCCCAGCCGGACCTCAAGGAGGTTTCCGACACGGTTGCCAGCCAGGCAGCCGTCACCATTGAAGATGCTGAAGGCTGTCCACGGTATGCGGCACGGATGATCCGCAAGGTGAAGGTCGGTCCCTCTCCCGACTGGATGGTGCGACGTCTGGAAGCCGTCGGCATGCGCTCCATCAACAATATTGTCGATGTCACCAACTATGTCATGATGGAGCTGGGGCATCCTTTGCACGCCTTCGACTTTCGCTACCTTGAAGATCAGCGCATTGTCGTCAAGACCGCGCGCGACCAGGAAAATTTCACAACCCTGGATAACCAGCAGCACCGCATGAGTCCGGAAGACCTGATGATCTGTGACGGACAGCGGCCGGTAGCCCTGGCGGGAATCATGGGGGGGCTGAACTCCGAGGTGCAGGACGACACGGAGACCATCTTGCTGGAGGCGGCCTATTTCAACCCGACGACGGTGCGCCGTTCGAGCAAGCGCCATGGGCTGCATACGGAGTCCTCCCATCGTTTCGAACGTGGTGCGGATATCGATATGATACCCTTTGCCCTGAATCGGGCGGCGGCCCTGATGGCGGCCCTTGGTGGCGGCGAAGTGCTGTCCGGAACCATCGATGTCTATCCGCGCCAGCTGCCGCAGCGAACGATTAGTCTTCATGCTGACCGGGTGCATCAGCTGCTGGGTGTCAGGGTCGAGGCAACAACCATCAGCGGCCTGCTGCAGGCCATCGGACTTGAGGTTCAGACAGGGGCGGATGCTCTTTGTCTGCAGGTTTCAGTGCCCAGCTTCAGGCCGGATCTGGAGCGCGAGGTCGACCTGATCGAGGAGGTGGCACGCCTCTACGGTTACGACAGGATTCCTGTTACCATGCCGGTCGGCGTGGTCGATGCCAGGCTGCCGGCGCCGCGCCAGCGTCTGCAGAAAAAATTGCGGCAGCTGCTGGTGACCTCCGGTTTTTCCGAGGCCATCAATTATTCCTTCATAGCCGCCGACAGCCTGAGTCGCATCGGCGTCGCCGAGGGAGATGAACGGTTGGCGCAGGTGCCGATTCTCAACCCCCTGTCGGAAGAGCAGGCGGTCATGCGTACCAGCCTGGTGCCCAGCCTGCTGGAAACCGTGGTGCGGAATCTGAGCTATCGCAGTGACGATCTGCGTCTGTTTGAACTGCGGCCGGTGTTTCTTGCACAGCCGGACGGCAGTTGTCAGGAGCGGTTGACCTTGACAGCGGTCCTTAGCGGGCGCCGCGAGCCGGAAGGTTGGGCGCAGGCAGCGGCAGCCGTTGATTTTTACGATCTCAAGGGGGTGCTTGAATCCCTTTTGGCCGGCTGCGGCATTGCCGACAGCCAGTTCGACGGAAGCCGGTCACAGCCCTACCTGCACCCTGGCAAGTCCTGCGCCCTGTCCCTGAAGGATGGGCAGGTGGCCGGTTATCTGGGAGAGGTTCATCCGCGGGTACTGGCGACCTACGACATTGATCAACCGGTTTATCTACTGGAGGTGGATGTCGAAATCCTGCTGACGTTGGCTGACGTGACTCCTGCGTTTGTTCCCTTGTCGCGGTTTCCTCATGTCAGTCGTGACAGCGCTCTGCTGCTGGATGAAGGAATACCGGCCAGCGAGGTTCTGGAGCGTCTCAACCGTAACCGGGCAAAGATTGTAGAGGACGTCACCCTGTTTGACCTGTATACGGGGACCGGCGTTGCCGCCGGTAAAAAGAGCCTGGGGGTACGGATCTGTTACCGTGACATGAACAAGACCCTGACCGAAGATGAGGTTGCCAGGGTGCATGACCGGATGATTCAGTCCCTGTGTAAGGAACTGGCTGCGGAAATTCGTTGATAGCGCTTGCAGCACGATTTTTCCTGTGGTACAAATCGATAAAAATCAAATAGATAGTTGTTCTGAGCAAGGGCAGCTGTCCGTGGAATACATGCTGGAGGGCATATGACTAAAGCTGATCTGATTGAAAATGTGTATCTGACAACAGGTTTTTCAAAAAAGGAATCAGCAGAAATCGTGGAAACGGTTTTTGACCTGATGAAATCCACCCTGGAAGACGGGGAAAAAATCAAGATTGCCGGCTTCGGTAATTTTGTGGTGAAAGAAAAATCAGCCCGGCGGGGACGCAACCCCCAGACCGGTGGTGAGATTGAAATTTCCGCGCGTAAAATCCTGACCTTCAAACCGAGTCAGGTCCTAAAAGCTGCCATTAACGAAAATTCCTGAACCGGATAGAGCCGATACGGTGGTCACTCTTTCCGATAAGCTCTTTTACAAAATTGGTGAAGTTGCCGCTCTGCTGCAGGTCAAAACCCATGTCCTGCGTTACTGGGAGACGGAGTTTGATTGCCTGAAACCGGTCAAGAGCCGTACCAATCAACGTCTGTATCGCCGTCAGGATGTGGAAACAGCCCTGCTGATTAAAGATCTTCTTTATCGGCAGGGCTTTACTATTGCCGGGGCCAGGCAGCAACTGAAATCCGGACAGGCGGAGATCCTTCCGGAAGAAGAATTGCCGCCGCAACAGCGGTTGAAGCAAATCAAGGCCGATCTGATACGCATGCGTCAACGTCTGACGCAATCCGACCCGACTCAAGAGAGCTGATGTGTTGATTCTTGTCACCAATGACGACGGGGTCCATTCCCCCGGCCTGCGCGCCCTGGCAACCGCCATGGCGACCCTCGGCGAAGCGGTGATCGTGGCCCCTGACCGCAATCGCAGCGCTGTCGGGCATGCTTTGACCCTGGAGCGGCCGCTGCGCGCGGAAGAGATCGAGCCCAAGGTTTTCGCCGTAGACGGGACCCCCACCGACTGCGTCAACCTGGGTATCCACGGGCTGATGATGCAGCGCCCCGATCTGGTTGTTTCCGGGATAAACAGCGGCAGCAACCTGGGCGACGACATTACCTATTCCGGAACGGTCAGCGCCGCCATGGAAGCGACCCTGATGGGGATTCCAGCCATTGCCGTGTCACTTGACGCGCGGCAGTTTGCTGCGGAGGATCTGCGCGTTGTAACTGATTTTGTTGTTCCTCTGGCGGCCCAGGTGCTGGCCAGGGGGTTGCCGCCGGAAACCTTTCTCAATGTCAACGTCCCTTCCGGGGGGGCTAAAGGGGTTCAGGTAACCCGTCAGGGCAAGCGTCACTACGGTGAGGGGATCATCACCAATGAAGATCCACGCGGCCGTAAATACTACTGGATTGGCGGTGCCGGAGCCGATTTTGAGGATATCCCCGGAACCGATTGTGGCGCTGTCGCCCGCGGTTTTATTTCGGTTACGCCTCTGCAGACCAATCTGACCAGCGATGATTTCTGTGAAGATCTTAAAAAAAACTGGTGTTTTTCACTGGACGTGGAGGGTTGATGGATTACGCCATTGCCAGAAAACGCATGGTGCAGCAGCAGATCATCGCCCGCGGGATTACCGACCCGCGGGTGATTGAAGTGATGACCAGTGTGCCGCGTCATCTGTTTGTCGATGCCGGTCTGCAGGGGCACGCCTACACCGACGGACCCTTGCCCATCGGCGCCAAACAGACCATCTCCCAGCCCTACATGGTCGCCGCCATGACGGCGGCGCTCCAGTTGCAGGGTTCCGAGCGGATTCTTGAGATCGGAACCGGTTCCGGCTACCAGACAGCAATCCTGGCACGGCTGGCCAAGCGGGTCTATTCCATTGAGCGGATTGCCGATCTGGCCGCTCGGGCACGCCGGGCCCTGGATCGCCTGCAGATAAGCAATGTCAACATCAAGACCGCGGACGGTACCACGGGCTGGAAAGACCAGGCCCCCTTTGACGGGATTCTGGTAGCGGCGGGGGCCCCTGATGTGCCGCCGGAATATCTGGCGCAGCTGGCCGTTGGCGGTCGACTGGTGATGCCCGTCGGTGCCTATGATCAGCAGACTCTGATTCGGGTAACGCGCATCAGTGATGAGGAGTATCGCCAGGAGAAGTTGATGGATTGCCGCTTTGTCCCACTGATTGGCGAGGATGGCTGGAGCGAGACGACCCATGGCTGATGCCTTGCCGGGTGACGCATGCTGAAATCCATACGCCGCCTCTATGACTGGGTACTGACCTGGGCGAACAGCCGTTACGCCCTGCCGGCCCTGCTGTTGCTGGCTTTTACCGAAGCCAGTTTTTTCCCTATCCCTCCCGATGTCCTGCTGATGGCTCTGGCCCTGTCCATGCCACGCCTGTCCTATCGTTATGCCCTCATTGCCACTGTCGGGTCGGTTCTGGGGGGAGCTTTGGGTTACGCAATCGGCTGGGGCTTGTGGGATGCGCTGGACCAGTATTTTTATCAGTATGTGCCCGGTGTCACCGCGGAAGGTTTCAGTCAGGTCGGCGCTCTTTTTGCCCAGTACGATTTCTGGATTATCTTTGCCGCCGGGTTTACCCCTATTCCCTACAAGATCTTCACCATTGCTGCCGGGGTGTTTGCCGTTAATTTTCCCGTTTTTATGCTGGCATCACTGATCGGTCGTGGATTACGCTTTTATCTGGTTGCTGCCATGTTCTATTATGTCGGTCAGCCGGCACGGGCGTTGATTGAAAAATATTTCAATCTGCTCAGTGTGCTGGTGTTGATGATCATAGTTCTGGCGCTGGCCGTGCTGCGGTATTTTAACTGATGGACTAACCGGAATTAACAATGTGCTCATTGTTCACTACAGGGAGACGACGCTGGACAGTAGCGCGGATCGGTCGCTACTTCGCTCTCGTGGTGACTTTGCTGTTGGCGGTAGCTTGTCATACCGGAGTTTATCATACGGTGGAACCGGGGCAGACCTTGTATCGTATCGGCCAGACCTACGGCGTTGACACTACCTATCTGGCGCGGATCAATAATATTTCTGATCCGACACAATTGCGCGCGGGAACCCGTTTGTATGTCCCCGGAGCCACCCGTCACCGTCAGGTGGCAGTGGTGAGTTCTGAACCCCCTCCCGCGGCCAGGCCCCGCCCCGCCCCGCGGCCGGTGACCAAAGCCTCTCCACCGCCCGCCACCACAGCGAAGCCCGCGCCGAAACCGGCACCGGTGACGCCACCGGCAAGCACACCGAAAGCGCCGTCAGGACAGGTAAAAAACGAGGCAAAACGGCCCCAATACGGCTGGCCGTTGCGGGGGCGTATAGTGCGTGAATATTCCACCGCCGCCCAGGCTGGTGGCGGCCGCGGGATTGAGATTGCCGCCCGTGCCGGGACGGATGTCGCTGCCGCCGAAGCCGGACGCGTGATCTACAGTGGCGATGGTGTCAATGGTTACGGATTTCTGGTGATTTTACAGCACGAACATGAGATGTTTACCGTCTACGGATTTAACCAGCGTAATCTGGTCACACAAGGTGCTTTTGTCAGTCGCGGTCAGAAGATTGCCCTGTCGGGAGTTCCACCGGCAGGGGGGGAACCACGACTGCATTTTGAGGTGCGGCGCGGCAAGGACCCGGTCAACCCCCTGTTATATCTGCCGTAGACCTGTTTTTTATGCAATTGCCAGGGAGAGGGAGTTATGAGCAGTTATCAGCCCGAAGAGGATTCGCCAGAAGAGCTGGCCGCTGATCAGGATGTACCTGAAGAGATCACTCTCGAAGACGAAGAGGGGTTTGACAAGGACTCTGAAGAGCAGCAGGACGACGACGATGAAGTGAGGGCAAAGCCCTATCGTGCCGGGGACTCATCCGCAGCGGTCGATGCCATCAAACTGTACCTGAAGGATGTTCAGAAAAGCCGGTTGCTGACGGCTGAGGACGAGCGCGATCTGGCGCACCGGATCGCGGCGGGTGACGCCGCAGCCCGCGAGCGGATGATCGAATCCAACCTGCGCCTGGTCGTTAAAATCGCCAAACGCTACATGAATCGTGGCCTGCCCTTTCTCGATCTCATCGAGGAGGGGAATATGGGGCTGATCAAGGCCGTTGAAAAGTTCAAGGTCAGCAAAGGCTGCCGATTCTCGACCTACGCTACCTGGTGGATTCGCCAGTCCATTGAACGGGCTCTGGTCAACCAGAGCCGCACCATCCGCCTGCCCGTCCATGTGTCCGATGACATCAATAAGCTGATCAAGGTCTCCCGCGAGCTCATGCAGCAACTCAAGCGGGAGCCGGAAGATGAAGAGCTGGCGGAGGCCGCCGGGGTCAGCCTGGGTCATGTACGCAAGATGATGGTGCTGGTGCGGAAAACCTACTCCATTGAACACCCACTGGGTGAATATGAGGATTACAATCTACTTGACACCATTGAGGATGAGTCAGCAAGCGATCCGGTGGCAAGGCTCGAAGAACAGGATCGCTTTTCCCATATCGTCGGTCTGATGGCGGAACTGACGGACGCGGAGCGGGAGATTCTGGCCCTGCGCTTCGGCCTGGACGACCGTGAGCCGCAAACCCTCGATACGATTGGACGAGCCTTCGGTGTTACCCGTGAGCGGATTCGCCAGATCGAGGCGAAAAGCCTCGAAAGCCTGCGCCGGGCGGTGCAGAACGGTCTGACAAAAGCCGAGCGAGATGATTGAAAAAGGAGACAGCAATAAATGGAAGATCTGAAGAAAATCATCAGGGATATCCCCGATTTTCCCAAAAAAGGGATTATCTTCAAGGATGTCACGACATTGCTGGCGGATGCCAAGTCCTATCAGCGCATGATCGATCTGCTCGCACATCGCTACATTGGTGAAAAAATCGATCAGATTGTCGGCGTCGAAGCACGCGGGTTCATTCTTGGTGCGGCCCTGGCCTACAAGCTGGGAACCGGCATCACCCTGGTGCGGAAATCAGGCAAGCTGCCTTACCGGACCCACAGCATCAGTTACGAACTCGAATACGGCACCGATGTTCTTGAAATTCACGAAGATGCCTTCAAAAAGGGGGAGCGGGTGATCATCGCCGACGATCTGCTGGCCACCGGCGGCACCATGGTGGCCGTGGTTGAGCTTATCAAACAGGCCGGCGCCGAACTGTTTGAATGCGCCTTCCTGGCGGAGCTGGAATTTCTCAACGGTCGGAGCAAGCTCCCCGAAGGCAAGGTGTTCAGCCTGCTCACGTATTGAGCTCCAGCGCCTTGCAACCAGGGAAATTCTGCGTTATAACACCACCCCACGACCCCATAGCTCAGCTGGATAGAGCAACTCCCTCCTAAGGAGTAGGCCGGAGGTTCGAATCCTCCTGGGGTCGCCAAATTTAAACAAACTCTCTGTCAGGAGGATTCGAAGCGCAGTGAGCGCTGACTGAATGTCAGAAAAGCGGCCAGGGATGGCCGCGTCAGCGAACGCAGGGGAGCCGACGCGGGAGCTGCCGTGATGGCAGCGACGAAGTGGGCGAATCCTCCTGGGGTCGCCACATCAAAATAAGCTGTCTGTCAGCACAGGATCAGAATTCCCATTCCAAGGGACGCTTTACACCATCCATGGTCGCTCGGCTGTCGCCGTCCATGGCGACAGACACCCTTTTCATGGGAGCCCTGATCCTGATCTGTGACCGTGGTTAGTGAGATAGGGAATTCGCTGGATAATTCGTCGATTGACAGAAGCTGGTGATGCTGGTATAAGTTTCCACCATTCGGGCGGTTAGCTCAGCGGGAGAGCATTCGCCTCACACGCGAAGGGTCACTGGTTCAATCCCAGTACCGCCCACCAATAGCAAAAAACCTCAGGCCAAAAACCTGGGGTTTTTTTGTTTTTTATCGCAATTTCTATCAAAATAGTGCTTTGAAAACAGATACTTGCAAGTTTTACGTAGTCTGTCTTGGTTCGTTTTGGTTCATTGGGGTTCAAGTTGACAAAAGTTAGTCGTATGGGTAAAGTACATAAAAAGGTCCCAAATGGGTAGGGCCGAAATGGGTAAGACTGATTGCTGTCGTGGAGGTGGTGATGGCGCGGAAGGCAAACAAGCTGACCGACCTGGTGGTCAGGAGGGCGAAGCCGGAGGACAGGGCCTACAAGTTGTCTGATGGTAAAGGGCTTTATCTCCAGGTTGACCCGAACGGGAAAAAGGGTTGGCGGTTTCGCTATCGGTTTGAGGGGAAGGAGCGGATGACCAGCTTTGGGGGATACCCCAAGGTTTCTCTGGCCGACGCCCGCCACAAGTGTGAAGAGGCTCAGGAGATGCTGGAGCACGGCATTGATCCTGTCAGCGCCAAACGGGGAGGCGCGCAGAAACATGTTGCTGTTTATACCTTCGAGATTCTGGCGCGTGAATGGTACCTGCTTAAATACTCCAAAGAGGTGAGCAAAGGGCAGGCCGACCGAGTACTGGCTAAACTTGAAAACGACGTGTTCCCCTGGATCGGTTCTCGCCGTGTTGTTGACGTCACACCGATGATGCTGCTAACGATTCTGCGCCGCATAGAAAGCCGAGGCGCCCTGGACACCGCGCACCGGGTCCGATCTATCTGCAACTGGATTTACCGTTACTCTATCGCCATTGGCATATCCGACCGCAACCCGGCTCTTGATCTGCAGGGGATCCTGCCCACGCCCAAGGGTGGCCACATGGCCGCCATTACGGATCCAGACAAGTTCGCCAAGCTCCTGCGCGCCATCGACGGTTATGAGGGGCACCTGCCGACCCGCTGCGCGTTGCGCCTGGCACCGATTCTGTTTGTCCGCCCTGGTGAGCTGCGTAAGGCCGAATGGTCGGAGATCGACCTTGATGCCGCCGAGTGGAACATTCCCGCCGAAAAAATGAAGATGAAGGTGCCGCACCTGGTGCCGCTGCCCTATCAGGCCATCGACATTCTGGAAGAGCTTAAGCCAAAGACCGGGCATGGGCGATTTGTTTTCCCTTCGCCGAGGGGGGCTGACCAGCCAAAGGGAGCCGACCGGCCCATGAGTGACAACGCCGTGCTGTCTGCATTGCGGCGCATGGGTTACGAAAAGCACGAGGTTTCCGGGCATGGCTTCCGCGCCACCGCCAGGACCATGTTGGATGAGATTCTCAAATACCCACCACACATCATCGAGCACCAGCTGGCCCACGCCGTGCGCGATCCACTTGGCCGGGCCTACAACCGGACCCAGCATCTCGATGAGCGCCGGAAGATGATGCAGGACTGGGCGAATTTTCTCGACGGCCTCAAGGGCGGCGCCAAAGTGCTGCCGCTGCGGGGGCGCGCCGGCAACAGTAGATAAGGGGGCACCATGTATCAGATCGAGGTTGAAACGCTGGACCACCTGAAGGGGACCAGGGACGTGAAGGTTCTGCCGAAAAAATACAAGACCCACGCAAACGCCCTCCGGTCGGCGAGGTGGGCAGGCTACACCTTTTACGGCCCAGACGGCAAAACTCCCCACAAAGAAGCGAACTGCCGGATCATTACCCTATGAAAACAACAGCGGCCCGGCCTGGTGTTAGCAGCACCAAGCCGAGCCTGACCACAACAACCTGCACAGGAGGTTATCATGGCTGAAGCGACTTTATCATCAACCCCCGTCAAACGCTACCCGGCGTTGCCGCTGATCAAAATTTCCATGCGCGGCCGCGTCAAAGAACCAATCGCCACCTTTAGCAGCTCCTGCGCGGCATTTCTCTATCTTAAGCGCATGATGCGCCTCGACCGTGAAGAGTTCTGGGCGCTGCACCTGAACAATAAGAACAAATGCATCGGCTACGAGGTTGTTTCTGTCGGCAGCCTGACCGCCAGCATTGTTCACCCACGTGAGGTTTTTAAGGGGATTCTGCTCAACAACGCCGCCGCTGTTATTTTTGCGCACAACCACCCCTCTGGAGACCCCGAGCCAAGCCGTGAAGATATCGAGATTACCGAGCGGCTGAAGAATGCCGGCGACATCCTCGGGATCAGGGTGCTTGACCATATCGTTATCGGTCGGAACAAATTTATTTCTCTGGCTGACAGGGGGCACCTGTAATAGTTTTCGCCTTCCCAGTCTAGCCCGACGGGGCGAAAAGCCGGACACCCTTCACCGGCCTGGCTGGGAGTTTATTGAGGGGCTACCATGGAAGGGTGGTGGGTATGGGATGCTACGATGATGAAATCTTTCGGTACAATGTTGATGATATAATTGAGGGGTTCCTCGACGGTGACGCAGATAGACTCAGGTGTGTTGGCCAATCAACACTGAAAATTCTTTTTAACGGGGATGTTTTAGATCCACACAACTATAAAAGACGTCTAGCCTTAGCTAGGGCAGCCCTTCTTAGCCTCATAGAAGACGCCATAACATCCGGCGATGCCGCCGAAGCCTACTCCTCTCGTTTTGTAATATGCGCACGCATAATAATGGGATTTAGGTATTTTGATGACATGATTTTTGTTCTCATCGGGCTAGCCAATAAAGACGATTGGTCAGATAGGGATTTTTTCTTTTATACAGAATCTTTGTTAGTTGTGAGAACAGTCTCTGTCTTGGCTCACATGAAGGCAATATCTCTAGACAAAGGTAAGCCACACACTGGAAAAAATGACAGTTTATATTCAATTGATTTGAGTCTGCCAGAGTCAATTTTGCTACGCAGGCTTAAGGCTCTAAAAAAACAACATGATGAATCTCTTCCTGCTGTCCGCCAGAAAATCAACCCTTCCTGGTACCCAAAGATTCCAAACTATATCCGTTGTTTTGACCTCAGGGAGGCAGGGCTCACCTATGAGGAAGTTGGTCGAGAAGTCTACCAACCACACCCAGACAGGTGCGACTCAGCAACTGACTCGGCCAAAAAGGGGTATAGCCGTGCCAAAGATATTTTGCGCAACCTCCTCCCTGGCGACGCAATTGTAGCCGTCCACCTCGACGGCACATCCTGCCTTGAAAAAGTGAATGAAAATATATCTGCCTTCCGTGGTGCAAGTTCTCTATAGACTTGTTTCCCTAAAATTCCATTGTTTTTTTATTTATCTTCCAAGGCACGACCAAGGAGGAAACAATGGAAATAAAACCCACACCACGAAAAAGACTCATACCACGGCGCAAAGTAGCCGAGCAGCTTGGTGTTAACGTCCGCACGCTCAAAGGTATGGAGCAGCGCGGCGAATTCCCCCCGTCAATTTATATCTCTGAGCGCATTCGCGCCTACGATGAGCAGGCCCTTGATGCCTGGTTTGCCGAGCGGAGCCGGCAGTCGTGACCCCTCACCACCTGGCCGCCGCCATCAGCGCCGCTGAAAACTTCGACCAGCTCAAGGGCGCCCTGAGCTCATTACTGACCATCGAGCCGCCGCCGCCACCAGTGGCGGAGATTGAGTTGCTGACGGTCAAGGAGGCCCGAGCTGTGCTCGGCGGCATCTCTAAAGCCAGCTTTTACGAACTCGCCAAAGAGCCGGGGTTTCCGGCAGCCTATCGCCTGAATGCCCGGATCGTCAGATACGCCAGAGCCGATCTGCTGGACTGGCTGCGTACAACAAAATCACCACCACCGCCCGCCGCTGGATAGTCCAGGGGTTGAGGTGGTTTTTTTATTCG
>CALFFB010000012.1 GCA_937958075.1 uncultured Geobacteraceae bacterium | reverse complement strand
TACAGCTTCATTCTGAACTTTTCTGCCGGACAACAGTACGCCGCCAATATCGAAGGATTTGGTGCTGGAGACACAATCTCTCTGGTTAATGCGCCCGCAGACTCTAGTTATGTTATTGATAGCGATGAGGTCGCAGCTCTTACTTTCGGAGTTAACAGCAGCGATTACAGCAGCAGTTGGGCAATCAACTTTGAGAATCTATCGACACAATTGGTCACTGAGGTTCAGGAACAGACCGATATTGCCGCCAAAATTGGTGTGCTAGAGGCTGCTTGGGGGGATTGGCTGGTTGCGTAGCCATGCGTGGTACGAAAAAAGGAGCAGATGCCATAGGGAGGGCACCAATGAATTACGGTCAGAAAATATCATGTGTAGTTCTGGGACTGTTTTTATTTCTTTTTGCCGGTTGTGGTGGCGAAAACAGCGATGATAATAACATGGAAGTGGCTGGGTCAGACAGTATCTCGACGCAAAGTGGGGCAGTTATGTCTGCCGTCGGGGAGCTGACTGGTACATCAATAGTAGAGGGTGTGTTGGCCGAGCAGGGAGCTATTATAACCGATTCAGCGCATACTGCCTTGGCTAATCGAGTCCAGCAGATGATTGATGCCGGTACCGACAGCAATCTGCAGATTGCCATGGTGCTGGCGGCTAACCAGCAGATCCGCACGACGGTGACAGCAGGGCAAAACCCGGCTTTAAAACTTGCGGAAGTGGTTGGAGAAGTGAAAATTGCATTGTCAGGCGACTCGGGGGCTGTTCCGTTCCAAACGATCAGTACTGGTGCCCAACATACCTGCGCAGTTGCAGATAACGGTCAGGTTTGGTGTTGGGGGAGCAATAGCCACGGTCAGTCGGGGATGGATACTGGTTTTCCTGCGGTTACATCGCCACACAAAATCGATGGTATAGCAAATGCGGTTGATGTATCGGCGCACGGATCTATGTCGTGCGCTGTTCGTGCAACTGGAGGTGTTGAATGTTGGGGGAATAACCAGTTCGGGTTGCTTGGCATCGGCTATGCAAGTCCCGGTGCGCACGTGCTGCCGGCGCCGGTGGTTGGTATCAGTGATGCAGTGGCGGTACGTGCTGACGCATATTCCAGCGGCCCCAATATTACCTGTGTGCAGCACGCAGGTGGCGGCGTTTCCTGCTGGGGGGTCAATGCCAACCTGGGAGACGGGATCGATTACCGCGAGCGAACCGACTACGATATCAAAAATCCCGTCCGCAGCTTGTTGTCTGATGTGGCGGAGTTGAGTGTCGGGTATGGTTATGTGTGCGGCAGACTCAGTGATGGTGGAGTCTCATGCTGGGGGGCAAACAGCTCGGGACAAACAGGGCAGCCCGCTGGGTTCGAAGGTAATTTGACAACTCCCATGAGAACCGATTGGGTCAACAATGTCATGGAACTGGAGGTTGGCGGTGCGACTAGTTGTGTGCGTACCGGTGATGGTAAGGTTTGGTGCTGGGGGGGCAATACCTATGGTTCAGTTGGTAATGGCACCACTGGAGCCGCAGTGACTGTCCCGGCAGAAATACCTGCACTGAATGGGGCACGACAACTGTCATTGGGGTGGCACTTTGGTTGTGCTGTGACTAGTGATGCCAAAGTGCGTTGCTGGGGGCTTAACAGTTCCGGTCAATTGGGTGATGGTACAACAATTAACAGATCCTCGCCAGCTGAGGTTGTTGGCTTAACTGATGTTGTCGAGGTCAGTGCCGGATTGTGGCACAGTTGTGCACGACGTGCTGACGGCAGTGTCTGGTGTTGGGGATATAATGGTGACGGGCAGCTTGGCGATGGTGGTAGAGGGAATTCGCTGACCCCGGTTCAGGTCTCTGTTTTGAATTTAGGGGCACATCAATAAAAGTCCATTATAAAATCAGGAGAGGGGAGCGGCCGACGCAGGTAATCTGCGTCGGCCTTTTTTATCGGTGCGTCCGGGTGGGGGTGTGGTGTGCCATGTATTGAGCATACGCATCTTTTTCCATATAGCGCTGCAAGTGTTTTTTATCGGTTTTTAGCAGATCGACCAGCAGCAGTCCGTCGATAACATCACCAAACAGGGGATCACGATTGAAGGCGAGAATCTGCCCGCCCAGGTTCAAGTAATGTCGCAGCAGAACCGGTATTCCTTTGCCGTCTGCTTCCATATCGCTAACGAGCACGGACAGGTTGTCAATCTCTTTCAGAAACGCCTGTTGCTTCAGGTCGAGACCGGCAAGAAGGGTCGTTTTGAAAGTGACGGGGGTTCGAGGCCTGACCAATGAGGCCAACTCGTTGATTCGGTAATGCTCTGTCAGGGTGGTGGTGATCAGTTGCTGCGATGACAAACTGTATTCTCGTGAAATACTCACCGGACCAAGGAGATAGCGGTAGTGCGGATGCAGAGTCAGATAACGGCCGATCCCTTTCCACAGCATGTACAGGGGCGCAAAAGACCGCTGGTATTCAGGACGAACGAAAGACCGACCAAGTTCCAAGCCGTTGTGTAGCTGCGCCAGCAAGTTCGGTTTCATGGAAAAAAGGGTGTTGGTGTACAGTCCGTTTCTGCCACTGGTTTTCAGGATGTGGTCGATATGACCGATGCGGTAAGCTCCAGCGATCTCCTGCCGATCCTTATGCCAGAGAAATAGATGCGTATAATTCTCATCAAACTGATCCAGATCACAGGACTTTCCAGTTCCTTCGCTAATCTGACGGAAGGTCAACTCTCGCTGCCGTCCAATTTCATTCAAAAGCCACGGGATCTGACTGGTGGTCGCGCAAGCAACCTGAAATTCATTGTTTTCCACCAATCTTTGATGTGTCGGCAAGGCGCTGATTTCATTTTGTAGCATGTGAGTGTCCGGCGAACCAATAACAGGCATCGGTGAAGCAAGGGCGGAAGAGACGGATTTTTCATAAGCGGAGGCTTTGCCTTCGAGTGCATACGTGCGCAGGCGCAGGTAATTTATTAGTTCATGATCGTCAGTTAATTTGTTGCAGTTCCGAGGAGGAATCAGCTGACCGATAATGACCTGCTTGCATTGGTGGCGTTGTTTGAGCAGCATCCGTGGTAGAAGCGCCGTGCGCAGGCGCGGATGGATTTTTCCAGCCCATTGAAACAGCGGACCGTTATGGCCGGGAAAACAGATCGGCACCACCGGTGCTTTGCTGCGCCTGATAATCCTGGCAACAGAATCACTCCAGGAAGGATCAACGATCCCTGCCTTTTTTGAAACACGATAGGACACTTCCCCGGCCGGAAAGATAATCAGCAATTCACCATTAATGAGAGATTTCAGGGCGTGGCGCAGTGGGGCGATGTTCTCCCGTGCTGAGTTTTTGCCGGCAAAAGGATCAACAGCGATTAAGTGAGAATGTAAGGCCGGCAAGCGGCCAAGGAGATGATTCCCCATTACCTTGAAGTCAGTACGAATCCGAGCGATCAGGTCGAATAGAATCAGACCCTCGACTCCACCGTAGGGATGATTTGCGATCAGTACGCAGGGGCCGCTGGTCGGAATGCCTGTAATTGCCAATTCGTCAACGGTATAGTTGATATCGAGGGTTTTCAGTGCCTGACGGACAAAGCTGACCATGGTGCCATCATCGCTTATCTGTTGATAGATGGTGTTGCAAGCTGTCATGCCGCACAGGACTTCAGCAGCACCAAGTATCATCTTGCGCGTTATTGAGGGAAAGGACGTAGCGGGTTGTTGAGTCAGGCTGAAAGGCAAGGTGCAGGTTTCTGATGAATGCATAGGCTGATCTCCTTTTTAGAACAGAAGAACAGCCCTTGATTAACCGAATGTTAAGTTGCTGTGAATTTTTTGTGTTGAATCGTTTCTTTGAGCGGTCACTCAGTAGATGAGGATCGTGGAATCCTGTTGCTTACGAAAACATAATACTGTTCTGGCACGCTTCTAATGTTCCTGCCCTATACAAGGCAGCAGTGGTCCGGTGGACAGGTCCTCAGCCATCCGGAAAGGCGGTATTGGACTTAACCCTTTGTCAGCCTCGGGGGAGGAATCTCAATGAGCCAGAGCAGCTCTGCAGAACAAGTACATTCCTGTGTCGGTCATTATCTTACTCCTGATCAGCTGGAATATTTTCATCAGATCTTGTGCGACTGGCGGCAGCGTTTGAAGGCAGAATATGCCGAATCGCGTTTGCGCATCAGGACCCAGGAGGAAACCGGAGGCGATATCATTGATCGCAGCACTAAAGACAGCGCCAGGTCCCTGGAGATGATACAGCGCAACCGTAAACACCGCCTGATTACCCAGATTGATGCCGCCCTTCAACGAATTGCTGAAGGGAGCTATGGCTACTGTAAAATCACCGGTGAAGAGATCGGTTTTGAGCGGCTGAGAGCCTATCCTGTTGCCATCTTGTCGGTCACTACCCAGGAGAAAATGGAGCAGCACTACCATTGGAAAAACTAGCTTTTCCTTGTCACAGTCAGGCATTGGTTAATACGGATACAACAGCGATTG
>CALFFB010000011.1 GCA_937958075.1 uncultured Geobacteraceae bacterium | reverse complement strand
GTATCTGGATTTACAGAATGAATTCAACCCAACCCTGGGGAAACTGTTTTCCTGATATCTGGCATTATCTATCAATCCTGGGAGAAGAGTGGTGTTGCTTTCATGGCACGAGGGCGTTAAGTCGCCTGGATGGCGACTTTCGAGCGGCCAGGATGGCGAAAAGCGTCCCTCGTAAATGGAAGCAGCACCCTGCTCTTCTGAACAGTGTTTCAATTGCAGGCGAGAAGAAAGACATACAATGATTCCTGTCAATGAGCCACTACTGACCGGCAATGAACGCCGTTATCTCAACGAATGTATCGACAGCGGCTGGATTTCCTCGGAGGGGCCTTTCGTCGACCGTTTTGAGCGGGGGATGGCCGACCGCGTCGGCCGCCGCCACGGTATCGCGGTCAGCAACGGTACGGCGGCGCTGGAAATCGCCGTCGCCGCCCTCGATCTGCAGCCGGGGGACGAGGTCATCCTGCCGACCTTTACCATCATCTCCTGTGCCGCCGCCATCATCCGCCGTGGCTGCGTGCCGGTGCTGGTGGACTGCGACCCTGTCACCTGGAACATGGATGTCGAGCAGATAGAAGCCCGCATCACCGTCCGCACCAGGGCGATCATGGTGGTGCACATCTACGGACTGCCGGTGGACATGGATCCGGTCATGGCACTGGCGCGGCAGCACCAGCTGTACATCATCGAGGACGCGGCCCAGATGCACGGTCAGACGTACAAGGGCAAGGCGTGCGGCAGTTTTGGTGATATCAGTACTTTCAGTTTTTATCCCAACAAGCACATCACCACCGGCGAAGGCGGCATGGTCCTCACCGACGATGAGCTGCTGGCCGAGCGCTGCCGGTCCCTGCGCAACCTCTGTTTCGGCGCCAAGCGCTTTGTCCATGAGGAACTGGGATACAACATGCGCATGAGCAATCTGCAGGCGGCCGTGGGGGTGGCTCAACTGGAACAGCTGGATGACTTCATCGCCCGCAAGCGTCGCATGGGCAAGCACTATACCGAAAAGCTGTCACAGGTTGACGGGCTGGCGTTGATGCCGGACAAAACGGACTATGCCGAGAACATTTACTGGGTTTACGGCGTGGTATTGCAGGACAAGGTTCCCTTTGACACCACCACCGCCATGCAGCGTTTGGGACAGCAGAAAATCGGCACCCGTCCCTTTTTCTGGCCAATGCACGAACAGCCGGTGTTCAGAAAATCAGGATTGTTCAAAAACGAAGAGTTTCCAACAGCTGAACGCCTGGCTCGACGCGGCTTTTACCTGCCCAGCGGCATGGCGCTGACGACTGCACAGATGGATGAAGTGGCAGCAGCGGTCATCGGGCTGTTTCAGGAGAGATGACGATGACCGTTTTCGCTGCCTACTCTCGCTATTACGATCTCTTCTACCGGGACAAGGACTACGCCGGTGAGGCCGATTACGTCCGGCAGCTCATCGCGCGTTATCAGCCGCAGGCCAAATCGATTCTTGATCTGGGCTGCGGCACCGGCCGCCATGCCCGGCATCTGGCCGCCCATGGCTTTGCCATGACCGGTGTTGACCGCTCAGAGCAGATGCTGGCGGCCGCGCGCACCGCTGTGGCGGCAAACGACGCCACAGAATGTGATTTTTTGCAGGGTGATATCCGCACCCTTGCACTGGAGCAATCCTTCGATGTGGTTATCTCCCTGTTTCACGTCATCAGCTATCAGTGCGGCAACGATGATCTGGCTGCAGCCTTTGCCACCGCCAAACGCCACTTGAAACCGGGGGGCGTCTTTATCTTTGACGCCTGGTACGGCCCGGCGGTGTTGAGCGAAAAGCCCGAAACCCGAATCAAGCGCCTGGAGGACGCGACCTCCGACATTACCCGCATGGTCGAACCGGTGCTGCGCGTCAATGAGAACTGCGTCGACCTGCACTACCGGATTCTGGTGCAGGACAAGAGCAGCGGCAGCGTCGACGAGATCAATGAAATCCACTCCATGCGCTACCTGTTCCGGCCGGAGATTGAGCTGATGCTGCACCAGGCAGGGCTTACCCTGCTCGACACCAGAGAATGGTTGAGCGACAGGGAGCCCGGAAAGTCGAGCTGGGGAGTCTGTTTTATCGCCGGCAACGACAATTAAATATTTATAGGAACGCAAGAGCAAGGTTCCCATTCCAAGGAACGCTTTAAAGCCATCCCTGGCCGCTCGAAAGTCGCCATCCAGGCGACTTGACGCCCTTGTCATGGGAACCTTGCTCCCGCGTCCTCGACATGCGTTACTCAACAACAACTCTCTCTCTCATCAGGATAACGCCCAATAAAATGAAGAAAATCGGACTTTATCTTGAGGTGGAACCGCACTTTGGCGGCACCTTTC
>CALFFB010000010.1 GCA_937958075.1 uncultured Geobacteraceae bacterium | reverse complement strand
TGCCGTCCGGCGCGGGACGCTTGTCAACCGCAAAGACGGCCTGAAGGAGCGCCATTCGGCAACGGATTTCGCGTAGGGTCACGGTGCGCCGCGTCCCTGAAGTTGACGGATCAATCAGGAGGTTATGCCATGATAGCGGATCTGAAATATGGTAACGGCACCATCCCCCTCAGCTACCCGGAAACGCCTCATTTTCAGGGCGTTCTTTACCCGGCAGAAACCTCTCCGTTGCAGGATCCCGCTGCCGAAGTGGCGAAATCCCTTGAGGTCCCCATCGATTCAACGCCGTTAGCGGAAATGGCACGGGGCAGGAAAAATGCGATCATCGTGATCAGTGATATTACTCGCCCGGTTCCCAACCGGATGCTGTTGCCGGTTATCATCGCCCGGCTTGAGCAAGCCGGGTTAGCTGCGGACAGCATCAGCATCCTGATTGCCACCGGCATCCATCGGCCCAACGAGGGAGCGGAACTGGAAAAGCTGGTGGGGGCTGAAATCGCCGCTAATTACCGGATCATCAATCACATGTCGAAACAGGACGAGGATATGGTCCTGGTCGGCCACATTGGCGACGAGGTACCGGCCTATGTGAACCGGCACTATGTTGACGCCGATCTGAAAATTCTCACCGGCTTTATCGAACCCCATATGTGGGCCGGTTTTTCCGGCGGTCGTAAATCGATCCTGCCGGGCATATCTTCGGTCAAAACCCTTGAATTCATGCACGGCCCGGAAATGGTGGCTCATCCTCAAACCCGCTACGGCGTGCTTGACGGCAATCCGTTTCACGAAGCAGGGCTGGCGGTTATGGCCAAGGCAGGAGCCGATTTCATTGTCAACGTCACCCTCGACACCAGCAAGCGGGTCACCGGTGTTTTTTCCGGGCATCCGGTTAATGCCCATCTTGCCGGTGTCAGGTTTCTGTCACAGCATTGCATGAAGATACTGGATGCACCCCTTGATTTTGTTGTAACCACCAATTCCGGGGCACCCCTTGACTGTAATCTGTATCAGACAGCGAAGGGATTGTCGGGTGTTGCCGCGGCGACGCGTGAAGGCGGAGTGATCCTCATCGCCAGCCAGTGTCCTGAAGGATTCGGCAGTGAGGAATACCGGGAGGTGTTTGACCAGGCCACCAGTCCGCGCGAGTTCATCGACAGGGTGATGAAGAAAGAGTTCTTCGTCCCTGATCAGTGGTGTGCGCAGGAAACCTATCAGGTTATGATGAAAACCGAGATCTGGCTCCATACCGACGGAATATCTGCCGATACCCTGCGACGTTTTCATTTTCACCCGGTTACCGACATGTCACAAGCAGTCCGTCAGCTGCTTGAACGCTTCGGCAATGATGCCCGCTGGGCGATTGTTCCCGATGGACCAATGCTTATTCTCGATGTCAAATCTCATCAGGGCCCGGAAAAAGGGTCCTGTCAGGTATAAACCAATGAACAAACGCACGACTATCTCCTTCCGCTGTCCGCAGAACTTCTGGCCGCAGGTTGAATCCTGGGCTGAACAGACGGGATTTGTTCTCATCGAAAAAAAAACTGACCGACGACTTTACCGCAAGGGAAATCGCCTGCTGATGGCTCCGATCATGGTCGAACTTCGGCGGGAAGAAAAAAATGTGACCCTCGAGGCCTGGGTTGTCGCCGATATGTTCCTTATCCTGAGCGCCCTGTCAGGGAAAAAGCCCGAAACAGGGATCGGAGCAGGCGGCTTAACAGCCATGCTGCCGCGTCGCCGAGCCCGGGAAGCAGTCAACATCCTACTGCGACGGTTTAACCAGGAGCTGCTGACCTGACGTTGGTCCGAGGGGGAAGCGGACACAGGTAACCCTATAAGCCTTTCTGTCTCACGGAACAGCTTATGCCTACAGGGTTTTCAACACCATCAGCGTCTCTTCCGGATCGGGTCGCTCCGTGTGGTCGGCATGAAACCTGGTATCGCGGACAATCCCGGCGTTATCGACAATAATCCGCCCGACCAGCGGTAACCGCCAATGGCTGTCGCCATTGAACCGCTCCAGATCGATACCAAAACCACGATAGATCTCTATCAGTTTCGGCGGCAGATCAAAGACAACTCCCAACTGCTCCAGGTAACCACAGCCGGGATCGCTGAGCAGCGGATAGGTCAGGTTCAGCTTCTGTACCAGCGGCCGGGCATATTTCGGCAGCATGGGAGAAATAGACACCAGCTTCGCGCCGGCACCCTCAATCTCCGGCAGAATCCGTTGCAGAGCCTCCAGCTCCGCATTGCAGTAAGGTCACCAGACCCCGCGATAGAGGGTGATCAGCAGCGGTCCACCCTGATGCAGATCGCTGAGAACATGCCCCTTGCCGCTGGCATCTTGCAGCTCTGCATCAGGTAGTGGCGTACCCGGCTGAATCACCTGCGCCATAATCCCCGATTGCTCCAGCTGCCTACGGCAGCGCATCATGGTTGCCAGAGTGTCCGGAGGAATCCGTTTCGCCGCCGCAGCCTTGAGGTTCCCGAGTTCAGCTTCCAGCATACAGCTCTCCTTTCCGCTATTTTCCATTGTTTCATGATTCTAACGGCTTCAGCCCACGCGAGCAACCCGGGCCCCGGATACAACAGTTGTGAGCGTCATGAAAACATCGATACCCCCTTGACATATCCGCCTATCCGGATAATATGTCGTCCATGAAACAACTGGCCCGGATCTTCAAAGCCCTGTCCGACGAAACCCGCCTGCGGATTCTCGCCCTGCTCAGCAACGGGGAGCTCTGCGTCTGTGACCTGATGGCGGCCCTCGACCTGCCGCAGTCAACCGTCTCCCGCCACCTCGCCTACCTGCGCAACGCCGGTCTGATTGATGACAGACGCAACGGCGTCTGGATGTTCTACCGGCTGGCCCCCCGGCAATCACCTCTGGGAACAGACCTGATCCGTCTGCTGACAGAAAAAATCAATGCCCAGGATCAGGCCCGGACCGACAAACTGGCCATGGACACCAGGGCGGCTTCGAAATCAAAGGTTTGCGACTGAGTTTTTTTATCCGTTCTATCCGCACATGCGGATATACAAGAAGGAGTTGATTTATGCTCAAGGTTCTTTTTCTCTGTACCGGCAATTCCTGCCGCAGTCAGATGGCCGACGGTCTCATCAACCATGATTTTGCCGACCGCATCGAAGCCTTCTCTGCCGGCACCGAGCCCCACGGTCTCAACCCGAGGGCGGTGCAGGTCATGAATGAAATCGGCATCGACATTTCCGGCAACAGCTCCGACCATATCAGCAAATACGAGGGGCAGGCATTTGATTATGTGATTACTCTCTGTGCTGACGCCAACGCCACATGCCCCCTGTTTTTTGGTGGCGTACAGCGTTTGCACATGGGCTTTGAAGACCCGCCCA
>CALFFB010000009.1 GCA_937958075.1 uncultured Geobacteraceae bacterium | reverse complement strand
CTCCCCATGCTGCAGATCTATCCCCTGGCGTTTCCCTTCCGACAGGACCACCCGTCCGGGGATACCGACCACCGTGGCCATAGGAGGCACTTCCTTGACGACAACAGAGTTGGAACCGATTTTACTGTCGTCACCCACCTTGAATGGACCCAGGATCTTGGCGCCGGCACCGATAATCACATTGTCCCCCAGAGTCGGGTGACGTTTCTCTTTAGCCCAGGAGGTGCCGCCCAGGGTCACACCATGATAGAGGGTGCAGTTTTCACCGATTTCAGCAGTTTCACCAATGACAACACCCATTCCGTGATCGATAAAAAATCCCTTGCCGATGGTTGCCCCCGGATGGATTTCGATCCCGGTAAAGAACCGACCGAGATGTGACACAAAACGTCCGAGAAACGTGCGGTTTCTCCGCCACAGCCAGTGGGAGGCACGATAGAAGAGCATGGCATGGAATCCCGGGTAGCAGAAAATCACTTCAAAAATACTGCGAACTGCGGGATCACGCTCGAAAACAGCTTTGATGTCATCCTTTAACCAGCTGAACATAGACTCGCCTCCTGTCGTAACATCATAACACCCGGTTTCGGTGCCTTCTTTTCAGGGATAATGCCCTGTTACCAAACCAGGCCATCATGAACTGACAACTCCTCCCTGGCCGTTGCGCGCCAATCTCTAACATACCTGAGTATTTCTGTCAATTTATATTACGCCAGAAACACCCCGCAGGAAAACCCCGAGGGAAATGGCAGACCGTCATGAACACTCAAGAAAACCCTTGCTCCAACAGGAGAACAATATGGATGAAAAAGTCGACAGGAGGAGAAAAATCGCCTATAGTCTGTTTCGTTTTTCAAGGCTTGTGCTTGCCTTACCCTTATTGACATTTCATTACCAAAAGGAGCGAGAGAGATGCCAGATTTCACCTATCAGGATCCCATGCCACTGGGGGCCGACAAAACCGCCTACTACAAAATTGAAGATTCGGAAAAATATGTCAGTGTCGCTGAGTTTGACGGCAAGGAGGTGGTCAAGGTTGACCCTGAGGCCCTGACCGTCCTGTCGAACACGGCCATGCGCGATGTCTCTTTTCTGTTGCGTGCCGAGCACAATGAGCAGGTTGCGAAAATCCTGTCGGACCCGGACGCCTCCGACAATGACCGCGGCGTAGCCATGGCGTTTCTGCGTAACGCGGAAATCTCCGCGCAATTTGAACTGCCCACCTGCCAGGACACCGGCACGGCCACGGTTGTCGCCAAAAAAGGCCAGCAGGTCTGGACCGGCTGCAATGACGCCGAAAAGATCTCGGCCGGGGTTTTCAAGACCTACACCGAGGAGAACCTGCGCTACAGCCAGACTGTTGCCCTCGATATGTACAAGGAAAAAAACACCGGCACCAACCTGCCGGCCCAGATCGACCTTTACGCCACCGAGGGGGATGCCTACAAGTTTCTGTTTATCGCCAAGGGTGGCGGCAGCGCCAACAAGACCATGCTGTTCCAGGAAACCAAGGCCCTGCTGAATCCTGATTCCCTCTACAACTTTCTGGTGCAGAAGATGAAAACCATCGGCACCGCGGCCTGCCCGCCGTATCACCTGGCTTTTGTTATCGGTGGCACCTCGGCTGATGCCTGCATGAAGACCGTCAAGCTGGCGACCGCCCGTTATCTGGACGATCTGCCCACCAGCGGCAACGAGCATGGCCGGGCCTTCCGCGATCTGGAACTGGAAGAAAAACTCCTCAAGGCCGCCCAGGAACTGGGTATCGGCGCCCAGTTCGGCGGCAAGTATTTTGCCCATGATGTGCGTGTCATCCGTCTGCCACGGCATGGCGCCTCCTGCCCTGTCGGCATGGCTGTGTCCTGTTCTGCCGATCGCAATATCAAGGCGAAAATCACCAGGGAAGGTCTCTTTGTCGAAGAGCTCGATCGCAACCCGGGCCGCCTGATCCCGGAGAAGTATCGCGGCAAGAGCAGTCAGGGAACACGTATCGATCTCAATCGTCCCATGAAGGATATCCTCGCTGATCTGTCCAAACTGGAGGTGGGCGCGCCCCTGCTCCTTGATGGCACCATTGTTGTCGGACGGGATATTGCCCACGCCAAGTTCAAGGAGATTCTCGATAGCGGCAAACCCCTCCCCGACTACCTGAAGCAGCATCCCATCTATTACGCCGGCCCGGCCAAGACACCGGCAGGCAAGGCCTCCGGTTCCTTCGGACCGACGACCGCCGGACGCATGGACAGTTATGTTGATCTGCTGCAGAGCCATGGCGGATCGATGGTGATGATTGCCAAGGGCAACCGCAGTCAGCAGGTCACGGACGCCTGCGCCAAGCATGGGGGCTTTTACCTCGGCTCCATCGGCGGCCCGGCGGCCGTGCTGGCGGAAGAGAACATCAAGAAGGTTGAATGTATTGACTTCCCGGAACTGGGCATGGAAGCCGTCTGGAAAATTGACGTTGTTGACTTTCCGGCTTTTATTCTGGTTGACGACAAAGGAAACGATTTTTTCAAGAAGCTCGGTCTTTAATCGCTTGCTGACGCGGTAAAGGCGTCACCATACCACCGGACAAAAGCCCCGTACCTTGCGGGGCTTTTGTTTTCAACCGTAACTGGCACCCATAGGGGCATCATGCGGAAAATCAGCTTTGATCTGTATCGACAGACGGTCTTGAAACACCCTGTTATCACCCTGCTGGTGCTCCTTGGCATCTTACTGGCAGTTGGCAGCTTTTCCCGCAACTTTCATCTTGACGCTTCAGCCGATTCCCTGATGCTGGAACATGACAAGGACCTGCGCTATTTTCGGGAAATCAACGAACAGTACGGCACAAGCAGTTTTCTCATTATCAGCTATACTCCGAAAAGCCATGCCCTGCTTGCTCCGGAAACCCTCGCCGACATACGCGCCCTGCGCGAAAAACTGCTGGCCATTGACCGGGTCGAGGAGGTCGTCAGCCTGCTTGACGCCCCCCTGATTGACAGCCCCCCGGTCACCCTGTCGGAAATCAGTCGCGGCATTCGCACCATTGAAAGCCCCGACGTCGATCGCGACCTGGCCATGGAGGAATTCACTTCCGGACCCATCTACCCGAATCTTCTGGTCAGTACCGATGGCCGCACGACGGCGCTACAGGTTCTGTTGACGGAAAATGAGCAGCTGGAACAGCTGTTAAAAGAACGGAATCTGCTGCGCCAGAAGGCCAACGACAACCACCTGAGCACCAAGGAACAGGCGCGGCTGGATCAGGTGTCGGCGGACTATGACCGCTTGAATCGCCTTCACAACGAACAGGAGGCGACAGCAATTGCAGCCATCCGTACAGTCATGGACGAGCATCGTGATCATGCGGACCTGTTCCTTGGCGGGGTACCGATGATCGTTGCCGACATGATCGACTTTATCCGCAGTGATCTGGTCAATTTCGGGCTGGGTGTCCTGATTTTCCTGGTCTCCATGCTGATTCTGATTTTCCGGCGCGGGCACTGGGTGCTGCTGCCCATGGCCTGCTGCTTTGCCGCCGTGTTCTTCATGTTCGGTTTTCTCGGCTGGATCGGCTGGAAGGTGACTGTTGTTTCTTCAAACTTCACCTCGCTGCTGCTGATCATCACCCTGTCTTTGTGTGTGCACCTGATAGTCCGTTACAACGAGCTGCTGTCGGAATTGCCGGATGCCTCCCACAGCAAACTGGTCGCCGAGATGGTTCGGACAAAGGCCATCCCCAGCATCTACACGGCGCTGACCACCATCGCCGCCTTTGCCTCGCTGCTGATCAGCGACATCCGGCCCATTATCGATTTCGGCTGGATGATGGCCATAGGTATCAGTTTTGCCCTGGTGATCAGCCTGATTCTGTTTCCCGCCGGGTTGATCCTCCTTAAAAAGCCCCGAAAATTTGTTCCCCGCTATGACATCACCGGCGCGATCACCCGCAGTTGTGTTTATTTCATTGAAAAACAGAGATATCCGACCCTGGCCATCTTTGCTCTGATCGTTATCGTCAGCGTTATCGGTATTTCCCGACTGACGGTGGAAAATCGTTTCATCGATTATTTCAAGCCCACAACCGAGATTTATCAGGGGATGGAGCTGATTGACAAGCAGCTGGGTGGGACCACCCCCCTGGACGTGGTTATTGATGCCGACCCTGATTATTTTGCCGAGCAGGAACGCCTGGCGGCCCTTGAAGAGGACGACCCCTTCGCCGATGATTTCTTTAGTGAGGAAGACAGCGATGCAGGGCTGTCCGGCGACAGTTACTGGTACAACAGCTACCAGGTCGACACCATTCACCGGATTCACGATTACCTTGATCAGTTGCCGGAAACGGGAAAAGTGCTTTCCATGTCAACGACCTTTACCCTGATGGAGAAGCTCAACGAGGACAAACCCCTCGACAATATGTCCCTGGCCCTGATTCATCGCCTGCTGCCTGAGATCATTGACGACACCCTGTTTCGCCCCTATATGTCAGATGATGGCAATCAGCTGCGTTTTTCCATACGCGTTATCGATTCTGATCCACAGCTGAAGCGCAATGAACTTCTGGAAGAAATTCGTACAGAGCTGCCTCAGCGTTTCGACCTGAAGCCGGAGCAGGTCAAATTGACGGGTATGTTTGTTCTTTACAACAATGTCCTGCAGAGTCTGTTCTCGTCGCAGATCATGACCATCGGCGTGGTGTTTCTGGTGATTATCGGCATGTTTGTCATGCAGTTTCGCTCCCTGCGGCTGGCACTGATCGCCATTATTCCCAATATTGTCTCTGCGGGCGCAGTCCTTGGCCTGATGGGACTGTTGAACATCCCCCTGGATATCATGACCATAACCATTGCGGCCATTACCATCGGTATCGCCGTCGACGATACCATCCACTACATTCATCGCTACACAGAAGAGCTGCACGCTGACGACAGTCCCCTGGCCGCCGTCAAGCGGGCCCACGCCAGTGTCGGCCGGGCCATGTATTACACCTCGGTTACCATCATCACCGGATTTTCCATCCTGTGCCTGTCCAATTTCAATCCGACCATCTACTTTGGTCTGTTCACCGGGCTGGCCATGCTCGTCGCCATGTTCGCCAATCTGACACTTTTGGCCCTGCTCCTGCTGATCTGGCCGACCCGTCAGGTAAAACGCCTGTAAATTGCTGGCTTACTTTTACAAAGTGGAGTATATGTTCGCCTCTTTCATTGTTTCGACGTAACTTTTTGTTCCATACCCTACAGGACGATTATGACATCTGCATCCGAGATTATTACCTTCAACGAACTCGATCTGGCGCCGGAGATTGCCAGAGTTGTCAATGAGATCGGCTACGAAAGCCCGACACCGATACAGGCCAGGAGCATCCCTCCCCTGCTTCAGGGACAGGATCTGCTCGGCCAGGCGCAAACCGGCACCGGCAAAACCGCGGCCTTTTCCCTGCCCCTGCTCAGCAAACTGGCGCCCGGCCTGAAGAAGCCCCAGCTGCTGGTGCTGACCCCGACCCGGGAACTCGCCCTTCAGGTCGCCGAGGCCATGCAAACCTACGCCCGCCACCTGCCGGGATTTCAGGTTCTTCCCGTCTACGGTGGCCAGAACATGGGCCAGCAGCTCAGACAACTGCAACGCGGCGTTCAGGCTGTTGTCGGCACCCCGGGACGTATCAAGGACCATCTCGGCCGCGGAACCCTCAAGCTCGATGCCCTCAAGGCCATTGTCATCGATGAGGCAGATGAAATGCTGCGCATGGGGTTCATCGACGAGGTTGAAGAGATTTTGACCTTTGCCCCCGAAAATCATCAAACGGCATTGTTTTCCGCCACCATGCCACCGGAGATTCTCAAGGTCGCGCGGCGACATCTGCACCAGCCCGTTGAAATTCGTATCAAAAGTAAAACCTCAACGGTAGACAAGATTTCCCAGCGTTTCTGGCAGGTCAAGGGATTGCACAAGCTCGATGCCCTGACCCGGATTCTCGAAGCCGAAGAGATCGACGGCATGCTGATTTTTGTCCGCACCAAAATCGCGACGGTCGAACTGGCCGAAAAACTTGAGGCCCGCGGCTTTTCCAGTGCTGCCCTGAATGGGGACATGACGCAGGTTCTCAGGGAAAAGACCGTCGATCGCCTCAAGGACGGGAGCCTCGATATCGTCGTGGCGACGGATGTTGCCGCCCGCGGCCTCGACGTCAAGCGCATCAGCCATGTCGTCAACTACGACATTCCCTATGACACCGAATCCTACGTTCACCGTATCGGCCGTACCGGCCGCGCCGGTCGCGAGGGCAAGGCCATTCTCTTTGTCGCGCCAAGAGAAATGCGCATGCTCTCGGCTATCGAACGCGCTACCAAACAGCCCATCAAAGCCATGGCCCTGCCGAGCCGCAAGGACATTACCGACCGCCGGGTCAATCTGTTCAAGGAGCAGATCAACGGGGTTCTGGAATCGCAGGAACTGGAGTTTTTTGAAGAACTGATCGATGAGTTTCAGAGCGAATATGATATCGGGCACCGCCGTATTGCCGCGGCCCTGGCGTATCTGCTGCAGAAAGAACGCCCCCTGCAAATGACGGAAGGCTTTGAGGAGGTCATCGACAACAGTCCGCCAGCCAGAGGACAACAAGCCGGACCCCGTCGCGGCGGCATGGATGATGGAACCGCCTATCGCCTTGAGGTCGGGCGGATTCACGGCGTTGAACCGGGACATATTGTCGGTGCCCTGAGCAATGAAGGGCGTCTTGACAGCCGGCAGATCGGACGCATCCGGATCTACGACAACTTCAGCCTTGTCGACCTGCAGGAACCTTTGACTCCGGCCCTTGAAAGCAAAATCGGTCAGATCAGAATCAAAGATCAGGCCCTGAATATTCAGCTCGACACCGGCAAAAAGCCGGGTGGCAGAACAGAACGTAAAGGATTCAAGGGCAAACAGGGAAAAGCCCGTTCGCGCATCCAGAAAAATCTGCCGTCATCACGCAACAAAACGAAGAGATAAGGATCCTTTGCACAGCTCCTGTGCAGGTGCAATGGTGACTTTCAGGATGACGACGTAGTGATCGTGGGCGTTTTTTTCTGCCAGGGCCATTTCCCGGTCATTTCCATTTCGATGGCAAAACTTAAAAATGTCCGGATCAGCACGACAACAGCGAGAATGCCGACGCTGGCAAAGGTCAGCTCAATGGCAACGGTCTTGATAATGTCGGCGGCCACCAGAAATTCAAGTCCCAACAGGATGCCACGCGCCAGTTGTAAGCGATACAGGTGGAACTGCTCTTCACTGTGGCCGTAACGTACCAGAGCGATCAGGTTACGCGCCGTTGCAGAGATCGTTGTCACCATAATGATGGCGATACCCAGAAATTCGAGTATGGCGACGCTCAATTGGGCCATGCTGATGACATAGGTATAGGCCTGTGCTGTCATTGTCCCTCGCTGTCAGGATATTTACCGGTGCAATCTTCCGGACAAACTGACGGAATTTCAGCTTGTCGGTTGTTGACTTATCTGCTAACGTTGCCGTTGGCAATTTCACATTTCCTATATAAACTATAGCCATTAAACATCAACAATAAATAGGAGTGTCCCATGCAGGATCAACAGCATCAAGCCCTGGAAACCCTGACGCTACATGCCGGCCAGACCCCTGATCCGACAACCGGATCACGAGCCGTGCCCATCTACCAGACCACATCTTATGCTTTTGAGTCTTCTGATCATGCTGCGGCCCTGTTTGCCCTGCAGCAGCCGGGCAATATCTACACCCGCATCATGAATCCGACAACGGACGTACTGGAGAAACGCCTCGCTGCCCTGGACGGAGGGGTTGGCGCTCTGGCACTGGCGTCCGGGTCAGCTGCTATCAGCCTGGCGATTCTGAATCTGGCCAAGGCGGGCGACAACATCATTTCCAGCAGTTCCCTCTATGGCGGCACCTACAACCTGTTTACCCACACCTTCAAACGGATGGGTATCAGCGTCAAGATGGTTGACAGTTCCAAACCAGCTGCCGTTGCCGCCGCGATAGATGATAACACTAAAGCGGTCTTTCTCGAAACAATCGGCAACCCCCGCAATAACGTTGATGACTTTGAAGCCATTGCCGAGATTGCCCACAGTAACAAGCTGCCGCTGATTGTCGACAATACCGTTGCGACGCCGATGCTGTTTAAACCCATCGATCATGGTGCTGATATCGTCTGCTACTCACTGACCAAGTTTATCGGTGGGCACGGGACCAGTATCGGTGGCGCGGTGGTCGACAGCGGACGTTTTGACTGGTCAAGTGGACGTTTCCCTGAATTTACCACGCCTGATCCCAGCTATCACGGGCTGGTCTATCATGAAGCCCTGGGCAACCTGGCTTATATCATCAAAATGCGCGTGACCCTGTTGCGCGACATGGGCCCCTGCATCTCCCCCTTCAACGCATTTCAGCTTTTACAGGGGCTGGAAACCCTGCATGTGCGTATGCCCCGCCACTGTGAAAATGCCCTGGCGCTGGCAAAGCACCTGCAGCAGCATCCTCTGGTCAGCTCTGTCTGCTATCCCGGTCTTGCTGAGCACCCCGATTACGCCAGGGCCAAAAAGTATCTGCCGGCCGGTCAGGGGGCTATCATCACCTTTGAGATCAAGAACGGGCTGCCGGCCGGCAAGCGTTTTATTGACCATGTGAAGCTGGCAAGCCACCTGGCTAATATCGGTGATGCCAAAACCCTGGTGATTCATCCGGCCTCGACGACCCACCAGCAGTTGAGCGAAGAACAGCAGATTGCTGCCGGCGTTGCTCCGGGAATGATCCGTGTTTCCGTTGGCATTGAGAACCTTGCTGATATTATCGCTGACTTTGATCAAGCCCTGGCGGCGACCCAGGTATGACATCAACCAATAATTAATATTAAAAGCCTGGATAGGTTGCCGACCTGTCCAGGCTTTTAATATGTGAATGAACGACTGGGATATGAAAAATCAGCCCTTCCACATTGTTCTTATCGAGCCTGAAATTCCACCGAATACCGGCAATATCGGCCGCTTATGCGCGGCCACCGGCAGTTTTCTGCATCTGGTGGGAAAACTCGGGTTTTCTCTGGACGACAAACAATTAAGGCGGGCCGGACTTGATTACTGGCCGGAGGTCAAACTGAAGCGCTGGGAATCCTTTGCCCAACTGCAACAGGAGCACGGTGACGGTCGCTTCTGGTTTACTTCAAAAAAAGCACGAAGCACCTTTACCAATGTGTCTTTTGAACCAGGGGATTTTCTTGTTTTCGGGAAGGAAACCCTTGGCCTGCCGGACGAGATCCTTGACGCGGCCGGCGACAGAGCGATTCGTATTCCCATTTTTTCAGATGCGGTCAGAAGTCTGAACCTGGCAAACGCCACCGCTATTGTCCTCTATGAAGCGTTGCGCCAGACCGGTCAACTTGTCGATTGATGGTCATTCAAATGACAAGGGGCTGCAAAACAGCCCCTTGTCTCACATAAAGATCGGCAGCTATTGTCAGATCATCCCCAGCAGCTTGCCGCTGCGCTCGGTAAATGCCGCCATTCGCTCTTTACTCAAGGTCTGATGGGACAACATGGCCAGATCATAGATCTGGTTGATCAGCATGCTCGCCGTTTCGGTTTTGTTCTCGTCATCCAGTGACAACAATTTCGTTACCGCCGGGCTTGCGGTATTGACCATCAAAGTATGATCGGAAAAGAGATCGGGCATATCCCCCTTGCCCATCATCCGCGTCATCTCCTTGAATCGGCGCGACTGTTCATTGAGCAGGATCATTCCCGGAACCGATTCGTCCTTGAGGGTTTCAACCCGAATGTGGAGCCCCTTGATATCAAGCTGTTCCTTGAAGAGTTTTTCAATGCGCTCCTCCTTGGTCGTGTTATCCGGGCCGGACACAATTTTTTTGGTTGCATCATGCTCCAGCAGATTTTCCGTGATATCCGAATCGACCCGCTCGAACTTCAGATCCTGATTCTTGCTTTCCAGAAACTGGATAAAATGATTATCGATCATCGCATCGAGAATCAGCGCTTCCAGCCCCTGTGATTTGAACAGTTTCAGGTAGGTCGCCTGAGCCCCCTCGTCGTTGGCATAGTAAACCTTGTTCTCATGCTTGTCTTTAGCACGCTCCAGATAGTCCGGCAGAGTCGTGTAGCGCATTTCCCCCGTCGCCCGATAAATCACCTGGTCCTTGACTTTGTCATAGAACTTGTCGTCGCGCATCATGCCGTATTTGACAAAGGAATGGATGTCCTCCCAGATGGGGGTAAAAGCTTCCTGGTCTTTTTTGGCCAGCTCGACAATCTTTGATGCGACACGACCGCTGATCACCTCCCGGATTTTCCGGACCTGGGGCTCATTCTGCAAATAACTGCGGGACACATTCAGCGGCAGGTCAGGAGCGTCAAGACAACCCTGCAGGGGCGTCAGAAATTCAGGGATCAGCTCCGGGGTATTGTCGGAAACAAACACCTGATTACAGTACAGATTGATATGACTGCGGGTGACGTCGAACTCGTTGGTCAGCCGGGGAAAATAGAGAATACCCTTGAGATTGAAAGGATAGTCGATGTTCAGGTGAATCCAGAACAGGGGATCGTCGGACAGGGGATACAGCTTGCGATAGAACTCCTTGTATTCGTCGTCACTGATGTCCGTGGCACTTTTCGTCCACAGGGGGTTCTTGTCGTTAACCTCGGAACCCTCCAGGTTGATGGATACGGGCAAAAAGTTGCAATATTTCTTGATCAGCTCGCGGACATGGGCAGCCTCCAGAAACTCTTTCTCGTCATCATTGAGGTGCAGGATGACATCGGTACCACGACCCTCCCTGGTTGTTTCCTCCAGACTGTAGCTGGTGGTTCCTTCACACACCCAGTGCACCGCCGGCGCCTGGGACTGATAAGAGCGGGTAAGAATTTCAACCTTGCCCGCAACCATGAAACTGGAATAAAACCCCAAACCAAAATGACCGATAATCTGGTTCTTGTCATCCAGATCCTTGAATTTTTCGATAAAATCTTCCGCCGAAGAAAAAGCTACCTGATTGATATACCTGCGGACCTCATCAGCGGTCATGCCGATACCGTTATCGGAGACGGTCAGGGTACCGGCATCCTTGTCAAGATGAATGTCAACGCGATAATCGTCAGCTATCTGCAATCCTTCGATGAGGTTCACGTTCTGCAGTTTGTGGATGGCGTCAACCGCATTGGACACCAGCTCCCGCAGAAAGATGTCCTTGTCGCTGTAAAGCCATTTTTTGATGATCGGAAAGATGTTTTCCGCATGGATTGAAATACTCCCCTCTTCTTTTTTCAGATCTTCACTCATTCCCAGGCTCCTTTGTTACCGTTTCTATAGTTAAAACAAACAACCTGATAATCTAAAAAACCACCGAACAGATTGTCAAGACCATCCAGCCTGCGTGAACCATAAAAAAACCCGCAGATCGCAAGACCTGCAGGTTTCTATCACAACGGCCTGTCAACAGTGCGTTCAGTAGGTTGCCATGGATACGATCCCCCGCGAAAATGAAATCAGAGCAAAGAGCATGGGAATGAGAACATTGGCCACAAAATGCAGAAGCAAGCCCTGGCTTCGCCCCCAGACGCGCTTCATCATGGTCAGCAGATAGGATTCTTCATCCGAGAGCATGTGAATCAGCGACACGCCGACAACATAGACCGCAAACAAACCCTTGACCAGATCGACATCCATAAACGCCTCCAGTTTTACTAGAACGTTGTTATACCTTAATTGATTTTTTTATGGATTGCAAGGGTCTGTTATTGTGAATTTATTTTTGCCAAAGAGCCTGCCAAAAGGCTATTGCTTCAGTCGATAATCGCAATTTAACGGTGTGTGCGTCAATCAGTAAAAAAAAGAGGCAACCGGGAATGATTGCCTCTGTTTCAAAAATTGAAGGGTTTTTGCCGACGGAAACAGTGTTAGTTTTCCGTCATGAAGATTTTTTCGTACAGGTCTTCAAGGGTTCGCAAGTGACGTGTTTCATCGGCCATTAAACGCTTGAACAGATCCATCATCGGCGCCCCTTCGCAGCCGTGAATCAGGGCCTGATAGAATTTAACCGCCTGTTGTTCAAGGTGGATTGCGTAGGCCAGCGATTCCCGGGCGTCAGCGTCAGGAGATAGTTCTTTCTGCTTGAAAACATAATCAAGATTCATGCTCGGCAAGGGTTCCGTCATGGTGGACGCGTTTTTGTCGTGCCCGTCGAGCAAGGCATTTTCGATCAGATTCTTATGACCCAGTTCCTCCCTGGCGGCGTCGCGCAGAATGGCTTTAGCCTGTCGATCACCAACAATCCGTACTGCGTGCAACAGATTACGGAATGCCCGTTCTTCCATCAGAATCGATTTTTCCAGGGCGACCTCGAGGGTATAGCAGACGTTCTTGTCAACACCTGCTTCTTTTACATAGTCCGTCATTCCATCACTCCTTTGGATCCTGTGTTAATAAATCACGATATAGCCATGCCTGGTTGCAATCGCTGAAATTTCAAGAACATCACCAATGTCATACTCCTCACCATCAAGCAGAAAGCGATATCCCCCTTCGGGCTTTTCCTTGGCCAGACTGATCAGATATTCGAAACTTGCAGTTTTGATTGTTTCCATAGATCACCTCAAAAATCCCGGCTTTTCAAGATTCACACCATACCATAATTTGTTTATTCGCCAATAATTTTTACCAGCACCCGTTTTTTACGATTCCCATCGAACTCGCCGTAGAAAATCTGTTCCCAGGGGCCAAAGTCCAGTTGACCGCCGGTCACGGCAACGACGACCTCACGCCCCATGACTGTACGCTTGAGGTGGGCATCGGCATTATCTTCGCCGGTATCGTTGTGACGATATTGATGAATCGGCGCATGGGGAGCCAGCCCTTCAAGCCAGCGTTCGAAGTCCCGATGGAGACCTGACTCATTATCATTGATAAAAACGCTTGCCGTGATATGCATGGCGTTACACAGCAATAAACCCTCCTGAATCCCGCTCTGGCGCAGACAGACCATGACTTCGTCGGTGATATTGACAAAACCGCGGCGTGATGGAATTTCGAGGAAAAGTTCTTTGCGATAATGTTTCATCAGTGAAATCCTGCTGTTGAGATTTTAATCAAGAGAAACTGCGGTAAAATTGACAATCGATGAAATACCGATTATAAAGCGCCTTCGGAATTTGTCTATCAAGAGTTGCGGAAAAATCGAGCTATTTGGGAGCCTCAGTTTGCGTTTGAAAAACATCATAACCCTGCTGACCCTCATGTGCCTGTTGCTGACCAACTGCACCGAGCGTCCCGACGAAAAGGGCACCGAGCCTCCGCCGGCTCAGATTGTCAGAGAATCGGACTATATGGCCGTGCAACAGGCCTTTACCCGTTTGGAATATCACCTGGCTCACCTGAATGATCAAGGGGTGCCGCCGGTCGTCGTGGAAAAAATACCGGACAACCTGGCTGACATCAGTGAAACAGAACAGCGCAAGCGCATCTTTTTCAAGATCATGCTGCCCCTGATTTTAATGGTCAACGAAGAAATCCTTGACGAACGAAAGCAGCTTGCCGCCCTGCAACATCACTTTAAAACCAGAGGGGAACTTGATCCGGAGCAGTATCAGCAGCTGAAAAGACTCGCAGCCCGGTATCGCCTGGAGGTAGACGACAACGAGCTGACCTCCCTGTTGCACCTGCTTTCTCGCCGCATCGATATCATTCCTGTTGATCTGGCACTGGCACAGGCAGCCAATGAGTCGGGCTGGGGGGGATCACGTTTTACCAGGGAAGCCAACAACCTCTTCGGTCAATGGACCTTTGTTCCCGGTCGGGGCGTTGTTCCGGAAAATCGGCCGGAAGGGGAAACCTACGAGGTCAAAAGTTTTCCAACAATTTACGATTCCGTACGTTCTTACGCCAATAATCTCAACACCCATCATGCCTATCGGGAATTTCGGCAGATGCGCGCGACACTGAGACAGAAGGGCAAGGATCCTGACGGATTGACCCTTGCACAGGGGCTGTTGAACTATTCGACCCGTGGCGAGGAATATGTAGCTGAAATCCAGTCGATGATTCTTTTCAACAACCTGGAGGAACTGGCACAGGCGCAGCTTCGCTGATCAGGGCTCGGATGATACCGGGTTGGTCGCGTTGATCCACAGCTGGCTGAACCAAAGCCACCTGCCGTCGGTATCCTGACCGGTCAAGGTGTATTTGTTGCGTCGTCCCGACAACCGAGACTCCGCCACAACCCGATACCACCCCTCCCCTTTTTCCGGCAGCATTTCCACGTGACAGCGGTTATCTCCCTGAACAAAACAATTCAAGACAGCTTTTTCCCCCGCCATTTCCGGCAATCTCAACACCAGCACGGGAGGATTATCCTCTCCGGGGGCCAGAACCGGATTGACGGGCTGCTGCTGCTCAACCTTCAGGGCCTTCATCGCGGCTTTTGACGTGAACTCATCAAGGGTGGCATAGGGTCCGCCCATGGGAAAACGGGGCAGGATAAAAGGATCGTGCCCGTCGACAATAACGCCTGACTGCTGAGCGAAGGCGGCGACAAAGCCCAACTCCTTCAACAGGGATGTCACCTCAACAGAATATTCCCCGTAGGGGTAGGCAAAAACCTCTGGACGCATCCCGAGTTCCCGTTCAAAGGCCGCCTGCGCCTTGAGGATATCGGCACGAACCCGCTGATGCCACTGAGCGCGGGTTTCGTCCTCAGCCAGCTCAACGAGATAAGCATGGCTGGCGGTATGGTTGCCGAGCTCAACACCGGCATCGACAGCTTCACCGATCTCGTCCCAGGACATATAGCCCGGCGTGCCTACGGCATCCGTATTAACAAAGAGGGTCACCGGCACCCCGTAACGCCTGATAACAGGCAGGGCAGCATCATAGAAGCTGCTGTACGCATCATCGACGGTCAGCAGAATGCCCTCTTCCGGCAGCGGCTTGCCTTCGGTAATACGCCGGGCAACATCATCCACTGAAACAACCGTCAGCTTGTTCTGCCGCACATAGCGCAACTGCTCTTCGAACACCTTGAGAGAAATATTGGTCGACGGGTATCTATCATCATCGAAACGATGATAGATAAAGGCATTGATCTGTCCGGCGCTGACCGACAACGGTGCCCCCAGGACCCACAACAGAAAGAGAATAACGAGCTTGGACATCAGCTGATCGGTTCCTTGTTTTTTGACGAGGCGCGAACCTTGTTGCGCAGATACTTGCGGATACTGTTACGGGCTTTGGGGGTGACGGCCCATTCAAGCCATTTGGGCAGCACCTGGGGAACCTTGTCCGTTTCAACGGCCACCTGGTCGCCATCGAAGAGCCGGGTTTTGAGCTGCCTGGTGCGCCCATTGATCATGGCGCGAACAGCCCGCAAACCGACGGAATCGTGGATCTCGAAGGCGAAGTCCAGGACGCTGCTCCCCTCCGGCAGCTTGCGCACCTCGCCAAGGGGGGTGTACACCTGAATCGTTGCCGAAGCCAGTTTCAGAGATTCCGTATCAAAGGCCGATTCCCCCTCCATCAGGGACTTCATCAACTCCCGGAAGTTATCATGCCGGAACTTGAATCCCGGGGCCAGGACACCGGCCTGATTGAACCTGGCGAGCTTGCGGGTGGTAATTTCAACCCGCATGCGCTGTTCCCCCGCCTGAACCGTGGTCTTCAGGGCCTGATAACCATGTTGAGAAGTCTGATTCAGGTGATCCCGCAGCTTGCCGGGAATGGGAGGGAACAAGCTGTGCAATACGCCGAGAAAAAGATAAGCGTCCATGGTGCGATCCACCTGGACTTCCAGGGTAAAAAGGGCTCCGAACCCTCTGTTCATCTCCCTGGCCGCAGCAACGGTAAAGGGGCGCCAGCGTTCTCTGGTATCCGCCACCAGCTTCAGTTTTTCGCACTCGTTATGAATTTTTGCCCGGACCTGGCGTAAAAAATCGCCCGTTCGCTGCTGCAGATCAAGAACGATATGCTGATATCGTTGCGCCCGTCGCGGGTAGAGCACCCGATAAGACAGGGATTCCAGTTCCGTCGCGACATAGCCCATGCCCAGATGACGCGCCAGAGGCACATAGACCGTACGGGTTTCGTCGGCAATCAGTTTCTGTTTGCGGGTAGACAGGGCACCGATGGTCAGCAGGTTGTCAATCCGGTCCCAGAATTTCAGACACAGCACCCGGATATCGTCAATAGCGACCAGCAGCGTCTTCTTGTAGGTTTCTTTTTTCAGGTCATCGCGGCTTAAAACTTCTGATGTCACTTTGGTCAGGCCGTCAACCAGGTGAGCCACCTCACTGCCGTACTTTTTATGGACATCAGCGAGGGTGACCGGGGTGTCCTCAACAACATCATGCAGCAAAGAGGCGATAATCGACGGAAAATCCATCCAGTGTCTGGCTGCCAGATGGGCCACCCGCAAGGGATGGAATATATAGGGTTCCCCTGACTTGCGCACCTGTCCACGATGATGCATCCGGGCGTCATCTAGAGCCATCTGAACGTAGCCGATCTGCACATCCAGATCGCTCTCAGACAACTCGGCACCGTAATGCGTCACCAGCAGCTCCATAATATCGGTCATCAGGCGCTGCTCGGTATGGGAATCAAATACAGCCATATAATCCTGTCATTGTCCTGTTGGATTCATTAGCCTGGAGGCCAGGTCAACTGCCGTCCTCCGAGCAGATGAAAGTGAATATGCCAGACTGTCTGGCCGCCGTCAGCGTTGCAGTTATTGACAATCCGGAAACCCTCATCGGCAAATCCGGCCTGGCGGGCGAGTTTTCCGGCAACCTGCAGCAGATGACCTAACAGCTGTTGATCCTCAGCTGAAATATCCAGAGTCGTCGGGATGTGTTTGCGGGGCACCAGCAGCAGATGGGTCGGTGCCTGGGGGTTGATATCCTCGAAAGCAACGAGGTGCTCATCCTCATAGCGGATGGCTGCCGGAATTTCTCCGGCGATAATTTTACAGAACAGACAATCTTTCATAGTGCCCCCTGAACAACTGATGTCAACAAGATAAACCGAATGCCTGGTCCCGGCCTGGTTTTCCGGAATCAGACGGCTTTAATCATTTTTTGCAGACAGATAAGAAACTCCCGATTTCCCTTGGCTCCAAGGACCGGACTTTCAATCACACCCCGTACCACGCAGCCCAGATCTGCCGCCACCCTGTCAATTCTCTGCAGCACCTGCCGGTGCAGTGCCGGATCCTTGACGATTCCCCCCTTGCCGACCTGGCCCCGCCCAACCTCGAATTGAGGCTTGATCAGGGCGATGACAAGCGCTTCGCCACGCAGTAGCTGCAGGGTGTTGGGCAGCACCTTGTCCAGGGAGATGAAAGAGGCATCGATAACCGCCATGTCAGGCAGTTCCTCCAGCTGCTCTTTCTCCAGATAGCGGATATTGCAGCGCTCCAGATTGACAACCCGGGGATGACTACGCAATGACCAGGCCAATTGGCCGTAACCGACGTCCACAGCATACACTTTTTCCGCATGACGCTGAAGCAAACAATCGGTAAAGCCGCCTGTTGACGCACCAACATCAAGAACGATCCGGCCGCTGACATCAACAGCAAAGGCATCAAGGGCCTTTTCCAGCTTCAACCCCCCGCGTGACACGTAGGGAATATCGTCAACTTTCAGGCGAATAACTGCATCATCATCAATCCGGGCACCGGCCTTGTCAAGACGCTGTTCATTGACAACCACCTGGCCGGCAAGGATAAGGGCCCGTGCCCGCTCCCGTGATCCGGCAAGTCCCCTTTTGACCAATAATGCATCAAGGCGCTCTTTCATCTTTTGTGTTACCACCCGCCCAGACGACAACGGGGGAGCACAAGCTCCCCCGTTGTCGTCTGGGCGGCGATTGAATTATCCGACAAAAAATTCACGGTTTTCAGTGAATGTCCGGTCGATCTCATCAAGAACCTCTTCGACCTGAGTGGCAGACAACCCCAGTATTTGGGCGCCGGGTGCCGTCGTCACATCGATACCATCATCGGCCTGACGCTGACCGATACCGAGCTTCATACAGATGAAGCCGGCCAGATTCACCGTCGCCGCCAGGTTCGTCAGCTGCCGGCCCTCGTCCTCCTCTGCCAGGTGAATTTTTAAATCCCGGTGATGCAGAACCGTCATCACCAGCGACTGTGAAAAATTCCACTTGTTAAGAACCGCCGCGCCGACCACCTCGTGGGCGTAGGGGAAAAAACGACCTTCCAGCGCCGAGGTCGTCGTTCCTTCAGCATAAGCCGCTTCAACCAGGGCCCGGTAGGTGTCCGGATCACTGTAGTTCATAACAATTTTGCCAAGGTGGCGGAAAAGACCGGCGAGAAAAGCCTCTTCCGGATCTGCTGTGGAGAAACGGCGGGCGATGATTCTGCTGGCAATAGCACAGCCCATGGCATCTTCCCATAACAGTTTTTCCAGTAGACCGTAGGACTTGTTCATCCCTTCCAGGCTTGCGGCCAGGACCAGGCTGCGCAAGGTGCGCTCGCCGACAATGGCAACAGCGTGGTCGAGGGTTTTAACCTGTCGCTTCATGCTGTAAAAGGCGGAATTGGCCACCTTGAGCAGACGTGCCGACACCGCCGGATCGCTGGAAATAGCGCTGCTGAGCTTTTTGTAGTTGACATCCTCCTGACCCAGCAGTTCCATCACCCGCACGGCAACAACCGGCATTGGCGGCAGATCACTGACCGAACGTACCACTGTCTGAAAATCAGTACTCATTCAGAACTCCTCCAGTAAACTCCATATCAAGAGCGAGGGCCCCGGCCCTTTGACAATTGCAGCACAATCCGACACCCCACTATCGGGCGCATGAGCTGAACCTGACGTCCTTTCAGGCTCGTTCTTTCATCAGTCAAGAAAAAGATCTGGTGCCAGGTTACTTCCCGGGGCGACAGCATATCGGGAAAAGTCCTCTATGCCAGATGTACGCAGGACGTCCTCGTCGATGTAGAATTTCCCGGATTCGGGCACATCGCGCGTCAACAGTTCGTAGGCCGCGTCGGCCATGATGTCGGGCGTCCGGCAGTGTTCCGGAGCGATCCGCCCCCCCAGCATGGCCAGGGCTGCGGTGTTGATAACAGTTTTCGGCCACAGGGCGTTGACCGCCACCCCTTTGCCAGCAAACTCCGCCGCCAGGCCCGCCACCACCATACTCATACCATATTTGGCGAGGGTATAGGCGGAATGTTGAGCAAACCAGCGCTGATCCAGGTTGATCGGCGGGGCAAAGGAAAGTATTTGCGCTGACCCGGAATTGAGCAGATGGGGAAGACAGGCCTGACTGACAATAAAGGATCCCCTGACATTCACCTGCTGCATCAGATCAAAGCGTTTCACCGGCGTATCAAGGATTCCAGCGAGAAAGATAGCACTGGCGTTATTGACCAGGATGTCGATTCCACCGAAAGTCTCTACCGCCCGCTCCACTGCCGCTCGCACCTGCACTTCGTCCCTGATATCGACGGGCAACGGCAGGGCCCTGCCACCGGCTGCCTCAATCTGCTGCGCCGCCGTGTAGATGGTACCCGGCAGGCGGGGATGGGGCACCGTGGTTTTGGCGGCAATGACGATATCGGCCCCGGCGGTTGCCGCCCGCAGGGCCACGGCCAGACCGATCCCGCGACTGGCTCCCGTTATAAACAGGGTCTTCCCCGCCAGAGGTCTTGACGTTCTTTTATGTTCAACCGTCATGACAGCTTCCCCGTAACCGGTGAAAAACCGAACTGCATACAAAAATGGTGAACAAAACGACTTTTAATGTCCGACATTTTAACAGGTCGGCCAAGTTCCAGAGCCATGGAGGTCATCTGTTCCGTACCCACACCGCAAGGAACAATGGTCGTAAAGGCCTGCAGGGTGTTATTGACATTCAGGGCAATGCCGTGGGATGTCGTCCATTTTTTCAGGGCGATACCGAAACTGCAGATTTTTTTGTTGTTGACCCAGACCCCCGGTGCCTTTTCTTTGAGTTGTCCTGTCAGGCCATAATCACCGAGAAGAGCATTAACCGTCTGCAGGAATGCCTGAATGTACTGGTGCAGATCCTGTTTGTTCAACTGCAGAATCGGATAAGCCACCAGCTGGCCCGGCTCGTGAGCCGTAGCCAGACCGCCACGGTTGACCCGTTGCAGCGACAGGCCGCGCGCCTCATATTCCTGCTCTGGATAGCGCAGATCGTCGCAACCTCCCCGCCGCCCCAGGGTTATCGTCGGCGGGTGTTCGGTCAGTACCAGCAGGTCATGGCCGCGACCGGCCAGCCGCTCCTCAACCAGCCGTTGCTGCCGGGCAAAGGCCTCTTTGTAATCAACCAGTCCCCAGTCCTCAACCGCCAGATTCATGCCGGACAACGCCACAGTCATGACCCTTCCGATAACGACATTGCTTTAAAGGGGCTTGTTTTTTGACGCGCTGCTTTTTGGTGGATTCCGCCGCAGAGGTCGCGTGTAGCGACCGCGCAGGGTGCTGCGCACCGGATCCTGACCAAGAACCACCCACTGGGAGGAACCCAGATAGTCTTCAATTTCGCTCATAGCGATCATTTCATCCATGGTGCCGGATGGGGCCAGATCGATACGGCCATCTTTAAAACGAACCCGAATCAACATCAGCGACTCCAGTCAATCATTAATCAAAGCATCAATTTCATTGAAATCGAGTCTTTTTTCGGCTAATTCCGTAATGAGTTTCAGTTTATGTGTATCTTCAATGGTCAATTTTGAAACGTCTTCACTGATAATTTCAAACACCCTGGACGAAGTCCGCCCCGCCAGCATATAGGGGATGCGGCTGCTGTCGATAATCTTCTGGGTGATGGCACTGATCTTTCCAACGCCGGGGATAATAATGCCGGCAATTTTGGGACGGTACTCATCGAGTTGATAGAGATTGGCCAGGGTGACCAGCAATTCATCACGGCTGCTGTTCACAATCACCAGGGTTGATTCCTTGAGCAATTCCGCGACCCGCTGAGCCGATGCCGCACCGATCTGAACATTGTGAATGATCCGCTGCGCCTGATCGGAGTTGGCAAAGAGTTCGATATCAAGGACATTGGCAATCCGCCGCAGGGTCGGATTGGCAAGGATCGGCTGATAGTTGAAACCGCCCAGTACCCTGATATGTTCCGACGCAAAGGCCATATTCAGGTACTTCAGTGTCTGCTCACGCTTTTCCGGAATGATCTTGTTGACCAGAATCGCCTCAACCTTTGCTTTCTCTTTTTGAAACAGCGCCAGGTTGACCTGGGCTGTATCGACCACATTACCGAGCCCGCCACCCGTCACCATGAGCACCGTTGCCCCGGTTTCGCGGGCAATCTGCGCGTTATTACACCCGAGAAGCGTACCGACTCCGGTATGTCCGGCTCCCTCAATAATGAGAAAGTCATTTTTAGCATCCAGTTCGGCAATGGCGTCGAACATCCGTTTTTTTACATCGGCACGGGAGAGTTCTCCATCCATGATCCGGCGGGTGTCACCTGAATCAAGGATAAAAGGCGACATCAGCGGCAGGTCCTGTTCCAGACCGAAGTACTGGGCCATCAGCACCGCATCCTTATCAGCGCGACGCCCCTTGAAATCAACAGGCTTGGGTCCGATCGGCTTGATAAAACCGACCCGATCGTACTTACGCAAGGCAACATGCATCAGGGATAGACTGGTCGTGGTTTTACCACTGTTCATTCCGGTTGCTGCAATAAAAAGTTTACGCGCCATGGCGGGCTCCTCGCTGCCGGATTTGAGCGTACCCTATAAAATAAAACGTCATAAAAGTCACGACATGTTGCATTTTTTTTCATCCTGTGCTGTGCCTGCCTTACCATGGTCGACATCCCTGATGCCTTTCCACTGCGTCAGGCGACGTGTCAGCCGGTCAATTTGTGTTTTTCCTCTGACCTCATTTTTCTGATCCGGGTAGCGAGGCTTTCCGCGTCAAGGCCGAGATGTTCATACAGCTCTCGTTGTGTTCCCTGCTCGGCGAACTGATCCGGCAAGCCGACGCGCGTAACCGGAACCAACAGCCCCACTTCGCTGAACAGCTCGAGAACGGCGCTGCCGAAGCCTCCCGCCAGGGCGTTTTCTTCAAGGGTCATGACAAAGGACGCTTCTTCAGCAAGGGAGGTCAGGAGATGACGGTCGAGGGGCTTGATATAGCGGGCATCGACTACGGTCAGTTCACATCCTTCACGGGCCAGGATAGTCGCCGCCTTCAGGGCCTCCTGCACCAGGGTGCCGACGGCAATGAGCAGACCATCCCTGCCTTCGCGCAGCACCTCGCCGATTCCGACGGGTGCCGCCTCAACCGTCTCAGGCAGCTGACGCCCCAGACCCTGTCCGCGCGGATAACGATAGGCAAAGGGGGTGTCCGTCATCTGTGCTGTCTTCATGATGCGCACCAGTTCCACCTCATCCCGGGGTGCCGCGACAACCATATTCGGAATGGAGCGCATGAAGGACAGATCAAAAGCACCATGGTGGGTCGCGCCGTCGGCTCCGACCAGTCCCCCACGATCAATGGCAAAGGTCACCGGCAGATTCTGCAGGCAGATATCGTGAATGATCTGATCGTAGGAACGCTGCAAAAAGGTAGAATAAATGGCAACAACCGGACGCAGCCCCTTCAGCGCCATGCCGGCAGCAAAGGTGACGGCATGCTGCTCGGCAATGCCAACATCAAAAAAGCGTTGTGGAAAGGCCTCCGAAAATGCTTTCAGGCCGGTCCCTTCAGCCATGGCTGCGGTAATTGCCACCAGACGTTCATCCTGCCTTGCCAGTTCGACCAGGGTCCGCCCGAAGACGCTGGTAAAGGACGGTGGCGTTCCCGGTGGCTGCGCGGGGAGTTCACCGGTCACCGGATCAAAGGCGCCGACGCCATGAAACCGGGGCGGGTTCTTTTCCGCCGGCGGGTAGCCCTTGCCTTTTTTGGTCAGGATATGCAACAGGACCGGCCCCTTGATCTGAGCCACATTCTTCAGGGTTTCCGTAAGATCATCAATATTATGACCGTCGAGGGGACCGAAATAATCAAAACCGAACCCTTCAAACAACATCCCCGGAGTCATGAAACTCTTGAGGGATTCCTCCGCACGCTTGGCCAGACCAACCAGGTCACGGCCGATGCCGGGGATATAATTCAACAGGTTTTCTGTTTCCTTTTTGAAGCGGATGAAAGAATCCGACGTCATTTTGCGGCTCATGAAGGATGACAATGCGCCGACATTGCGGGAAATGGACATTTCGTTGTCATTAAGGACAACAATCATCTTCTGCTTCAGATGACCGGCATGGTTCAAGGCCTCAAAGGCCATCCCCGCCGTTAAGGATCCGTCGCCGATAACCGCGACAAAGCGTTCATCCGTGCCGGCAATGTCACGCGCCGCCGCCATGCCCAGGGCCGCGGAAACCGAAGTACTCGAGTGGCCGACGTCAAAAGCGTCATGAATGCTCTCATTGCGCTTCGGAAAGCCGCTGATCCCCTGCCACTGGCGCAAGGTCGAAAATTGCCCCTGACGACCGGTCAGCAACTTATGAGCGTAGGCCTGATGGCCGACATCCCAGATGATCTTATCGTCCGGAGAGTTAAACACCCGGTGCAGGGCGATGGTCAGTTCCACCACCCCGAGGGAACTGGCAAGGTGTCCGCCATTGGCGGCAACGGTGGCTACAATGCGCTCCCGCAGTTCGGAGGCAAGTTGCGGCAGCTGCTTTTTGTCAAGCTGCTTCAGCTGTTCCGGTGATTGGATCCGGGACAAAAGTCTATCCATCGATCTTCCTTTGTTGTATGAGCCCCAAAATAAACAATGAAAAACAATACCAGCTCAGCAAACGTTATTGCAAACAGGCCAGTTCCTGGCAGCTACCGGGTCCGATTGACGATATATGCGGCCACAGCACGTAGCGGATCCGCCGCCTGACCGAAATCGTCGAGGGCCGCTACGGCGATATCCGTGAGTTCCTGTGCCCGCCGCCGCGCTTCGGGAATACCGAGCAGGGAGGCATAGGTTGTCTTGCCCCGTTTTTCATCACTGCCGATATTTTTACCCAGGTGTCCCTGTTCCGCCACCACATCGAGGACGTCATCAGCAATCTGAAACGCCAGGCCGCAGGCTTTGGCATAGCGACCAAGGGCCTCCATCTGAACCCTGTCCGCCCCTCCGACCAGGCCCCCCAGAGCAACAGAGGCAAGGATCAGAGCGCCGGTTTTATGGGTGTGAATATATTCCAGGACCGGCAAGTCCACCTGGAGCCCCTCGACCTCCATGTCAACCATCTGCCCGCCCACCATCCCCCGGGTTCCGGCATGATGCGCCAGAATCTGAATCATTTCCAGGCGGGTCGACGCGGCAACCCCCGTCATGACATCCGGACGGCTGAGGAGGGCGAAAGCTTCTGTCAACAGGGCATCTCCGGCGAGTATGGCCGTAGCTTCGCCGTATACACAGTGATTTGTCGGCACGCCCCGACGCAGATCATCATCGTCCATCGCCGGCAGGTCATCATGAACCAGGGAATAGGTATGAATCATCTCCAGGGCACAGGCTGCCGGCAGGGCGTCTTCCGGCTCCCCTCCCACGGCGTCACAGGCCGCCAGGAGCAAAATCGGGCGAATACGCTTGCCGCCGGCAAAAACCGAGTAGCGCATGGCCTCGTGCAGACGGGCGGGACGGCTCTCGGCTGCCGGCAGGAGCTTTTCCAGCTCGGCATCTATCAGCTGGATGCGCTGAGCCAGATAATCTTCAAGGGACCAGGCATCAGCGCTCATGGAAAGGCCCCCGGCTGAAACTGCCATCACCCTGATTCAGTAACTGTTCAACCTTCAGCTCGACATCCTGCAGCGCCTTCTGGCAACGCTGTGCCTCCTTGACGCCGACACTGAAGACCTTCAGGGCTTCGTCAAGGGCCAGTTCGCCCGATTCAAGCTGTTCAACGGCTGCTTCCAGTTTAGCCAGAGAGGCTTCAAATCCTGTTTTTCTGGGGACATTTTTTGTCATGATTCTTTTATTCCGTAAATAAAGTATCCATAGTCTGTCAGAACATCATAGAACGGATCAGGGCTGCTTTTCGGATGCCGCAGCGAGGATCCGGGTCACCTGAACCTGCAAACGTCCCTCAGCCAGCCGCACATCGAGGGCATCGCCACCGGTCACCTGATGACTCGCGGTAACGATCTGACCTTCCTTTTGCACAATAGCATAGCCACGCTCAAGAATGGCCAATGGCGACAGGGCGTGCAGACGACCCAGTGCCTGCTGCAGGCGGTGCTGACGATGCACACATAAATGCCCCATGCTGACCCGCAGACGCTGCTGCAGTTGCTCCAGGGTCCGCTGCTGCCGGGTGATCAACTCCTGCGGCCCCTTGAGGCGTTTTTCCAGACCCGCGACGCGGGTTGACATCAGCTGCAGGTGCCACTGCATCTGGCGGCCGAGGCGCGACCTGAGATGATCGAGATGCTGCTCCAGATCAAGACGGTTTTTCACCACCAGTTCCGCCGCCGCACTCGGGGTTGGTGCCCGCAGGTCAGCAGCCAGATCGGCTATTGTTATATCCGTTTCATGGCCGACTGCGGCGATCACCGGGCATTTTGAGGCGACAATGGCCCGCGCCACCACCTCTTCGTTAAACGCCCACAGGTCTTCCTTCGAACCGCCACCCCGTCCGGCGATGATGACGTCGACCTGGCCGTCACGGTTGAGATCGGCAATGCCCCTGGCAATATCCGTCGCTGCGCCCTCCCCCTGCACCCGCACTGGCCGGACGAGCACCCGAATACCGACAGCACGACGTCGCAGGATCTGCAGGATATCCTGAATCGCGGCACCCGTGGCCGAAGTCACCAGGCCGATGGTGGCGGGAAAAGCCGGCAGGGGTCTTTTGCGCTCCTGCGCGAACAGCCCTTCAGCTTCGAGGCGGGTGCGGATCTGCTCAAAAGCCAGTTGCAGACCGCCGACACCTTCCGGCTCGATCCCTTCGACAACCAGCTGCAGATCGCCACGCTGGGCGTAGACGGAAACGCGACCGTAACAGATGACCGCCATGCCGTCTTCCGGGACAAACCGCAGCAGCCTGGCGTGGCTGCGAAACATCGCACAGCGCAGCTGGGCCTTGCGATCTTTCAGGGTAAAGTAGAGATGACCCGATGCCGGACGTGAAATATTGCTCAGCTCTCCCTGTACGACGACCTGGATAAAGTTGTCCTCGATCAGTTCCTGCAGGCAGTTGACCAGTTCTGAAACGGAAACCGGTGTCGTTGTTGGCGACTCATCCAGCAGCACGAACACTCCTTCTCTTACCTGAAACCCGGAATCAACGGCTTCTGACCAGATGTGAAACAGGTACAAACTCAACCGGCTGTTGTCGCAGCCAGTCCATCTCCCGGTGAAAAGCCTCAAAGGTTTCCTCATAGGGATGACAGATGGCGACAACCTGCCCGCGGCTTTTGGCCAAATCTACCATGGCGCGAATTTGTGACCGGATGTAGTCAATATCCTCATAATGATCAAGGAAAATATCACGAGCAGCTGACTTCAGCCCCAGCCCCCTGGCTTCCCTCAAGGCGACAGAACTGTTGATGGTCAGACTGTCTACGAAAAACAACCGGCCCTGCTGCAGCTCCGCAAGAACAACCTGCATGGGCGCGGCTTCTTCGGTAAAGCGCGAGCCCATGTGATTGTTGGCACCAACGGCACCAGGCACCTTCTGTAGATACCGACGGACGCGACGACGAATCTCATCATCCGTATGGGACAGCAACAGGGCATCGGCGCCCGGGTTGGTCTGTGGGTAGCTGCGGGGCTGCATCGGAACATGGACCATGTACTCGCGTCCGGCAGCGCGCAACATGTCAGCTGCAGCCGTCGCTTGCGATTCACCGGGCAGAATGGAGGGAGTCAGCATCACTTCCAGATCCATCGCCTGTTGCATGGTTTTTAATGAACCCCCCAGGTCGTCCATGATGATGGCGATGCGCGGCCGCCGGGGGAGCGCGGGTTGATCGCTGAGTTCCTCCTGCAGCTGTTCAAGCAGCTGCGGATCCCCCGTATCGGGAAAGGCGGCGTCTGCGGATTCGTCCACCTGGGGCACAACAACCGGCGCCTGGTAGGGCTCCCTGACGGCCTGTTGCGGTTGCAGACTCTGGCGCAAAAAGGTGAGCAGCAGCAGCGTAAAAACCACAAAAAGAATAAGAAAGCCGACAGCAAAAGAGAGTTTCTGGGCCTGGCTCAATGAGGTTTTTTTACGACGCGGAGAAGTCTTTTCAGACGGACCTGTTTTTTTCTTGCGGGTGGTCATGAATCGTTGAAATCTTTCATTGAGCGCCAGCTGACGGCGGTGCCGGTTCTGTTCTGTCAGTAAAAAACAAAGCTCCTTTTAACAGATCAAGGGCGCGTTGTAACTGATAATCCTCTACCCATCCGGATTCAACTGAACCGGTCTCAAGATCGGCCGGTGTAGCGGACTTTCCGGTGGGCAGATGCCGGGGCAGATCATTCTCTCTTGGGGCTGCTGTCGTTGCTTCAGCTGTTACCGACACGGGGGGAGACAAGACATCCGGGGTAATGCCGCGTGCCTGGATAGAACGACCGGACGGGGTGTAGTAATGGGCCGTTGTCAGGCGCAGGGCGGAACCATCATGCAATTCAATGATTGACTGGACAGAGCCCTTGCCGAAGCTCTGTTCCCCCAGAACAAGAGCCCGACGATGATCCTGCAGGGCTCCGGCAACAATTTCCGCAGCACTGGCCGTTCCGGCGTTTATCAGCACAATCATGGGGTAATGGCCCTCATCGTCACCGGGATGGGCGTAAAACACCTCCCGGGCGGACTGCTGGCGGCCGGCAGTGGTCACAATCAGCCCTTCTTCCAGAAAGAGATCGGCAACCACCACGGCTTCATCGAGCAGCCCGCCGGGATTATTACGCATATCAACAATCACGCCGGCAAGGTTTTCGACCTGGGCCGCGAGCCGGCGCAAATGTCCGGCCACTTCACGACCGGTCTCTTCCTGAAAGCGGGAAATCCGCAGATAACCAACACCCTCGTCATACAAGCGACTGCGTACCGACTCCACCCTGACCAGCTCACGGGTCAGGGAAAACTCCAGCAATTCCAGGCTCGACGCACGTTTGATGGTCAGAACCAGGGATTCACCGACAGCGCCACGCATCAATTTAACGGCCTCGAGCATATCCATTTCACTGGTTTGTCGACCGTCGATAGCCACAATATGATCACCGGATCGGATCCCGGCGCGACACGCCGGCGTTCCTTCAATAGGCGCCACAACCACCAGCTCACGATGACGAATCGTCAATTCAAGGCCCACGCCGGCAAACTCACCCTGGGTATCCTCCTGGAACTCAACATAGGCACCGGGCGACATGTAGCTGCTATGAGGGTCCAGGGATGAAAGAATGCCCTGTACCGCGCCGCTGATCATCTCATCCAGGGTTATATCCTCTACGTAATTCCTCTGAACCAGGGATAAAACGTCCGTCAGAATCTCCAGGCTTTGATATTCGTTATTATTCTCCAGATCGTTCGCGGCCATGAGCAGCGCAGGAGAACAGAGCAGAAAACAACAGACCAGCAGCCGAATAAACAACGTGAATCCCCTTATCTACAGGCCCTTAAGCCATTTAATCGGATTGACGGGAGCCCCCTGGTGGCGGATTTCAAAATAAATACTATCACGATTAGCCAGACCGCTGACGCCGATAACGCTGCCTGTCGCGACCTGATCCCCGGTTTTGCGCTGGAGACTGTTCAACTGTGCATAAAGGGTATGAAATTCTCCCTGGTGGCTGACAATCACCAGGTTGCCATAGCCTTTGAAATAATCAGCGTAAACCACCTGTCCTTGCGCTACGGCACGGACTTCGGTTTGCGGTGCGGCGGATATTTCGATGCCGTTGCTCTCATAAAAGGTACCAAGCTGGGCGTCTTTTTGTGTCCCGAACTGGATGGTCACCGCTCCCTCAACCGGCCAGGGAAGCTTTCCCCGGTGACTTGAAAAATCTACAATATCAGCTGGGTGGGACGGTTCCGGAGGCGGGCGTCGCTGGAGCTGTTCAATCAGTGCTGTCAGCTGACCGGCATCTTCCTTGAGCTGTTCAAGTTCGCGCTGCAGCTGCCGGCTATCCGTCCGCGCCTGTTGCAGCAGGCGTGCCTGCAGATTACGGGCCGTCACTAAATGGCGACGTTGCTGTTCTTCCTGTTCCAGCAATTGCTGCTGCTGAGTTTCCAGGGTTTCCAACTCATGCAGCTGCTGTTGTCTGAGCTGGATCGCCTGCCGGAACTCCGTCATCAGTTCCGCGTCCTTTTCCATGACCCGGGTCAGGTAATGATACTGCTGCATGAGCTGCGTTGGGGACTCCGCGGAAAACAGAATTTTCAGCAATCCACTGTCCCCTTCCTTGTACAGGGCAATCAGCCGCTGTTCCAGGCGCATGCTGATGGCTGTAACCTCACTTTGACTTTGCTCCAGCTTCTGTTGATGTGCGCGCTGCTGCTGGCGCAGGCGCTGCTGTTCCCGGACGAGTCGGGCCACGCGCTGATCTATCTGTTGCAGTTGACCCGTCAGCAGAGCCAGATCGCGACTGATTGTCTGTTCCGACTGATGACGGCTCTCTAACGTTGCCTCCGCCGCTTCGATACGGGTACGGATCTGTTCGAGCTGTTGTCGGTTTCGGCTCAATTCATCGGCAGCAGCTGAGCCGGCCCACGAAACAGAGACCAGAACGAGAAAAAAAAGACACCGTTTCAACATCAGATTCGAACAAAGCGGCGCAGTGAGGTCAAACTGCCCAGAGTGCCGAGAACAACCCCCGACAGAACCAGGAGGAGTTGCTGCGAAGCCGAGAGGAAGACCAGGTTGAAATCTGTCGGCATCAACCAGATAGCATTCATCCCCCGGGCAATGACCAGCGAAAAGGAGACAGCCAGAAACACCAGGGACAACACTCCGCCGACAAATCCCTGGATGGCACCCTCAAGCAGAAACGGAATCTTGATAAAGCGCATGGTGGCGCCGACCAGCGCCATGATCTCAAGCTCATCACGACGCGCATACAGGGTCAGGCGAATGGTATTGGCTACGATAAACAGGGTCGCGAACAACAGAAATCCCCCCAGGAATATGCCGACAAAACGCAAGATCCGGATAAAGTTATTAAAACGCTCCAGCCATTGCTGGCCGTAGCGCAGGTCGTCGACCTGAAGAATCCCTTCTAACTGACTGATAACCGCTTCAATCCCCTGCTGATTTCGAAATGAGTCATGCAGACCCAGCTCAAAGGAGGCCGGCAGAAGATCCTCGCTGATCCCTTCAAGCAGGCTTTGATCCTGGCCAAGGCGCTGCCGGAAATGATCCATGGCTGCTGTCGGTGACACATAAAGGACGGAGGAAACCTCAGGCAGGGATTCCAGTTGTTTCATCAGTTCAGGGATCTTTGCTGCCGGTGGCGGACTCTGCAGATAGGCGATGATCTGGATTTCCCTGGTCCAGCGCGAAGCCAGTTGCTCAATATTGACGACAATCAGAAAAAAAGTCGCCACCGTGGCCAGGGCAACCGCCATGGTGAGGATGGCGGCTACGCAGAGAAATGGCCACTGGCGCATATTGCGCAGGGCCCTCAGGATGAAGTAGCGTAGTCTTTCCAGCACGGATGGGCTCCTCGAAAGGGGACGATTAGAGGGTGTTGCACAGGCAGCTTTAATCGGTGGAAATCTCGTCGTTCGGGCGCTGATCCCCGACCAGCCGCCCCTGCTCAAGGGTGATCACCCGGCGCGGAAACCGTCGGTGCAGACTGTCATCATGAGTCGCCAGCAACACGGTGGTACCGCGTGCGTTCGCCCGTTTGAACAGTTCCATGATATCAAGGGTGACGCGCTGATCAAGGTTGCCGCTTGGCTCGTCCGCCAGCAGAATCAGCGGATCGACCACCAGGGCCCGGGCAATGGCGATGCGCTGCTGCTCACCGCCTGACAGCTCCAGGGGTTTGCGCTGCAGGCGGTGCTCCAGACCGACTTCCTTTAAGACCTGATAGACTTTTTTACTGACTTCGAAGCGTTTTTTTCCCTGGGCTTCCAGGGCGAAAGCGACATTTTCAAAGACCGTGCGACTCTGCAGCAGCTTGAAGTCCTGAAACACAACCCCGATTTTCCGCCGCAAATAGGGGATTTTGGCGCTGGTAATGCGTGAAATGTTCTGCTTGTCGACCAGAATCTGCCCCCGGGTCGGACGCTCTGCCGCATACAGCAGACGCAACATCGTCGTTTTGCCGGCCCCGGAGGCCCCGGTGATGTAGACAAATTCACCCTTGTCGATGCGCAGGTTCAGATCATCAACGGCAACCGACTCACGGCTGTATCTTTTTGTAACACTGTACAACTGAATCATGACAGCGTCTCACAGTGGCCATATGCCGACAAAACCGCCTCAGCCCTGGGCCTGAACCGCAGTGATCGCCGCAACGCTGACAATATCATCGACAGAACAGCCCCGCGACAGATCATTCACCGGCTTGGCCAGCCCCTGGATAATCGGTCCGACCGCCTCAGCCCCGGCCAGCCGCTCGACCAGCTTGTAGCCGATATTTCCCGCATCAAGATCAGGAAAGATGAGGGTATTGGCCTTGCCGGCCACGCCGGAGCCGGGCGCTTTCTTGTCGCCGACTTTGGGGATCAGCGCCGCGTCAGCCTGAAGTTCACCGTCGATGGCTAAATCCGGCGCCATTTTTTTCGCTATGTCCAAAGCCTGGAGAACCTTGTCACAGTCACCGTGCGCGGCGCTGCCTTTGGTCGAAAAGCTCAACATGGCAACTCTGGCATCAACCCCCAGGAAACTCTTGCAGCTGTTCGCCGTGCTGACAGCAATCTCAGCCAGAGCCTGGGCATCGGGATTGGGATTGACCGCGCAATCGGCAAAACAGAGTACGCCGTTCTCACCGAACTCGGGGGTCCTGGTGACCATCAGAAACACGGAAGAGACGGTCTTCATCCCGGGCGCCGTGCCAACCACCTGAAAGGCGGCGCGCAGAACATCACCGGTGGTATTTGCTGCACCGGCGACGGCCCCGCCGGCATCACCCCGGCGGACCATCATCGCTGCAAAGTACAGATTGTCATCCGCCGTCAGCAGGGAGATGGCCTCATCCCGGCTCATTCCCTTCTTTTTCCGAAGCTCCACCAGTTCATCCGCATAGGCCGCCAGATTATCGGCCTGTTTCGGATCGATCAAAGTAACCCCCTCAAGGGATACGCCAAGGGAACGGGCCTTGCCCTGCAGCGTCGCAGCCTCTCCCAAAAGGACCACACGCGCCAGTTTCTCAGCAACAATGCGCGCTGCCGCCTCAATCATGCGATCGTCATAGCCTTCCGGAAGAACGACTGTTTGCGGATTGGCACAGGCCTTGGCCTTGATTTGATCTACCAGATGCATTTACTCCTCCTGATGGAAATAGATTGGTTATCCTGACTGTTCATCTTTGCCCCACGCTGAAAAATGACCGGGCTTTTACGTCAGAAGATCAGGCTTCTTTTCCTCTCTCGACACCCTGTTGGTTATACTCAGCACCCAACCAAGGGTCAATGCTTTTCCATTTTCCATCGATAGCATCTGGTTGTCTGTCATTATGAAGCCTATAATGTGACGCATATGAGTCCTTTTCCCGATAATAAAACCTCCGGTTATCGACGACGAACCGCGGTCATTGTCCTGTTTATCCTGCTGTCGCTGCTGGCGCATCTGCTGCTGATACAGTTCCTGCCACTACCTGAACCGACGCCGGGCCCCGCCAGCCGGACTCCCATCGAACTGGTCGAATACCCTGCCCCGGTGACACCGCCGGAAGAAGAACAGCAGCAGCCGGACTATGAAATTGACCAGATGCCGATACTGCCGGAACCGGATGAGCCGGTCCAGTCACATCGGCGGGCCGAACAGGATCAGCAGGTGGAAAAGGAACAGGCGCCTGAAGGCGACGACGTGCGCGATCAGACAAGGCTGCCAGTGGCTGAAGCAGCGCCCGTCACCGAACCGGCTGCACCGTTGTTGCCAGAGCCACCAACCACGGACCCTCCGGTCAGTTCGGAGCCGACGCCGCAGGAACAGAAGATTGAGAGGGTACAGACAGAAAAACCGGAACCGTCCACGGCGACACCGACAGACCCCGAAGAGGTCCAGCCTGAACCGCCGCAGCTGACCCGTGAGCAGCTGTTTCCGAGCCATGACACCATGCGCCGTATTGCGGAAGGGCGAGCAGGTGAGCAAGAAAGACGTAAAGAGCGTGAAGATGTCGAGGTGGGAGAAACGGTCTGGCTGAACCTGCAGAACGATCGGCTGGTGTCATTCTTCAGACGCCTTCATGACCGTATTGACCGGGTATGGAACTATCCCGCGGAAGCGGCGCAAAACGGCATCGAAGGAACCCTGGAGCTGCTGATCATCGTTTCCCGCGACGGAGAGCTCATCGATGTCGACCTGAAGCAGACCAGCGGTTCGGATATCCTTGATTTTGAAGCGATACAGGCCGTGTATCGGGCGGCCCCTTTTGGCCCGCTGGGGCGTCATTACCCCCATGATGAATTACGTATCAGAGCACACTTTCGCTACCGGATCAGCGGTCGCTACATTTTTGGCCGCTGACTCGGTACACTTAGCGGCCAGCCATTCGTTGCATTGTTGAAGGTTCCATGTGAAACCGCCTGAATTATGGACACAATATCTCAGCTTTGGCCGGCACGACGCTGGGCGCTGCTCAGGGTATTGTAGAGGAGCATGGCAATCGTCATCGGGCCGACCCCGCCGGGAACCGGGGTAATGGCGGCAGCACGCTGCGAGGCTTCGGAAAACTCGACATCCCCCACCAGCTTTTTGTCGCCGACCCGATTCACCCCGACATCGATGACGACAGCTCCCGGCTTGATCCAGTCTCCCTTGATCATTTCCGGTTGGCCAACCGCCGCGATCACGACATCGGCGGCCGCGACCTTCGCCGCCAGATCCCTGGTCCGTGAATGACAGATGGTGACCGTTGCGTGCTCAGCCAGACACATCAGCGCCACCGGCTTGCCGACAATATTGGAACGTCCGACAACCACCACATTCTTCCCCTTGAGATCCACCCCGATACGCTTGAGCATCACCATCACCCCATAGGGCGTACAGGGCTTGAACAGGGGGTTGCCCGTTACCAGCCGGCCGACATTGTAGGGGTGAAATCCGTCAACGTCCTTGGTTGGTGAAATAGCTTCGAGGATTTTTGTCTCATTGATCTGGTCGGGCAGCGGCAGTTGCACAAGAATGCCGTCGATCCGTGCGTCAGCATTGAGCCGCTCAACCAGAGCCAGCAGATCCTCTTCGCTGGTGGTTGCCGGCAGTTTATGCTCGACGGAATAAATACCCGCTGCGGCACAGGCTTTTTCTTTCATGGTGACATAAACCCGACTGGCCGGATCATCCCCCACCAGCACCACGGCCAGACCGGGGGTCACCCCGCCGGCGATCAGCCCTTGCGTCTGCTGCGCAATGTCTTCACGAATCTGCTTTGCGATTGCCTTGCCATCAATAATTTCAGCCACCAATGCCTCCATATTCCTTGAAAATGTCAGACGCGATCAAATCACTATACAGAGTTGCCATCGTTTGTAAAACAGTGCTGTCCAGAAAAATATAAAAAATCCTCCGGCAGGCAAGCCGCCGGAGGAAGTCACATCCGCCTTGACTATTTGGGTCAGGGGAAACTATTCGTTGACCGCCTTGGGACAGCCGGCACAGGCACTGCTGCCGCTGTCGGCAGCCGCACAACTGGGCGCTGCCGCGTTACTGTACCCCTGCTGATACCAGCCTCCCCCTTTCAGGGCGAAACCGGCAACAGAAATCGCCTTTTGTGCCGCGCCACCGCACCGGACACACGCGGACACCGGCTGGTCGGAAAATTTCTGGCGGACTTCAAATCTGTGACCGCACTCTTTACATTGATATTCGTATAACGGCATGGTGACAACCTCCTGAATGTAAGTCACAACGGTCCTTTGACAACTTTTAAATATAGTTAAGGACGTTTTTTGGTGTCAATAAGGTTTTGCATAAATCGATGCATTTCATCAAAAACTCATTTCAAAGCCGGCATAAAAACCACGTCCGTGATTCACCACCGGTGTCTCATCAAGGGTCTGTCCGGTCTCTACCCTGTCATTAAACAGATTGACAACCTCCGCGACCAGGGTGAAGCAGCGCTCCTGCCTGCGCACAAGGTCAACCTCGACCGTCAGGTCGGTCACCACGCCGCCGGAGATTTTTTCGGACCTGTAGGCCTGCGCGTACCCTCCGCGGGGTGTGATCCAGAAAGAGCTGGCGGCGGTACTGCTGCCGGAGGTGGTGCCATAGGGCGTTTCCGAGCTCAGGCGACGATCGGAGACAATACCCTTGCTGGAGTCACGCCAGCGGACAACGGACAGCAGACGCAATCTGTCATCGAAAAAACTGCTGTTGAGGGTCAACGCGACGATCAGCGGTGCGTTGAAGTTTTCAGCCGGCAGCTCAGAGCGGGACATAAACCGACCGTTATAGTAAACGCTGTCAAAATCAAGCTCAAAACCCTGCAGTACAAGATCTTCCCTGAAATTCGAATCAAAATAGCCATTGTCAGAGCGGGTCTTCGATTGTGTCGCACTTAAGGTCAGCTGATGTCGGCCGAGACGTGCTGTACTGAAGGCGCGCGAAACATAAGCGCTGAGGGCCTCATAATCGCCCTGTCCATCATTGGTGAGGGCATAGGAGGTACCGTCCTTTGTTTTGCTGACCAGCTGTCTTTTGTGCCAGCGCCGCACAACCGATACCCCATAGTCAAAATATGGCAGGGAGCCGGAGATCTCGCCGGACAGCTCATCGGAATAGGGTGTTTCCAGACCGTCGCTGCGGTAGTCCCTCGCTGCTGAGGTTGACGGGTCACGAGGAACCTCCGAGCCGTCGGGCTGAATATCGTAAATCTGCGTATGTATGGGCCGATGCCGACGAAAGGCGTAGGCACTCAGATGTTGACCGTAGTATCTGTTGACACCGAACCCCAGGCGCAGGCTGTCGTTGCCGAAGAGGTCATATTCGGATTTAAAGCGCGGGGCGAGATCGGTATTGCCGGAAAAACGATCGTGATCGATACGCACCCCCGGTCGCAGCAGCAACCGGTTCCATCTCAACTCCACCTGGCCATAACCGGCAAGGGTGCTGTTGTGGCGTGACTGGCTCACCCCTTCGTAGGTTTGAAGGGTTCTTCGGGTTGCGGTCAGGGAATGCAGGACAATGGGCTCATTCCACATATCCGTATGTTTGTAACCGTAGGCCAGACCCGTGGCATAGGTCCACACGATCTGACCGCGGGTGTGATCTGTCGAGACGAAATCGAGGGAGATATCCGCTTCACGGTTTTTATTCCGGGCATCTCCGAGACCTCCATATTGATCATCAGCTCCCGCATAGCGATAGTCAGAGTCGCTGTCGCGACTGAATCCATTACGGGAAAATGCCGCTTTCCCCGTCAGTACGCCGCTACTGAGGACATAGTCAAAACGGGTGGCAAAACGCCAGGCCCTGTTGTCGATGCTCCAGTCACTGTCCCGAAACGTCGGATCCCAGCGCCGGGCGCTGTAGGGGGCGTAGGTTAAATCGAAATGAATCTTTAATTCGTTGTGCGGATCCAGAGTCAGACGCGCGAAATAATTCTCGCTTGTCCGCTCCTGGTCATCCTTGTAGCTGCTGCCATCTGCACGGGTGCGTAGCAATGGTATTGTTGCCTGAAGGCGTGAAAAAGAGAGTAACAGTGAGGCCTGATCGTTAAGGGGACCGTCGGCGCTGATACCTGTTCGGTACAGGGTAAACTCCGGCTGCCTGTCGGGAGTATCTGACGCAGACTCGTCATGACGGAGATCGAACCAGCTGTCGTTGCTGTATCTGCCGGCCAGCTTGAAGCGCCAGCGATCGGATCGCGGCTCACGCAGGCGCGCATCAACCACGCCGCCGACAAAGCCGCCGTACTGCGCCGGGATATTGCTGGCGTAGAGCTGTACTTCGTCAATCAGCTCCGTGTCGTAAAAGACGGCCATATCCGCCCCGCCAACAAAAAGGTCGACAGCCGATTTACTGTTATCCAGTCCGGAAGGATTCAGGGTATTACTGATACTGATGCCGTCGATCAGGAAATTATTTTCATAGGATTTGGCGCCGGAGATGGAAATACGGGGCGGAGCGATCTCCCCGACCGTCAGGCTGGACTGGTGCTGATAATCGTACTGAATACGCGACTCCCCCTTCAAGGCTTCCGTCACGGAGCCACTGGGGTTGGGGATCAGGTCAAGAACATCTGCGCTGATTGTCGCTGACCGGGGGGTATTCTGCGTCGCACGGACAACCAACGGCGGCATAACGTGGGGGGCTGACTGCGGGTCGTCACCCCCTTCAGCAGACACTGTGGTTTCAGCCGGGGCAAGGGCCGGCGGCAGCCAGAACAACATGACAAGAACAAAATAAACGACACAGCGCCAGACCTTCATGGCATCAGTCCTCTGCTCAGCCCTTCGGCTTCAATGGGTTGTCCACTTCGGCACCGATCCGTTGCGCCACCTGTTGTTTCGTCATGTGTTTCACCAGCACCCTTTTCTGACGTGCGGTTGTCCCGGAAAGGATCTCAAGATCCTGATTCGGTACCCCGAGGACTTGCGCCAGAAAACGGCAACAGGCCTGGTTGGCCGCGCCGTCCACGGGCGGGGCCGTCAGTTTGACCTTCAAGCAGTCGCCGTGCACACCGACCAGCTGGTTTTTCGCCGCGCGCGGCAGAACCTTCAGCTTCAGGATAACTCCGTCAACCGTTTCGCTGAGGTAGGCAGGCATCAGCGGGAGGCTCCGGATGAATTCGGAGGGTCATCGGTGAGCAGGGCATGAATGTCACTGGAGGTGTTGTCAAAAAGATCGCGTGACCGGATATCCGGTTCCATCTCAAGCATCTGTCGATGATTTTCAAGCTGACAGAGCATGTTGTTTCTGAAAAACTGGTGCAAACGCTTGAGTTCCTGAATCTCGTTGATCAGCTGCAGCCGCCGTTCGTTGGCGTTACGGACAATGCGTTCTCCCTCGATATGCGCCTCGGCAACGACAATCTCCGCGTCCTTGCGCGCCTGTTCCCGCACGTCTTCCGTCATCTGCTGGGTACTGACCAGGGTTTGCTTGAGCAGATCCTCCTGCGCGCGCAGTTGTTCCACCGTCGTTCTGGTCCGGGCCAGGGATTCCTTGAGTTCGATATTCTGGCGTTGCAGGCGTTCCAGCTCTTCAGCAACGCTTTCCAGAAATCGGTCGACAGCGGCGCTGTCGTAACCGAACAGACGGTTTTTAAAGCGGTGTTGCTGGATGTCAATGGGGGTCAGAACCATGGCAGCCCCTGGCTAACACGCAATGATGGTTATGCGGCCAGTCGATAGAGGAAACCGACAAGAATCTGTTGCACGACAGACAGGAGCAGCAACAGCGCGATAGGCGACAGATCAATACCGCCTACCTGAAGGAAAGGCAGGAAACGACGAATGCGGTACAGGGCCGGATCTGTCATACTGTGCAGGAAACGGACAATAGGATTGTAAGGGTCGGGGCTGACCCATGAAATAAGGGCACGGGCAATAACAATGAAAATGTAAACGGTAAAGGCCAACTCCAGCAGCCTGGCGATAGCGATAATCAATGATCCCATAAATTCATCCTTTCCACGCAATGTTGATCGCCCTGCGGCGACATCTCAACCGGGTCCTTGTCCTTGACACATTGCCTGAACGACACCTGCAAACACCAAAAGAACCGGCGAAATTGTCGACAGTTATACCGAACAGCAGACAAAGCTGTCAAAAAGAATTCCCGCCAGAGGACAAATGAAACTTTGACAGCCCGAAGAAAAGTCCGCTAGATTGATGAAATTTCCAGCCTGAGCTTACATCACCCCGACAGTCATGAAAGCGGAGACAAGGTCATGGTTCAAACCCACAATCTGAACGTTCTTGATGTATCGCCGATCATTGCCCCATCAGACCTGAAACAGGTCTTTCCGTTGCCGCTGGAAGGCGCCAATTTCGTCAACGTCAGCCGCAACACCATTAAGTCGATCCTGCGCGGTGACGACAAACGGTTGATGGTCGTCGTCGGTCCCTGCTCCATCCATGACAGTGCCATCGCCATCGACTACGCCAGACGCCTGAGCGCCCTTGCTGAAAAACTCAAGGATCAACTTTACATCATCATGCGTGTCTACTTTGAAAAACCCCGCACCACCGTCGGCTGGAAGGGTCTGATCAACGATCCGGACATGAACGGCAGTCATCAGATTTCCAAGGGTCTGGGCATCGCCCGGCAGCTCTTTTGCGCCATCACCGCCATGAAGCTGCCCATCGCCAGTGAAATGCTCGATCCCAGCACTCCGCCCTACCTGTCGGATATGATCAGTTGGGGGGCGATCGGCGCCAGAACAACAGAGTCACAGACCCATCGCGAAATGGCCAGCGGCCTGTCCTTTCCCGTCGGCTTTAAAAATGGCACGGACGGCACCCTGACTGTCGCCACCGATGCCATGGCCGCAGCCATTCATCCCCACAGCTTCCTCGGCATCAACCACGAAGGGCGTTCCTCCATCGTGCAGACCAGCGGCAACCCCAATGTCCATATCGTGTTACGTGGCGGCAACGACGGACCCAATTACAGTCCCCGGGATATTGAAAAAACCGCGGCGCTGCTGGCCGATAAAAAATTGCCGGGCGCGATCATGGTCGATTGCAGTCATGCCAACTCATTCAAGGACCACACCCGCCAGAGTGAGGTTCTGGACAACGTCATCGACCAACTGGCGGACAAGCCAGGCTCCATCACCGGGGTCATGATCGAGAGCAACATCCACGCCGGCAATCAGCCGGTGCCGGAGAATATCTCCGATCTGAAATACGGGGTGTCGATCACAGACAAATGCGTCGACTGGGATACCACTGTTACCATGCTGACCAGAGCCCACGAGCGGCTGAAGGCCATGCCCCGGTGATCCCTACAAATCGTTAAGCAGCCGGTAGATCAATTGTTCCTGTTCCCAGATCATGGCTGCAACCTTGTCATAACCGCCCTTCTCCAGCTGAACCCGCCCGCGATCGAGCTGCTCGTGGGCTTTCAGCAGCACCGGTGACAGCTTGGCATCCAGTTGGTATTGGGGAATATCGCCGACGGTTTCGGCGGCATCCTGCAGGTCCTCCACAGCACGGTCAACAAAGCGCAGACTGGTGGTCGCTTCCTGGGGCAGCAGGGTATAATAGAGGTCGGCCTGTTCCTCGATCAGCTCGGTTATCTGGCGAAACCGCTCGGTAATTGTCATGATCAGATGCTCCTTGATAAAACAGGGTGGTCAACACGGCGGCATCATACGTTAGATCCGCATAAAAAAACAGTCCGGCAACCACCGGGCAGCCATGAAAACCAATACAGGGTTTGCAGTTGACTTGGCTGAATCCCCTCTGCTAGCCTGCACCTACATATCACGCTAGGGGCGTCATTGTTACTGAGAGTTCCGGCCTGACGGAACGACCCTTGGAACCTGATCCGGTTGGTACCGGCGTAGGGAAGCGGCTGAAAAGATGGTCACCCCCGTGTATCATCGGCCGCCTGAGGGTGGCTTTTTTTATGGAATCCGGCAAGTACAGTATGCACATCTATCTTAACGAAAAACGTCTGCAGATTGATGCCGGCACCCACCTGCAGACCGTGCGCAAACGGCACTATCCGGCGGCGGACCTGCTCATTGTCAACGGCTATCCGCAAACATCCGATATCGAGCTGGGTGCCGGTGATCGTGTGGTCATGATTCAGCGCGGTGCCCATCCCTCGGAGCAGGAACTGGAACATCTGATGATGTCGCGGCACACCCCCGGTGTCCACGCCAGGGTCAAACAGGCCAAAGTCGGTATTGCCGGCGTCGGGGGCCTGGGCTCAACAGTTGCCATCGCCCTGGCCAGAACCGGTGTCGGTGCCCTGGTCATTGCCGATTTTGATGTCGTCGAACCCTCCAATCTGAACCGACAGCAGTATTTTGTCGACCAGATCGGCATGCCCAAGGTTTTTGCCCTGCGCGAAAATCTGCAACGGATCAATCCGGCCACCCGGATTGTTGCCCATTATGAAAAAATCAACCGGGACAATCTGGACGCTGTCTTCGGTGACGTCGATATCCTTGTAGAAGCCTTTGATGCGGCCGACCAGAAGGCCCTGCTGGCCAATGCGTTTTTAAAACATTATCCGGAGAAATACCTGGTCGCGGCGTCCGGCATGGCCGGCTATGAGCCGTCAAACACCATTCTCACCCGCAAACTCAGCAGTCAGTTTTATTTATGTGGTGACGCCACGACCGCCGCGGCCCCCGGTCGTGGCCTGATGGCGCCGCGGGTCGGCATCGCCGCCCACCATCAGGCCAATGCCGTCCTCCGTCTGATTCTTGGTGAAGACCCGTCCGCGTAAAGGAGTCAACCATGGACATCACCCTCAATGGCGAGCAGAAGACCCTGACCACGGACATGACCGACGTTCAGCGGCTGCTGACGTCCCTGAACCTGGAGCCACAAACCCTCGTGGTGGAGTTGAATCACCGCATTCTGGCGCCTGACGAATATGCCACGACAAGCCTGAATGATGGCGATATCATTGAACTTGTTCACTTTGTCGGCGGCGGCTGATAAAACCATAAAGCAGGAGTAAAAATGGACTCTCTCGTTATTGCCGGTCGCACCTTCTCTTCGCGGCTGATGGTCGGCACAGGCAAGTTCGCATCCCATCAGGCCATGCTCGACGCCATGGAACACGCCGGCAGTGAAATTGTCACGGTGGCTCTGCGCCGGGTCGATGTCAACAACCCCCAGGACAGTCTGTTGCGCCATATCGACCAGAGCCGCTATCTGTTGCTGCCCAACACCAGTGGTGCCCGCACGGCGGAAGAAGCGGTCCGGCTGGCACGGCTGGCGCGGGCGGCGGGCTGCGAACCCTGGGTCAAGCTGGAAGTAACCCCCGATCCCTGGTACTTGCTGCCCGACCCCATTGAAACCCTCAAAGCAACGGAGATTCTTGTTAAAGAGGGGTTTGTTGTGCTCCCCTACATGCCCGCCGATCCGGTACTGGCACGGCATCTCGAAGAAGCCGGAGCCGCCACGGTCATGCCCCTGGGGGCCCCCATCGGCACCAATCGCGGCGTCAGAACCCGTGATCTCATCGCCATTATCATTGAGCAGGCCCACATTCCCGTGGTCGTCGACGCCGGTCTCGGTGCCCCCTCCCACGCTGCCGAAGCCATGGAAATGGGAGCGGACGCGGTTCTAGTCAACACCGCCCTGGCCGACACGGCCTCTCCGGCGATGATGGCCGAGGCCTTCCGCAAAGGGGTCGAAGCCGGGCGCCTCGCCTATCTGGCGGGGCTCGGTCCACAACGCCAACAGGCGGACGCATCAAGCCCTCTCACCGGTTTTTTAAGGAATGATTCGTGAATTTTTCAGAACAACTGTCACAGTATCCTCAGGCAGCGCTCCTGGACAGGATTGACCGGACAACACCGCAGCAGATCGACCGGATTCTCGGAAAACCACAGATCACCATGGAGGATTTTGCCTGCCTGCTGCACCCCGACATCAGCCTCGATCAACTCGAACAGATGGCAGGCAAGGCGCAGCGCATGACCCGTCAGCGCTTCGGGCGCACCATATTACTGTATGCGCCCCTCTATCTCTCCAACGAATGTGAGAACGGCTGCCTCTACTGCGGGTTCAACGCCACCAACGAGCTGCCACGTAAAACCCTGAACCTTGGAGAGATTGAACGCGAAGCCAAACTGCTGCACCGCCAGGGATTCCGCCACATGCTGCTGCTCACCGGTGAAGCGCCGCAAGCCGCGGATATTGATTATCTCGAAGAGGCGGTCCGCATCGTGAAACAATACTGCGGCTCGGTCTCCATCGAAGTCTTCCCCATGGACCAGGACGGCTACCAGCGCATGGTTGAGGCCGGGGTCGATGGACTCACCCTGTATCAGGAGACCTACGACGCCGCATTGTATGCAAAACTGCACCCGTACGGCCCGAAAAGTGATTTTCACTACCGGCTGCACGCACCGGAACGTGCCGCCCGGGCCGGCTTCAGAAGAATCGGTATCGGCTCCCTCCTCGGCCTCGGCAACTGCCTGTCCGACCTGTTTTACAGTGGTCTGCATGCCCGCTACCTGATGCGCCATTTCTGGCGTACCCAGATCACCATCTCTTTTCCGCGCCTGCGGCCGGCAACCGGCAGCTTTACCCCGAGGGATAACGTCAGCGACAAGCAGTTGACCCAGTTCATCTGCGCCCTCAGACTGCTGCTGCCCGACGCCGGTCTGGTTCTGTCCACGCGGGAAAGCGCGCAACTGCGCGACAACCTGCTGCCCATCGGCATTACCCAGATGAGCGCCGGCTCCTGTACGGCTCCGGGTGGATATGGTGATCATTCTGACGAAGGGGGGCAGTTTGCTATCAACGATGAGCGCACACCGGCGCAGATTGAACAACTACTCAGATCACGTGGCTATGATCCGGTCTGGAAGGACTGGGACACGGCTTTTCTTACACCCGTCAGTTGAAGCCATGAATCTACCCTCCCTTTATCTCATCACCGATCGCCAGCAGATTCCGATTGGACAGGACTTCCATGACACCCTGGAGCTGCTGCTGCAGGCCGGCCTGCGCATGATTCAGCTGCGGGAGAAAGATCTTGCCTCTGCCGAACTTTTGCAGATGGCGCAAAAGCTGCGCGAGCTGACCCGCCGTTATGACTGTCTGTTGCTGGTCAATGACAGGATTGATATCGCCATGGCGGTCGATGCAGATGGCGTTCACCTGCGGCAAAACTCCATGCCGGCTGCTGCGGCCCGAAAACTCCTTGGTTCGCAGAAACTCATCGGTGTCTCAACCCACAGCGACGACGAAATCCTGCTGGCAGCGGATCAGGGCGCGGACTTTGTGACCTTCGGTCCGGTGTATTACACACCGTCCAAAGCTACCTATGGTTTTCCCAAGGGCCTGACAGAGCTGCGCAAGGCTAGCCGGCTCAGCCCCATTCCCGTCTATGCCCTGGGCGGCATCAAAAGCACCAATACCCCGGCGACCCTGGCGACAGGGGTGCACGGCGTAGCGGTGGTTTCCGCCCTGTTGGCAGCAGCAGACCCCCGGCAGAGCTTCCGCAAATTACAGCAATGCTTCACACCGCTACAGGCAGTATCACAAAAGCACTGAGATATCCGCGTTATTGAACATCTTTCTCTGACTTTTCCCAGGACTCTTCGAGGGTGCGGTACGCTTCGGAAAAACCTTTTTTGATCTGTTCCCAGGCATCGGCTGAACCGGTTTTCATGCTGCCGTACCACTCGGCCAGCTTATTTCTCTGCTGACGCAGGACTTTCAAGTTGTCCCGGGCCTGCTGCCGAGCGGTCTCGCTCATGCTGTCCCAGTTTTTGCTGATCCTCGCCTCTAACCTTTCGATGCGGCCATCCAGAGTATCGAGGCCTTCCTTTGCTTTTTCGACAGCTTCATCTTTTTTGTCAGCAGAATAGGAGCGAATGGTCTGGAGGAGTTCCCGGCTTTCTTTTTTGATATCCTCCATCGACGCGCTAGACCCCTCTGTCTGCCCATAACCCGGCATTCCCATCAACAGAAGTCCAGCAAGTATCAGTCCAGCAAATTTCCGTGCCATCTTCAGTCTCCTTACCGTCTGATGCGTGAACGTAACAACTTTTCAGTGTTTCAGATCGTCACGCACCTGCTTGACGCTACGTTTGTAGATCAACTCGCGCCCCATGACCGAGCCGACATAGGCCAGCTGGTTACGGCTCGGCATCAGCTTGCATTTGACGCTGTGCTCACCCTGCCCCACCAGTATCCAGATGGCATCGGCCTTATAGCTGGTGACGTCGACTTCTAGTTGCTGATCGCTCTCAGTTACAACGATGATTTTATCAAGTGGTGTCATTGGCTGTCCATTGCATCAGAATGTGTTGTTATCACGCGTTGATTCGACCTGAACCGGCAACAGCGCCGGGCAGGGTAAAGTAAACACAGGTCCCCTTCAACTTTCCGGGCGACTCGATCCAGATACGCCCCTGGTACTGTTCAATGATTTTCTTGACCAGCGCCAGGCCCAGACCACTGCCGTCGCTGTCGGGGTTGAGCTGCGAAAACAGGACAAAGACCCGTTCGAGATCGTGCGGCTCGATGCCCATGCCGTTATCGCGCACGTAAAAAATTATCTCTTTACCACGTTGCTCGGCACCGACCTCAATCCGGAGAGGAACCTCTTCCTGCCGGTATTTTATGGCGTTTTCCATGAGATTCTGCCAGATCTGCCCCAACTTCAACAGATCACCGTGCAGCTGGATATCCTGTGCCTGCACATCCAGATCAACCTGATACTGCTGCAGTGGACCGACCAGAGCAGTGAGACTGCTGTTGATCAACTCAACAAAGGTTGTTGACTCAGGGGGGTTCTCCATACGGCCGACCCGCGACAAGGTCAGGAGCGCTCCCAGCAGCAGCTCCATTTTTTTAACGGCGCCATCAATATAGGAGATATCCCTTTCCACCATGGCGCTGTCGTTTTCGGCAACATCCTGCTGGAGCATATCCAGAAAGGACTTGACGGTAATCAGGGGACTTTTCAGGTCGTGAGAAACAACATAGACAAAATGCTCCATCTCTTCATTTTTCTTCTGCAATGCAGCTTCTGCCGTCTTGCGCTCGGTGATGTCGATGGCCGAAGAGACGACCCGCAGATGCCCCGCCACCCTCATCTTGCTCAGGGTGACATCCTCCCAGAAGAGGTCACCCCTGAGATTACGTGAGCTCCATTCAAAGCGCTGAGAGCCTTCAACCTCCAGCTCATCCAACAATTCATCAAGCTCCCGGCGCGAATGCTCAGAGAAAATATCCACCTTTTTCAGCTCAGCCACTGTGCTCACGCCATACGTCCGCAGGGCACACTGATTGGCGTCGATAATGTCACCCTGACTATCGTGGATCAGAATCGATACCGAAGAGTTCTCAAAGAGAACACGATATTTGGCCTCACTTTCAACCAGAGCCTGCTGTTGTTCCCGGATGCCACGGTCGGCCCGCTGCAGCAGCACGCAAACCACGCCACACAAGATCAACAGCAAGGTGCCGCCGCCACCGAGCAGGGTTGCCATGACCTGTCGGTAGGTTGTGTTCAGGGAGGTAATGTCATAAATAACCAGCAGATCACCAACCTGCTGTCCGGAGGCATCGCGCAGCGGGGAGATCATCAAGCGCCAGTCCCGGTGAGCCAGCCGCAGTTGCGTAGCGGCCTGGTCGTGCTGCTGATTGTTCTCGCTGACGGACGTGATCAGTTCATCGGGGAAATCGGCAAAGGTCGTGAAAACCAGTACGTCGTCTGGAAACTGACTCCAGTTGGGACTGCGGCCCAGCCAGCGCATCCCCTCTTCCCAGCGGTCGCGCTGAAGAAAGGATTTTTTCAGGGTGACGGACAATTGAACCTGTTGAGAAACGGGGAGGCGCTGAAGCAGCAGCGGAAACTCGATACCCAGTTCGACAAACCCGACCAGAATTTGTGTCTTATACACCGGCTGGACAACCCGCAAGGTCAGGGTGCCGAGGCTGCCGAGTTCCAGGCCCGCAGCGGCAAGACCGGTTTTTTCCGCCTGGCGGACAACGGCACGATCTGCCCGGCCGCCGACAGTTTCCGGCTTGTAGACGCGCAGCAGAATGTTACGATCAGCACTGTGAAAATAGAAGTGACTCAGACCGTGCTCACGTTGATAGTTTTCTGCCAGAGTCCTGAAATCCCTCAGCAATCGGGAGGAATCCCCGGTTTCCAGGGCTGACTGAACTGCCGGGCTTTGCACCAGGGTATCGGTAAGGGCCTTTAAAAAGCGGGAGTTTTCTTCATACACCAGTTGCAGGTCGTTCAGAACATCCTGTTCTGTCATCAGACTCATTTCATGCAAATGCTGGCGGTGCATATAGGAGGTCAGAAGAAGAATACCACCCATCAGTATAAAGAGACCACCGATGAGAGGCACCAGAAGGCGCTTTGATACAGGTTTAACAAAGAGTTTGTGGTCCACGACCCTGCCCTTTCAGCGCAACTTCATTGCATGACAATATAATCATTTCACGACAATGCAAGCCTATCTGCGCGGCAAGTATAGATGTATTTCAAGGCAAGGGGCAGGGAAAAATCAACGTCATGTTCATAATTCGCATATGGCGCAGAAGGCTGACACTATCTCCGGCTGCTCGCAGGCAAACGGTTGACCATCAGTCAGACCCGTGTTGAGTTCAAGGGATCTAACAGCCCCCGGATGAACCGGGGGCTGCCGTTACTCAGAACTTGCCGAAGTCGTCGTCATCAAGAGCAATGGCGTGTTTGGCCGGAAGTTTCTTCTGGCTATCCGGCTTTTTTTCACTGCGGCCACCATGATGGACAGGAGGAGCAGTCGCACGCGGCGGCAGCTGCTGCCCTCCTTCATCTTTTCTGACAACAAATTTCATCAGCATCTCACGCATCTGACCGGCCTGTCCGGACAGTTCCTCGGATGCGGCCGCGCATTCCTCGGCGCTGGCGGTATTCTGCTGCGTTACCTGGTCGATCTGTCCCAGACCGGTATTGACTTCACTGATGCCCTGGGCCTGTTCGTTGCTGGCGGTAGCAATTTCCGCGAGGAGATCGGAGACCTTGGTCACGCCACTGACGATATCCTTGAGGGCACTGGCCGTCTGTCCGGCCATCTGGCTTCCCTTGTCCGTCAGGGCAACAGAGCCTTCGATCAGCTCGGAGGTTTCTTCTGCGGCCTTGGCGCTGCGGGCGGCGAGGTTGCGGACTTCTTCGGCAACCACCGCAAAGCCTTTACCGTGCTGGCCGGCGCGGGCCGCTTCGACAGCGGCATTCAGGGCCAGCAGGTTGGTCTGGAAGGCGATCTCGTCAATCACCTTGATGATCTTGGAAATATTCTGGCCGGCGGCGTTGATCTCCTCCATGGCGGCAACCATTTCCGCCATCTGCCGATCCCCTTTTTGCGCGGTCTGTTTTGATTCTTCAGCCAGCTGGTTGGCGGTGGTGGCTCCTTCGGCGCTGCTGCGCACCTGGGAGGACATTTCATTCATGGAGGCGCTGATTTCCTCCAGAGAGCTGGCCGACTCGGTAGCCCCCTGGGAAAGGGCCTGGCTGGCGTCGGACACCTGGCTGCTGCCGGAAGCAATCTGTTCACCGGCAACCTGCAGCTGGGTCACCAGTTCACACAGGGCAGCGTTGGCACGAGCCAGCGGCTCTTTGATCAGGCCGGTGGCTTCAAAGGTAAGATTACCGTTGGCCAGGTTTTCAAAGGCACCGAGAACCTCATCACGCAGATTATCGGCAAACTCGTCCATGGCGTCGGCCAGGCGACCGATCTCATCCTTGCGGTCATAATTCAGGCGTAAATCGAGGTTGCCGGAGGCCAAAGCTTCGATCATCTCCACGGTTTTGCCGACGGGTACCGTCAGGCTGCGGGTAATGAAGACGCCGAGGAACATCGCCAGAATGACTCCGATAGCGGTACCGGCAACAATAACAATCTCCTCCAGAGCCGATTCGTGATGGGCGTCGGCAACGGCTGAGGTAACGACGTCTTCATTGATGTGCACCAGCTCGGTCAACAGCTCAAAGGCGGCAGACTGCTGTTGTTGCAAGGGGCCCATGGCGAAATTTTCAACAGCGGCGTAGCGTTGCTGGGCCTGTTCGGCGGTGGTCTGCAATTCCTCAAACCGGGTGAACAGTTTCTCCGCCGCCGGGATGACCCGGCTGTCCCTGAGGCTGACCGCCTGATCGAGGTTGCCGGATTGTGCCTGATTCACCACCTGGGCAATGGCCTGATACAGTTCTTCGTGCTGTCTGGCGGTCTGGCTGACAAGGGTATTCAACTGCTGGTTGTCGGTACGAAAGCGCGCACTCCAGCCACCGAAACTGCCGGCCTTGCTGTCGACAGGGGCACTCAAGGCGCGGTTGCGGCTGAGGAGATTGTCAACCTGGCCGAGGAGCTGATAGGTCTCGATCTGGAAAAGTCGCAGATCAGACAGCATCCGCACCGGGTTCAGGATACCGGTACCTTCGTACCGCTGCGACAGGCGAATAAATTCGTTGTTACCCTCTTCCCATTGCTCCCAAAGGGGTACAAAACGCTGCCAAACCTCTGCTTCCTTTGCCGTTTGCGGCAGTGGTTCATAAACTTTCCAGGCCTCCTGGTAGCTGTTAATGGCCGTTTCCAGAAAATCATATTGACGGGTACGATCCTCAGGCTCTAACCGGGGATTAAGCAGGGTACGCTGTGCACCCCTGATACTTTCCGCATCCCTTTCGATCAACAGCAGACTCTCGATACTCGGCAAACGGATCTCGCCGATCTCGGTGATGTGCTTGTCCAGAGTATCTACCCCGCTCCAGCCAATGGCACCGATGATGAGGGCGATAAGGGCGATGAGGGAAAAGCCCCCTATCAGCTTGACTCCCAGTTTCAGATTTTTCATCTTTGACTCCTTTATTATTCGTCAGGCAGTTTCGTACATAGCGAGCAGATTTATCACAACACGAACGGTACAACCAAACTGTAACCATTGAACATGTTGATAGTTTTTGATAATCTTCAAAAACCATCAGAATAAAAACTGTCTGCCAGAAATGAATCTCTTCAGCTCTGCGGCAAACGACAACAGAACAGACTGAAGCCGAATCAACACATCTTCACCGCGCAGAGCTAGGTAATATCAGTGGGTTTGAAAGGGTTAAAATTTCAGGCGGGGGCTGAGCCTGGGGGGGGACGCATCAAATGGGGCTGGGCAGTATCTTGCTCATCAACGCACTGCCCATTAAAACACATTAAGATCATATAACCCTACCACGCCGCTGGCAGGAGTCAAGCACAACCGACAATAAATCGTATGGAACAGCCTGCCCTGCACTTTTGCCGGATATACAGGCACATGGAGGGAAGCAGCTCGTCATTTACATCAATCACACATGGGGGACAGAAGATGAAAGCACAACTTCTTTTTGTCGATGATGACCGAAAACTGCTCGCAACTATGGGTGAAGGATTACGTCAGGCAGGATATGGTGTAAAAACGGCAGAATCGGGAATGGAGGCCATCGAGCTGGCAGCCTCATCTGCTTTCGATTTAGCCATTGTCGATATCTGCATGCCGGAGATGTCAGGGTTTGAACTCGCCGAAATCCTGCGTGATCAACATCAGGTAGCGACCTTGTTTTTATCGGCCTACAGCGATCCGCAGCATGTTGATGTGGTCGTGAACACGGTCGGCGGCATTGGCTATCTCGTCAAGCCTGTCACCGTTCAGCAGCTCATTCCACCCATAGAAACCGGCATTTACAGGTCACGTGAACTGCGGGCCCTGCTGTCGCATAATCATCAACTGGAGCGCGCTCTGAAAGGTGATCGGCGCATCAGCACTGCCGTCGGCATCTTGATGGAACGCCACAAGCTCGACCAGAAGGCCGCCTTTGAACTGCTGAGAAAAAAGGCACGCACCCTGCGCAGCAAACTGATCGATTGTGCTGAAAAACTGATGTCTTCGACGATGGGTCTTAAAAATTAACGACTCTGCCAACCGCTGCGCAGGCATCAGCCAGGTCTCTGCTCAATGTCGAGAGGGCCCACCAAATAAAAAAGCACCTGATCATATACGGTCAGGTGCTTTTTTATTTGGTGGGCGAAGACGGGATCGAACCGCCGACATCCTGCTTGTAAGGCAGGCGCTCTCCCAGCTGAGCTATTCGCCCTTGTGATGTAAAATGGCGGGGCTGACGGGACTTGAACCCGCGACCTCCGGCGTGACAGGCCGGCGTTGTAACCGACTCTACTACAGCCCCAATGGGTCTTTAATGCTGACCGGGCAGCCGACATCCATCAGCAGCAAAAAATGCGCGCTGCGGACTGCACGGTTTATAAAAAATGGCGGGGCTGACGGGACTTGAACCCGCGACCTCCGGCGTGACAGGCCGGCGTTGTAACCGACTCTACTACAGCCCCACACACAAAACAGGAAGCGTTACGCCCGACTGGGAATTTTACGGAGCGTTACAGCTTCCTGCTTTATTTCATAATCTACTGCTATCAGTTAACAGCGTCTTTCAGGGCCTTGCCGGCCTTGAATTTGGGAACCTTGGCTGCTGCGATCTCAATTTTTTGTCCAGTTTGCGGATTCTGACCGGTACGGGCGGCACGCTCACCAACACTGAATGTCCCGAAGCCGACCATTGCAACCTTGTCACCTTTTTTCAGAGCTTCGGTTACAGTCTCGGTGAATGCTTTAAGAGCAGTCTCAACGTCTGTCTTTGGCATACCAGTTTTTGCTGCCATTTCATTGACAAGATCCGCTTTTGTCACGGGATACCTCCTCATAAAAAATTGATGTAAAGGGTGTCGCTCAAAACGGGTTAAGGTATATCAGGTTCGTCAAAATAGAGTCAAGCTCTTTTTCCCGCATTATCGGGCTTTGTCAGCCTCGACTGCATTTTTTCAATCCCCGGCGGTGCCCTTCTCCAGCAGGGACAGACGAAGAACCTCATCCATATGGGCCACGGTGACAACATCGACAGTTTTAAACAGTTCCGCAGGCAAATCAGACAGGTTTTTCTGATTGTCCACAGGGATCACCACCTGCTGGATGCCACCCCGGCGCGCGGCCAGAATCTTGTCCTTTAGTCCACCAATGGCCAGCACCCGGCCACGCAGAGTAATCTCGCCGGTCATCGCCAGATTTTTTCTGACGGGACGACCGGTCAGTGCTGAAGCCAGTGCAGTGGCGATAGTAATGCCGGCTGAGGGCCCGTCTTTGGGCACCGCTCCTTCCGGGACGTGCAAATGAACATCCAGGGTCGCATAAAAGTTTTTGTCGAGGGACAGGTCCTGCCAGCGTGAACGAATGTAGCTCATTGCCGCCTCGGCTGATTCACGCATGACCTCTCCAAGATGTCCGGTGATGGTCAGCTTTCCCTGTCCCGGCAGAATGGCCACCTCCACCGTTAACAGTTCGCCGCCGGTTTCCGTCCAGGCCAGACCTGTGGCCAGACCGACCTGATCCCTGTCTTCCCGTACGCCATATTTGTAGGGCGGAACGCCCAGCATTGCGACCAGCTGCCTGTCACTGATGCGAAAGGCTTTACCCTTGCCTTCCGTCAACGCTCTTCTTGCCAGCTTGCGCATCATCGCGGCGATACTCCGGTCCAGATTGCGGACGCCGGATTCCCGGGTGTAACGGCGAATCACCTCAAGGAGAGCAGAATCTGATATTTTAACCTGCTGTTCTTTAAGGCCGTGGGCCGCAACCTGCTTCCTGATCAGATAGCGGCGGGCAATATGCTGTTTTTCTTCTTCGGAGTACCCCTCAATCCGAATCACCTCAAGCCGGTCATGAAGAGGCCTGGGAATTGAGTGCAGACTGTTGGCCGTGGCAATAAACAGAACCTGGGACAGGTCGTATTCGACATCAAGGAAATGATCGACGAAACTGTTGTTCTGTTCGGGATCCAGCACCTCAAGGAGGGCGGAAGAAGGGTCGCCGCGAAAATCGGTGCTCATTTTGTCGATTTCATCGAGCATGATGACCGGATTTTTTACGCCCGCCTTGCGCAGACTCTGGACAATCTTGCCCGGCATGGCACCGATATAGGTACGCCGGTGACCACGAATTTCAGACTCATCACGAACACCACCCAGGGAGATACGGATAAATTTGCGTTGCAGGGCCTTGGCGATCGATTGGCCAAGGGATGTTTTCCCGACACCGGGAGGTCCGACCAGACACAGGATCGGCCCCTTGATCTGACGGACCAGGGCCTGTACAGCGAGATACTCAAGAACACGCTCCTTGACCTTGACCAGGCCGTAATGATCTTCGTCAAGAATCTGCTGCGCTTTTTTCAGGTTGTGCCGATCACGTGTACCCTTGTCCCAGGGCAGAGAGAGCAGCCACTCAATATAATTACGGACAACCGTTGCTTCCGCGGACATGGGCTGCATCATCTTCAGCTTACGGATTTCTGCAAGAACCTTGTCGCGCGCTTCAGGTGACAGTTTTTTACTTTCAACCTGTTTCTCAAAAGCGATGATTTCCTGCTTGAACTCATCCTGGGTGCCAAGTTCCTTCTGAATGGCCCGCATCTGCTCATTGAGATAATATTCACGCTGCGTGCGCTCCATCTGACTTTTTACCCGGCTGCGGATGCGACTCTCAATCTGCAGAATCTCAATTTCCTGTTCCAGCAGAACCAGAAGATGCTCCAGGCGGCGAACAGGATCGAGCTGTTCCAGCAGTTCCTGCTTGTCGGGTATGGGCACATGAAGCTGCCCGGCGACCACATCCGCCAGTCGTGAGGGGTCTGTGATGCCGGACACCATGGCAGAGACTTCCGCCGGCACCTTTTTGCTCAGGGATGCGTATTTTTCAAAGGTGCTGTTGATCGTGCGCATGACAGCAGCCAGTTCCGGCGATTCCGTCTGTTCATCCGGCAAAGGCACGACCCTGACCCGGCTCAACTGATCCCGGGTCTCCATGGCCACAATTTTGCCCCGTCGCAACCCTTCGACCATGACCTTGACGGTGCCATCCGGCAACTTCAGCAGTTGAATCAGCTTACAGAGCGTACCGACAGCATAGAGATCATCCGCTTCAGGATGTTCCTGCTTGGGATCTTTCTGGGTTGTTAAAAAAATCAGGCGGGTATTATCCGCAGCGGCTTTTTCCAAAGCGCCTATGGAATGACTGCGACCGACAAACAGAGGAGTGACGAGATATGGAAAAACAACGATATCCCGTAAAGGCAGCAGGGGATAGACCTGCTGTTGCGATAACGGTTCCTTCTCCGACATGACCATGTCCTACACAAGATAGAGAAAGAGCGCAGCAACTCACCGTTGCTGCGCTCCAGGGTAAAGATCAATTTATTATCCGTGGTTATGCGCTTTCAGCCACATCATAGATAATTAAGGGTTTGGCTCCTTTGGAAATGACCTCTTCATTGATCACAACTTCCCGGACCCGGTCCTGCGAGGGGATGTCGTACATGACTTCCAACATGGAATTTTCCAGAATGGCGCGCAAACCACGAGCTCCCGTTTTACGGGTGAGGGCCTCCCTGGCAACAGCGACCAGGGCCCCGTCGGTAAACTTGAGGCTGACATCTTCCATGTCAAACAGGCGTTGATACTGTTTGATCAGGGCATTTTTCGGCTCACGCAAAATCTGAATCAGGGCGGCTTCATCCAGTTCGCTCAAGGTTGCAATCACCGGAATCCGGCCGACGAACTCAGGTATCAGGCCGTATTTGAGCAGATCCGCCGGTTGGATCTTGGTGAGCAGTGCCCCCAGGCTCTCCTCTTTGATGGAGCGGACTTCAGCGCCGAAGCCCATGACCTTCGAGCCGATACGCTTATTGATAATTTTTTCCAGTCCGGAAAAGGCACCTCCACAGATAAAGAGGATATTGGAGGTATCAACCTTGAGGAATTCCTGTTGGGGATGCTTGCGCCCTCCCTTGGGTGGGACGCTGGCGGTAGTACCCTCGATAATCTTCAGCAGTGCCTGCTGCACCCCCTCACCTGAGACATCACGGGTAATGGATGGCGATTCCGACTTGCGGGCAATTTTATCGACCTCATCAATATAGATGATCCCCTTCTGCGCCTTTTCAAGATCATAGTCGGCCGCCTGCAGCAGACTCAAGATGATGTTTTCAACATCCTCGCCAACATAGCCGGCTTCCGTCAAATTGGTCGCATCGGCAATGGTAAAGGGCACATCAAGAACCTTGGCCAGGGTTTGCGCCAGCAGAGTCTTGCCGCTGCCGGTCGGGCCCAGCAGCAGGATATTGCTCTTTTGAATCTCGATATCCGTATTGTTTTCAGAATATTCAACCCTCTTGTAATGATTATAGACGGCAACGGAAAGAACCTTTTTCGCGAGTTCCTGACCGACCACGTAGTCATCGAGGATATCTTTGATTTCAGAAGGCTTCGGCAGGTGCTTGCCACCGCTGCCGGCTTTTTGATCGAGACGCGCCTCTTCGTCGATGATGTCATTACACAACTCGATACACTCGTCGCAGATATATACTGTCGGGCCTGCGATAAGCTTTCTGACTTCTTCCTGAGATTTCCCGCAAAACGAACAGGTCAGATGGCCGTTTTCTTCTTTAGAACTCACGTATGACTCCTCCATTATTTCTGCAAACTGACTTTCCTCTTAACAATGTCGTCGATAATACCATAAGACCGGGCGCTTTCGCTACTCATGAAGAAGTCCCGCTCTGTGTCCTGGGCGATCTTGTCGACACTTTGTCCCGTATGCCGAGCCAGAAGCTCATTTAACGTTTCGCGCATTCGCAGAATTTCTTTAGCATGAATGCTGATATCCGTGGCCTGCCCCTGAAAACCGCCCAGGGGCTGATGCACCATGATTCGCGCATGGGGCAAGGCGTAGCGCTTGCCGGGCTCTCCAGCCGCCAGCAGAATGGCTCCCATGCTCGCCGCCTGACCGACACAGATGGTCGAGACCGGCGATTTCAGGTACTGCATGGTGTCATAGATGGCCATGCCGGCGGTGACAACACCACCAGGCGAGTTGATGTATAAATGAATGTCACGATCAGGGTCTTCCGACTCCAGAAACAGCATCTGGGCGATGATCAGATTCGCCATATGATCTTCCACAGCGCCCGAGAGGAAAATAATCCGATCCTTCAGCAGTCGGGAATAAATGTCATACGCCCGCTCCCCGCGCCCGCTGTCTTCTACAACCATTGGTACCAGGGCCATAAATCAGGACTCCTTATCCGTGTCGGCAGATGATTCCTGCGGTGCATCCTCGGGTTCTGGTTCCACTTCGGTGACCTGTGCCTGCTCCAGAAGAAAGGCAACCACCTTCTCCTGCAGCAACTGCCCTTTCAGGCCTGTCAGGGCCTGATCATTTTCAAAATATTTTTTCACCTGCTCAAGAGGGGCGTTGCTCTGCCGGGCGAAGTCGTTCATCTTTTCTTCAACCTCGTCATCAGCCACAGTCAGCGATTCCTGTTTGGCAATGGCGTCAAGGAGCAGTTCCCCCTTGACCTGCTTGGTCGCCATATCCCAGTAGTTTTTATTAAAGACCTCATCGTTCATGCCCAGCATCTCCAGGCTCATGCCCTGGGCTTTCAGCCGCTGGGAGAAACTGTCCTTGAGGTACAGCAGCTGGTTTGTCACCATGCCGTCCGGAACCTCAAAGGGATTTTTTTCCAGCAACGCATCCATCAGGTTCTCCTGCAGCTGATTGTCGATCTGCTGTTGCTGCTGGGCTTTTGCCTGCTCTGTGATGCGCTCTTTTAACTGATCAAGATTGTCCGCCTCTACCTCACGGGCAAGATCATCATTGATTTCAGGAACCTGCTTCTTTTTGATCTCCTTCAGTGTGACCTTGAAGACCGCATCTTTACCAGCCAGGTCATTGGCGCCGTAACCATCCGGGAAACGGACATTGACATTCTTTACCTCGCCGCGCTTCATGCCGACGACCTGATCCTCAAACCCCGGAATGAAGCTGTTGGAACCAAGCTCAAGCTCATAGTCGGAAGCCGTTCCGTTATCAAAAGCGGTCTCCCCGATATATCCCTCAAAATCGATAACGACCGTATCATTGTCACCGGCTGCCTCGGCCTCTGACACCACCAGCTGCGTGCGCGACTCCGCCAGCTGCTTGAGCTGCTCGTCGACCACGGAATCATCGAACTCCATCTTCGTTTTCGTCAGCTGCAATCCGGTATAATCCTGGGCCACGATTTCGGGACGGACATCGACCTCAGCTTCATAGGTAAAGGGCGCTCCGTGCTCTATGGATCCCGTATCCACCACCTGGGGCTGGGAAACCGCCTGAATCTGGTTGTCGAGCAGGGCCTTGTACAGGCTGTTATTGATCAGAGAACCAATGGTCTCATAATGGGCCTTCGGACCGAACTGCTGCTCAAGAATTGTTCTGGGCACCTTGCCCTTGCGAAAGCCTTTAATGTTCGCTGATTTGGCAATTTTCTTAAAAGCGGACTCCAGCTCCTCGGCAACGTGATCGGCAGCAACTTCGACAAAAAGCTTCTTCTTGATCGGGCTTACGTCTTCGACTCTGACATTCATTGGCTATCCTTCCTTAAAAGAAATGCTGTCTCTGCAACAGATCATGAAAACAACGATTAACGGACATCGGTCTGTGACCAGACAACAGGGGTGACCGACTTTTTGGTGACTGGTGCGAGAGGGGGGACTCGAACCCCCACATCAAAGGACACCAGATCCTAAGTCTGGCGCGTCTACCAATTCCGCCACTCTCGCGCACTTTGTTCAAAGCAACAATGCCCACCTCCCATACCCACCCGGCCTGACGGGATAACTGGATGCGGAAAGTGAGCATTGTCTGTATTTATTGGGGTGAGTGAAGGGGCTTGAACCCTCGACAACTGGAGCCACAATCCAGTGCTCTACCAACTGAGCTACACCCACCAGAAAAACTTGAGCATCCTACAAAATAACGATCCTGCCTGTCAATTTAAAAATAAAGCCAAATCACAATGTTCAACCGACGACCCCCCTGAACGGGGGAAATGCCCTGCCGGTGGCGGAAAGCCGGTGTCAATGCGTTGTTTTTTTTGATTCCAGGGTCGCCAGCAGCATGTCACGGTAGTCGCTTTTCGCCTGACGCAGGCGCTTGCTGAAGGTGCGCAGCACATTGCGCATGAGCTTCATCCCCAGAGCGGGACTGGCGGCGGCAAGTTCTTCAAAACGGGCGCGTGACAACAGATAGAGCTCGGCATCATCAACCACCCGAGCGGTCACGGCACGAAGCTCATCATCGACCAACGCCAGTTCTCCGAAGGTCTCGCCGGAACGCAGCACAACCAGAGACTGCTCATCGATCTCACCGAGCATCTGTGAGATAGTGACTGATCCTTTGTTGATCAGATAGAGGTTCTCGCCTGTCATGTTCTCAATAAAGACTGTTTTGCCGACGGCCACCTGCCTTACCTCAAAGAGATCGGCCAGGCTTTCACGTTCGTCGGAGGAAAGTCCGGCAAACAGCGAACTGTCCAGTACATGATCAAGGCTGACAGGCGTCATGGCTGATCCGCTTTCTGTGTCAAATCAATCCGTCCGATAGGTTTTTACGTATTCCAGATAGTTATTCGCCGACTTCAGCAAAAAGGCCGTTTCATCAGCGGTCAGCGTTCGTTTGCAACGGGCCGGCGAACCGGCAAACAAACTGCCCGACGTAACCCGGGTTCCGGGTGTTACCAGAGCGCCGGCGGCAATCATGGCATCATCCTCCACAACCGCACCATCCATAATGACGGCCCCCATGCCGATAAGGCAGCGATTGCCAATGGTGCAGCCATGCAGGGTCACATTGTGCCCGATGGTCACATCGTCACCGATCAGGGTTGGATGAGTTTTATTGGTCACGTGAATGACTGTACCATCCTGCACGTTGGTCCGCTTCCCTATCCTGATGATATTGACATCACCGCGTACCACAACATGAAACCAGAGGCTTGAATCTTCGCCGACCTCCACGTCGCCGATAATTTCTGCCGATCCGACACGAAAGACGCTGTCGTGCAGTTTCGGAGTTATTCCCTGATAGATATGCAGCATGACCGACCTCACTGTCTTGACTGTTTTGATGTGTCACCTGTTTGAAAAAACAACGGGCTCACCCATAAACAGTTATGGACAAGCCCGTATGCATTCAAATGATGAACGAACAATGTGCGCAAAAGAACAAATCAGCTGTCAACTCGCTCGCGCAGCTCTTTTCCGACCTTGAAGAAAGGCAGGAGTTTTTCTTCAACCTTGATGATCTCGCCGGTTTTCGGATTACGCCCCATGTAGGACTTGTACTCCTTGACCATAAAGCTGCCGAAGCCGCGTATCTCAATACGATCCCGGTCAACCAGAGCCTGGGTCATGGAGTCGAAGACCACATTGATGATCTGCTCGGCTTTTTTATAGGTCAGATTTTTTTCCAGCGACAGCGCTTCAACCAGTTCCGATTTGTTCATTGACCCCCCCTTAAGGAATCAGTGTTTTCGGGTGCCCCTCGCTTAAACTGTGGAAACTATACACCAAATAAAAACACATCTCAACTGGTCTTGTGCAGGAAAGTCATTTTTGCCCCTCGTTGCCACCCCGCCGACAGAACAACCTCAGCCCTGGTCCCGTCAGATGATGGTAAAGGGTGAAAGGGTCCAGATTACCCTGGCATCGCCCTCACCGATATTCTCCCACCGGTGCGGCAGATGTGACTTGAAGCAGAGACTGTCGCCGGCATCAAGGAAATACTCCTCATCAACGATGGTCATTTTCAGCTGTCCCTCAAGCAGATAGATCAACTCATCTCCGGGATGGTACATCTTCTGCTCGCCGCTTCGCCCCCCCTTCTGTACCGTACAATAAAAGGACATAAACTGCGGATCACGCAGGCCGGAGGTGAAGGATTCCGTGTGCATGTTGAATTCATCGTCATAGACAGTTTTGTCACGACCACCAGGGCGGGTAAAAACAACTTCGTGGGACGTACTGACGTCCTCAACGAAAAAGTTTATGCTTTTGTCGAACACGGCTGCCAGACGCATGAGAATTTCAACGGACGGGATGGTCAAGCCACGCTCAATCCGTGAAATCATATTGGAGGACACCCGGGATTTTTCTGCCAGAACCTGGATAGTCATATCCTGTTTAAGGCGGATCTCCTTGAGTTTTTTGCCCACAATTTTTTTAATCTGCATAGACGCAGGCTCCTGCGGTGTGGCATTCAGATATGGGGCGGCGGTGACACAACCCACAGCACCACAGCCTGCTGAGGTGCTGTGTTGTGCCAACGGTGCGGCGCCGATGCCTTGAAAGCGATAGAATCCCCTCGCTGCAAATGATAGTTCTCGTCTTCTATGAAAAAATCGACGGAACCCTCCAGAACCATGGCGAATTCTTCACCGGTATGCACCATCCCCCCCTCACCACTGTCACAGTACGGCTCCAGGGTATCGACAAACACCGCAAAACCAGGATCGCGCAAGCCCTGCATCAAGCTGGTGATCTGATGCTTGTCTTCAAAAAAAAACATCGGGGTTCCTTCACCGGCCGGAGTAAAAACGACCTGACTGCCCTTTTCCCCCTCTTCAACAAAGTAGCTCAGACTCAACCCCAGGGCGTCCGCCAGTTTCATAAGAATTTCAACAGACGGAATGGTCAGGCCGCGCTCAATCCGCGAGATCATATTGGATGAAACTGATGAAAGGCTGGCCAGTTCCTGAATGGTTTTATCACGCTTGAGACGGGATGACTTGAGCTTGCGACCGATAAGTTTTTTTACCATTGCATGAGACTCCATAAAATTTAGGAGGTACTTTCTAGCACCGCTCACCATCCTTGTCAATCTATATATGAGAGGCCCCTACCTGTTATGGTAATTGATAACAAATTGTGCTCGTTCTAATCTTGCAAATGATAGTGACTATAGTAGTTTTCACGATACAACGAAGCTACGATACAAGAGCATCAGGCAGTATCAAAATCATGTTTTAGCAGAAGCGGTCAACATGCCGATGAAAAGCCCTTCTTTTTCCGGAAAGTCTTTGCACCACTGTTCAAGATGTGCTATACGTCCGCAGTTCATTCTTTATATAAAAAATTTCAGGAGAGTTCTGGGCATGGTCACCATACTAATCGGAATCCACATCATTGTTTCGATCGCACTGGTTGTTATCGTTCTATTACAAATGGGCAAAGGCGCTCAGGCCGGTGCATCATTCGGTGCCGGCAGCAGCCAGACCATGTTTGGTACCACCGGTGGCAATACCATGACGAAAATCACCGCCGGGGTTGCCGTTGTCTTCATGCTGACCAGTTTGTCCCTGGCCTATTACTACGGTTCACCTGCCTCCAAAACCATCATGCCGGATGCTGTCAACGCACCGGCCCAGAGTGCCCCGGCATCTCCGCCGGCGGGGCAGCAGTAGGACTGAATATTTGCGTAAAAAAACCTTTTTTGTTGACAAGGTGAGCCGCAATTCAGTATAAGAACATCCGTTTTGCCGAAGTGGTGGAACTGGTAGACACGCCATCTTGAGGGGGTGGTGGGCAATTGCTCGTGCGAGTTCGAGTCTCGCCTTCGGCACCAGTCAAAAAAAAACCGACTGAAATAATCAGTCGGTTTTTTCATTTTATTACGGCTGCTCAATCCACGAGGTACTGCCCGCACCCTGCCGCAGCACGTCAATTTCGTCATTGATCAGACTGATCACCGTTGACGCTTCATCCATCAGAATTCCGCCATCGATAACCATATCAACCAAATTTCCCATTTTCTGATGAATTTCATAAGGATCCGCCGGAGTTTTCTCGCCGGATATATTGGCGCTGGTGGTCACCAGAGGCTGACCGAGTTCCCGAACTATGGCCTGACAGATGGGGTCATCGGGAATACGAACCCCTACTGTTTTCTGACGGGTACTTAAGGATTCCGGCACGACCTTCGATGCTTCAAGAACAAAGGTATAGGGCCCGGGCAGATAGCGCTTCATAATCTTGAAGGCAAAATTGCTGACCTGGGCATAACTGGAGATTTCGGCCAGATCGCTGCAGATAAAGGAAAAGGGCTTGCGCTGATCGCGCTGCTTGATCTGAAAAATCTTTTTGACCGCTTTTTTATTAAAAATATCGCATCCGATACCGTAGGTGGTGTCCGTCGGATAGATGATCACCCCGCCTTGACGCAAGCAGTCAACGACCTGGGCAATCAATCGAGGTTGCGGATTTTGCGTGTTAATCGCCAGCAACATGACAGAACTCCTTGTTGACATGATTATTCTAGGTTGTCAGAGCTGAAAACACTGCCTACAGCAGCATCTTCAGCCCGTCAAGCGTTTTCAGCTCAGCATAGATGAGAGTCATCTGCTCATAACTCTGGAGGGTGACGCGCAGGGAAACGGACTGATAATTGCCGTGTCGACTCTCCTGCCAGTTGACGGCCTCGTTTGCTGCGTCGGCATGGCGACTCACCACGGTACAGACATCCCGGCGGAAGCGCTCACCCGCAGCGCCGATGGCTTTGAACTGATAATCACAGGGAAATTCAAGCAGATCCCTGGGGTCTTTGTCGGTCATGTTACGCCCCGGACACACCGGTATGGCCGAAGCCACCCGCACCGCGCGCTGTCGTATTCAGTTCTGCAACCTCAACAAATCGACCACGTGTCACGGGCGCGACAATCAACTGGGCAATGCGATCACCAGGATTGACAGTGAAGCTTTCATTGCCGTGGTTGATGAGGATCACCCCGATCTCCCCCCGGTAATCGGCATCAATGGTTCCCGGAGAATTGACCAGGGCAATACCCTGCTTAAGGGCCAGACCTGAGCGTGGCCGCACCTGGATTTCAAAACCGTGGGGAATCGCCACGGCCAGGCCCGTGGGGACCAGCGCCCGCTCACCCGGCTCCAGGCAGACCGGCGTATCCGGCAGAGCATGGATATCCATACCGGCCGCGTGTTCTGTCATATACGCAGGAATTTGCGCGCCCTCCCTGAGTTTTTTGATGTGAATCTGTATGTCCTCTTTCATTGCCGACATCACCTGTACTTTAAATGGCTGCAACGAACGATGGCCGTAAAAAGTTACCTCTTCACGGCCATCGCTTGTCATGATTGTCCTACTGAAACAAAGGCAATATGATTATTCTGCTTCCGGCATGCTCATACCGATAGCTGCTTTGCGTGACAGCTTGATCTTGCCCTGACGATCAACGCCGATACACTTGACGAGCACCTCATCCCCTTCCTGCAGGACGTCGGTCACATTTTTTACGCGCTCATTGGCCAATTCGGACACATGAATCAGGCCGTCGGTACCGGGGAAGATTTCCACAAAGGCACCGAACTCCATGATCTTCCTGACTTTACCCATATAAAGCTTATCCACTTCCGCTTCCTGAGTCAGATCACGGATCATTTTAATAGCCAGTTTGGCAGCATTTCCATCCGCTGATGCGATATGAATGGTACCGTCATCCTGGATGTCGATGGAACAACCGGTGACCTCGATGATACCACGGATATTTTTACCACCGGAACCGATGACTGTCCGCACCTGATCCTGCTTGACCTTGATACTGGTGATCTGGGGCGCGTGCTGTGACAGTTCGCTGCGGGGCGCGGCAATCGCCTTGGCCATTTCGCCCAGGATATGGACGCGACCGGCTCTGGCCTGTTCGAGGGCCTGCTGCATGATTTCCCGAGTAACGCCGGAAATCTTGATGTCCATCTGCAACGCGGTAATGCCGCGCTCGGTACCGGTAACCTTGAAATCCATATCACCTAAGTGATCTTCATCACCAAGGATGTCAGACAGAACCGCAACATCCTCCCCTTCCTTGATCAGCCCCATGGCGATACCGGCAATGGGTTCCGTCACCGGTACCCCGGCGTCCATCAGCGCCATGGAGGCACCACACACCGAAGCCATGGACGATGAGCCGTTGGACTCAAGAATCTCCGAAACAATGCGGATGGTATAGGGGAAGTCCTCATGCTGCGGAAGAACCTGGGCGGCACTGCGTTCGGCCAGCATGCCGTGGCCGATTTCGCGACGACCAGGGAACAGCCGCATACTGGTTTCGCCAACGCAGAACGGGGGGAAGTTGTAATGAAGCATGAACTTCTTGAACTCCATCCCCTGGATGTTATCCATCCGCTGTTCGTCGGATGAAGTTCCCAGGGTCGTCGTCACCAGAGCCTGCGTCTCGCCGCGGGTAAACAGGGCGCTGCCGTGTGCCCGGGGCAGCACCCCGACCTCGCAGCTGATGGGGCGGATGTCCGCCATGCCACGGCCGTCAATGCGGATACGATCCTTGGTGACCATCCGGCGCACGACCGTCTTTTCCAGAGAACCCAGAGCCCCGGATACTTCACCTTCACGACCTTCGAATTCAACGGCCAGCTGCTCTTTGACCTCTTTGCGTATCTCGGCGAGGGCGGCGTAGCGGTCCTGCTTGACCTGGATCTTGACGGCGTCCTGAATCTTCTTTTCCGCCAGATCAGCCACCTTTTGCGCCAGCTCCGGATCCTTCTGAGGCGGTTCAAAAGCGCGTTTTTCCTTGCCGACCAGTCGAGCCAGCTCAAGCTGCACATCGATGAGGGGCTGCAGCGCCTGATGACCGAAGAAAACGGCTTCAAGCATCTCGTCTTCGCTTAAGAATTTTGATTCCCCTTCGACCATCATGATGGCATCGCGGGAACCGGCAACCACCAGTTCGACATCACTGACCTGCATCTGTTCCAGGGTCGGGTTGGCCACCAGCTCACCCTCGACGCGACCGACCCGCACCGCCGCAATTGGACCTTCAAAGGGAATATCGGACACTTCGACACAGGCCGAGGCGGCAACCATGGCCAGCGTATCAGGATCATTAACCAGATCAGCGGAAATCACCGTCGGCATAATCTGGGTTTCAAACAGGTAACCGTTGGGAAACAGTGGCCGCATGGGGCGATCGATCAAACGACAGATCAGGGTTTCGCGCTCGCTGGCACCCCGCTCACGACGGAAAAAGGAACCGGGAATCTTGCCACTGGCATAGAATTTTTCTGAATAGTTGACGGTCAGGGGGAAAAAGTCCTGCCCTTCGCGCATGGAGCGGCTGGAAACGGCGGTACAGAGTACCTTGGTCTCGCCGTAGGTGACGATGACAGCGCCATCGGCCTGCCGGGCAACCTTGCCGGTTTCGATAATAAAGGGTTGACCGTTAAAAGGAATTTCTACTCTGTGGTAAGCCATGCTTCATCTCCTTGGTGATGACCGGCAACGACCGGTTCATCATTTGTTAGGTTGATAATAAAAGGAGGATGGCCTGAGACAAGACCCGATGATCACCGGGCCTTCTCTCCGGACAACCTCCATGATGAACACTGTGCGCAGGGCGGCTGTTTTATCAAGGGAGCCGCCCTGCGCCGCTAACTAACGCCGCAGGCCGAGGGCCTTGATCAGACTGCGATAACGTTCGACATCCTGCTTGATCAGATAGTTCAGCAGGCGACGACGCTGGCCGACCATCTTCAACAGGCCGCGACGGGAATGATGATCTTTCTTGTGGGTCTTGAAATGATCGGTCAGATAGTTGATACGCTCGGTCAAAATAGCGATCTGCACCTCCGGCGATCCGGTGTCACCTTCGTGACGTTTGTACTCGTTGATAATTTCCTGTTTACGTTCTGTACCCAGCACTGCATTCTCCTTTTTGTTGTGTTCATTAAGCCAGTGGCGTGGCTGTTAAGTATATTTTGGTCGTCTGCGGTTTCTACCACAGGTAAAATGACCATGTAAAGGCTTATTCGCGTTGTCCACCTACCCGGCGAACACTCGTATCAATTCGAAATCTCCGCGCTTTTCTCTTCTCCGATCAGGCTGGTAGCGAGCCACGGCGAGGAGCTGCCGATCCTGCTGCAGGCGCACCAGATCGCCGGGCTGGAGGCCGTCGGGCAGTTGACAGGATGTCCGTTGCGGGGGGATACCGTGCCCCAGGTCCTGCACCGCCGCGACATCAGGATAGACGACGGCAAAAGCCCCAAGGGCTTCAGGCAGGGGGATCAAAGCAGCCGCCGGCTGTTCCAGCTGTCGCAGCTGCTCAAGGGTATAACAGTTTTCCAGGCTAAAGACGCCACTGCGCAGGCGCCGCAAAGCAGTGAGATGAGCGCCGCACCCCAGCCCGTCACCTAGATCCGAAGCCAACGAGCGGATATAGGTGCCCTTGGAACAATCAACCTCAATCGTCAGCTCAGGAGCGGAGTAACTACAGACATTCAGCCGTGAAATACAGATCTGCCGTGCCTGACGCTCTATTTCCTGTCCTTTTCTGGCCAGTTCGTACAGGGGCACGCCCTGGTGTTTCAACGCCGAATACATGGGCGGCAACTGTTCGATCACGCCACGAAATGGCCTGCAGGCAGCGTTTATTTTGTCCATATCCAGGGGGGGGACCTCTCTGGTTGCCAGAACCTGGCCATCGGCATCAAAGGTATCCGTTGCCACCCCCAGGCGCAAGGTCGCCCGATAGCTCTTGGTATCGTCAAAGAGAAACTGCAGGATCTTCGTCCCGTCGCCGACAGCCACCACCAGTACGCCCGTCGCCAAAGGATCAAGGGTCCCGGCATGTCCGACCTTGCGCGTTCGGTACAGTTGCCTGATTTTGCGAACCACATCATGGGAAGTCAGGCCCCGGGGTTTGTCGACGAGAAGAATTCCGTGCACGAAAGAATCAGCTCAGAAGGCGGTCAAGGTGGTGGTAGGCAATAGTGCGGGCAGCAGCACAGGTAGCAGCTTCAATCTTGGCTCCGGCGGCGTTGTGATGGCCGCCCCCGCCAAGGGATCTGGCGAGGGAACCAACGTCGATGGTTCCTCGGGAGCGAAAGCTGAACTGATAAACATTGTCCTGCTGCTGACGAATAAACAGGGCCACCTCAACCCCCTTGATGGCCCGCGGATAGTTGACAAAACCGTCTGAAAGCTCCATATCGGCACCAACCTGACGCAGGTCGTCCTGCAGTAGTGCGACGGAGGCATACCGGCCGCAAGCAGACACATCCAGGGAGGCCAGTACCCGACCGAGGAGCTGCATCCGTTTCAGCGGGTAGCTTTCATACAGATGGCTGGCGACATCCCAGGGATCAACACCGATATCGACCAGTTCTCCAGCCACAGTAAAGGCTTCACGATTGGCGCTCGAGTAACGGAATGACCCGGTATCGGAGATCAGACCAACATAGAGCGCCTTTGCGACATTGAGGCTCAACGGGTGCTCGCAGGCCAGCAGCAGACGGTAGATCAGCACCGCCGTGGCGCTGGCACCGGTATCAACGTAACGGATATCACCATAATCGGAATGGGGGTGATGATCCATGTTGACCAGGGTTGCGCAATGATTCTCCATGGCAAACCCGGCGCGACGCAACTCCCCGGCATCCAGCAGAAAGCCCAGATCAAAGCGGGCGGAGTCGGCGACAGCCGTCTGAACCAGATCGCTCCCCGGCAGAAAAGACAGGATATCGGGGACACCATCCACGTTACAGATCACGACCTCTTTGCCCATTTCGCGCAACGCCAGACCCAGTGCCAGGGTTGAGCCAATGGCATCGCCGTCCGGACTTTCATGGGCGGCGACCAGTACGGAATTGGCTGTGCTCAGGGCCTTGACAATCTCACTCAGCATCCTGATCTTCCCCCTGCACTCCGGCCTGACGCAGTAATTCCTCGATGCGCTGGCCACGGCTGACCGACTCATCAAACTGGAATTTGATCTCGGGGGTATAACGCAGCCGCATGATCTGACTCAATTCGCGGCGGATAAAGGGTGCGGCGCTTTTCAGGCCGCGTTGCGCTGCATCAAGGGTATCCAGATCGGTCACGGTAAAGTAGATGCGGGCCAGGCTCAAATCCCGTGACACCCTGACGCCGGTCAAGGTCACACCGGCAACCCGGGGGTCTTTTATCCGGTGCAACACCAACTGTGTTGCTTCCTGATGAATCTGTTCGGCAACCCGTTCCGGGCGAAAGCTGCTCACTGGACATCATCTCCGTAATGGCTGTATTCAAGGTCGGCAGCGATGATGTTCATCCCTGTCATTTCAACCTGCTCTTCAATTCGTGCAAAAACCGCACTGATCAGCTTTTCGCTGGTTGACACCAGACTGATACCGATGAGACTGCGCTGCAGTAGATCCTGATGACCGACCTCAGCTGCAGACACCGGATAGTCGGCCCTGATCCGGTTCAACAACCGTTTCACCTGGGAACGCTTCTGTTTGAGCTCCGATGCTGCATGCAGCCGGATATCAAGTCGCAACACACCGACGATCATGCCGACCCCGGGGCGTACCTAGAGGACAGTCTTGACCTCTTCCACTTCAAAGGCTTCAATAACATCACCCTGTTTGAGGTCGTTGTAGTTTTCCAGACCGATACCGCATTCGTAACCGGAGGTGACCTCCCGGGCATCATCCTTGAATCGCTTCAGGGAACTGAGTTTTCCTTCCCAGACAACGACATTGTCACGCACCAGTCGAGCCTTGGCGTTACGGACAATCTTGCCGTCGGTGACATAGCAACCGGCAATCGTGCCGACGCGGGTCACATGGAAGGTTTCACGGATTTCAGCATGGCCCAGCTGCTTCTCCTTGAGGGTCGGAGCCAGCAGCCCCTCCATGGCATCGTGAATATCATTGACGGCGTCATAGATGACACTGTACAGGCGGATATCCACGGTTTCATTTTCCGCCAGAGTTCGCGCCTTGGCTTCAGGACGGACGTTGAATCCAAGGACGATGGCGTTGGAGGCGGTGGCAAGGGTTACATCACTCTCGGAAATACCGCCGACACCGGTGTGGATCACATTGAGACGACAGCTGTCAGTGGACAGTTTCTCCAGAGCGTCACGAACCGCTTCGACAGAACCCTGAACATCGGCCTTGATGATCACCGCCAGCTCCTCGACCGCGCCCTCCTGCATGCGGGCAAACAGCTGATCAAGGGAGGCCTTGCTGCTCTTGGCCAGATCAATCTCACGTTGCTTTGACTGGCGATGCTGGGAAACCTCCTTGGCAGCTTTTTCATTCTCGACCGCATGGAAGGTATCCCCGGCGTCGGGCACGCCGCCCAGGCCGGTCACCTCAACGGGGAAGGATGGTCCGGCCTCCTTGACCTGGTCGCCATTGGCCGCTGTCATCGAGCGTACACGACCGAAATGCAGACCGGCGACAATGGAATCACCAACCTTCAGGGTCCCGTCCTGAACCAGCACCGTGGCCACCGGTCCGCGCCCTTTATCGAGCCGGGCCTCGACAATGGAGCCCTTGGCGCGCTTGTCGGGATTTGCCCGCAGTTCGAGAACTTCCGCCTGAAGCAGAATCATCTCCAGCAGGGTATCAAGGTTTGTCTTCTGCTTGGCGGAAACCTCGACATAAATGGTCTCACCGCCCCACTCTTCCGGCACCAGTTCGAATTCTGTCAGCTCCTGCTTGACCCGGTCAGGATTGGCTTCCGGCTTGTCTATCTTGTTGATGGCGACGATAATCGGCACGCCGGCAGCCTTGGAGTGATTGATGGCTTCCTTGGTTTGCGGCATCACCCCGTCATCGGCCGCCACCACCAGAATGACGATATCCGTTACCCCGGCACCCCGCGCCCGCATGGCCGTAAAGGCCTCGTGACCGGGCGTATCGAGGAAGGTGATCTTGCGCCCGTCGAGCTCCACATCGTAGGCACCGATGTGCTGGGTGATACCACCGGCTTCGCCCTCGGTGACCCGCGCTTCCCGAATGGCATCGAGCAGGCTGGTTTTACCGTGGTCAACATGGCCCATGATGGTCACCACCGGTGGCCGGATACGCAGATCTTCCGCCGCATCCTTTTCCTTGGGCATCTCGACTTCAAGGATTGATTCCTCGTCAAAAGCCACATTTTCCACTTCGTAGTTGAACTCGGATGCTAGAATCGCCGCCGATTCATAATCGAGGGGATGGTTGATGGTCACCATCGAGCCCTGACGCATGAGTTCGGCAATGAGTTCGTTGGCCTTGACCCCCATGCGCTTGGCCAGCTCACCGACGGTGATGGAGTCGCTGATCTTGATGACCCGCTTGATGGCCTTGCTGATGGTCACTTCCGTCTGCCGGGTCTGCTTGGACTGTTTGCCGCGCTTCTTCTTCTGGCCCATGCGACCGGGCTCAAAGACCTCAACCCGGCGACCGCGACGGGAAACATGGCCATCGCCCTGATCAAAGGCATCATTGGCATAACGGCCTTTTTTACGCTTTTTATTGTTCCGCCCTTCCTTCTCCGGCAAGGGCTGTTCCATGGCGGCTACCGGTGCAGCTTCCGGCCGTACCCGGGGCTTGCCGCCCGGGGTCTGTGTCCCCTGGTCCGGACGCGATGGCCGCGAAGTCGGACGCGCCGGACGCCCCTGGGACTGTTCACGCCGCTGCGCGGTGCTGCGCTGGGTCGGCAACTCAACCCGGCCGAGAATCTTGGCACGGTCCCCCGTTGCCTCTTCCACGGGAGCGGCTGCCTCGGCCTTGGGCTCCTTCGCCGCAGGGACTCCGGCATCTGCTGATGACGGTTTTTTCTCGGCGACAGGTTCGGCGCCGGCGGTCTTTTTGGTCTCAGCCTTCGGCGGCGCAACCGGGGTATCTTCTGTCTCCCTGGTAGCGGCAGCAGGTGGTGCGGCTGGAGTGACGGGCGATTCTTCCGGTTTCGGAGCCTCGGCCTTTTGCTCTTCCTCCCTGACCGGCGCAGCGGCTGCCGGCGGTTCGTCGGCTGACGCATCCGCCTTTGACTCCGGCTCAGAAACCGCCTCAGACTCCGGTTCCGCCTTGACGACCGTGCGTCTACGCCGGATCAGGCCCGGCTTGATGACAGCCTCTTCTACCTTTTCATGAGGTGTCTGCTGATGGGCCTCGAATTTCTTTATATCTTCATCACTTAAGGAGCTGGCGTGCGAAGCGGCCTCAACACCGGCATCGGCGAGCCGCGTCAGCAGTTCCTTGTTTTCCAGACCCATCTGTTTTGCGAGTTCGTAGACTCTGACCTTACCCATCAATTCTCCCTTACCAGTTCATACCTGCACAATTCACTCTGCAGCGCATCGGCGAGCGCGCCGGGCATTACCGCTGCGACGCTGCGCTCTTCTTTACCGAGCAGCCGGCCCAGTGTTGATTTATCAAACATGCGCGCTGTTGCTACCGCCAATGGACGGGCGGTGCTAACGATCCGTTCGGTCATGGCTTCGGCTGTATCCCGGGCGATGACAACAAGGGCCGGTGGTGACGCCTTTTTCAGCCCGTCCAGAACCTGATTGGAACCCGAAATCAGCTGTCCTGACTTGCGTGCCATCGCCAGCAGCCCGACAATTCTTTTTTCCACAGCCCGCGCTGCCTGCTGCTGCAGTTCGGCGGCATCCACGGTGGCCTTCAGCGCATCGGCGTAGGTTCTGCGGAAGGCATTCTTTTTGACTGCTGCTGCCAGGCAGTGCGGACTCACGCAGGTGTAGGTGCCACGACCGGGGAGCTGCTGTCGATAATCGAGCACAACGCGCCCCTCAGGATCAAGGACAAATCGTAAAAGCCCGCTTTTCTCCTGACTTTTGCGACAGGCCACACACATGCGCTGTGGCGATTTTCCCGCTGCGACCCTCATCAATCCTGATCAAGCTCCATCCTTGTGTTCAGGCGCTTCTTCGGTCGGCTCAGCTTCGGCCCCGACCTCATCCGCCTGCTCATCGTCGCTGTCCACAACCGGCGTATCTTCCGGCGCCTCAGGGGCAGCAGCTTCGGCCACGGCATCCTCAGCAGCCTCTTCGATCCGCGCCTGTTCTTCCTCTTCTTCCTGGGCCCGCGATTCGCTCTTGATGTCGATGCGCCAGCCGATCAACTTTGCCGCCAGACGGACATTCTGCCCCTTTTTACCAATAGCGAGGGACAGTTGATCATCAGGAACAATAATCTCCATGGCCTTGTCTTCATCGTCGATATAGACGCGGGACACCTCAGCCGGCGCCAGAGCGGCACAGGCGAAGCGGGCCGGATCGTGGGTCCAGGGGATAATATCGATGCGTTCCCCGCGCAACTCGGTGACCACATTCTGTACCCGCGAGCCGCGCATGCCGACACAGGCCCCCACCGGATCGACATCCACATCATGGGACAGAACGGCGATCTTCGCCCGGCTGCCGGGCTCACGTGCCGCGCCTTTGATTTCAACAATACCTTCGGCGATCTCCGGCACCTCGGAGGCGAACAGGGAAATCAGCAGCCCCGGATGGGTTCGGGAAAGGATGATCTGCGGCCCCTTGGCTGACATTTTCACTTCGGAAATATAGGCCCGCACCCGATCCGACTGGCGGTAGTTTTCCCGCGGGACCTGTTCGCGATTCGGCAGTATTGCCTCGGCACGACCAAGGTCGACAATAAGATCACCGCGTTCATAACGCCTGACAATGCCGTTAACCACCTCGCCGACGCGATCCTTGAACTCGGAATAGATGCCCTCACGTTCGGCTTCACGCACTTTCTGAATGATAACCTGCTTGGCGGTCTGGGCGGCAATGCGACTGAAGGAACCTGCCTCGAGCATCATCCCGAGGGAATCACCGACCTCGACCTCGGGATCGATTTCACGCGCTTCCGCGATGTCGATCTCCTTGTAGGAGTCGATCACCTCTTCAACCACGGTGACGAATTCAAAGACTTCAACTTCGCCGTTTTCCGGATTGAAGTGCGCTTCGAGATCACGGGTGTTACGGAATTTCTTGTTGGCCGCGGATAGAACCGCAGACTCAAGTGCGTCGATCAGCACATCCCGGTCGATGCCCTTGTCTTTTACAACCTGATCGATGATGTGATTGAGGTTACCCACCATCCTGTTTTACCCCTTTGTATGGACCGGCGAACCTGTCAGCCGGCAGCTGTTTAAAATTCCGGCACCAGATGTGCCGCATCAATATTATGCAAGGCGATATGGACTGCGACTGGTGAGCGCCCGTCGAGCACCAGCACAACAGCATCACCGCTGATCCCGTCAAGGACGCCGGTGAAGGTTTTCCGGCGCTTCGAGGTGCCGTCCGGATCAACCGGATCAATAGTTTTCAGCTTTACGCGCTGTCCGGCAAAACGTTCAAAATCCGCACGCTTCTTCAGCGGACGCTCGAGCCCTGGAGAAGAAACCTCCAGATTATAAGCGTTGGGGATAATATCCTCAACATCGAGCAACGAGCTGATCTGACGACTGGCAGCAGCACAGTCATCCAGGGTAATGCCGCCATCCTTGTCGAGATAAAAACGCAGCACCCAGCCGCCGGGTTCACGCCGGTATTCCATATCAACCAGTTCCAGCGCCAGCTCATCCAGCAAGGGTGTCACCAACTGTTCAATCTTTGCTGTCAACTCCACCTTGGATTCCTTTTTATTCCAGATAATAAAAAAAGCGAGCCGCGAAGCTCACTTTTTCAAAATCCCACAACAGCAAACATGTACCAATTAACTTGGCAAAAAGCAAGAAGAAAATACCGCTACCCGAAAAAGACGAGGCGGAAACCGGTCATCAATGCCCTGCCGTCAGCGCGCCCTGCGCTGCATCTTGTTTCCCAGCAGCACATCAATCTGGTTGAATAAACCGCGCAAAACCCTGACTTCACGCTCATTCAAACCAGCGCGCCCGATAATGCGGCGGTAGGTTCGCAGGATATGATCCGGGTTCTGCGGATTGAGATACCCGGCCTCCACCAGCGTCCCGCGCATATGCTGATAAAGGGCTTCCAGCTCCCGGTTGGGTGCCAGTCGTTTGCGACCATGACTTTGCCCCTGCAGTGCGCCACGGGTTTTACGTACCTCATAGAGACAGAGGGCAACAGCATGGGACAGATTCATGGACGGCAGTCCTTCGTCCGTCGGAATGGTAATAAAGTGCTGGCACAGGTCCAGCTCTTCGGTCAACAGACCCTTGTCCTCCCGGCCAAAGACGAATGCCGCAAGGGCGTTGGCAGGCAGCTGGCAGCTGATCCGTGCAGCCTCATCAGGGTGCAGCAACCCTTCACGATAACGACCGAAACGCCGGGTGGTACCAAAACTCACTGAACAGTCAGCCAGGGCCTGATCCAGGGCGGTATAAACCCGCGCCCGGGAAAGCAGGTCTGCGGCCTTGACGGCCATCTTTTTTGCCTCAAAGCTCTGATGATCAACCTGTGGATTGACCAGACGTAAATCGCTGATGCCGAAATTGAGCATCGCCCGGCATACGGAGCCGATATTCCCCGCGCCTTGCGGTTCCACCAGGACAACGACTATATTTTCAGACGGCACTTGCACTTGAAGAACTCCTGCATCCATTCAGGCCATACGCGGGTTGAAGCCGGCCTGGCGATAGCTGCTGAACCGTTGGCGCGACTGCTGAGCCAGGTCGGCATCGTACAGTTCCGCAAAATCGATCGCCCGGGGAAAGCAGGCGATAAACTCAAGGGAACAGGGGGCACCCAGCAGCAACCGGGTGGCGTTGTTCAGGTTCTCTTCCGCCGTGACAATGACAATAGGCTCTTGCCCAAGAGTGTCGTCCTGATCGACGGCACAGCCATGGGGAAGAAAGGCGTCTTTACTGAAGGTCCAGAGATAGCGATCCAGCGCCTGCGCCTGCTCGTCATCCTCCACCCGAATCAGCACCGGTTCGCCTTCATCGAAAAAGCGCTGCGCCCAGCGACACAGGTGCAGGGCTTTATCACGCTGCTCCAGACGCACAAAAAGAACATCGGTCATGGTCAGAACGCGTTTCTAGCGCTCAAGCAGCCGGTCGAGCAACAGATGACCTGTCACCTGCAGGCCGGTCCCCCTGGCCTGGGCCTCCGAATAGGCTTGCGCGGCTGATGCGAAATCGGCACGGGAGTCATAGAGGATAAAGGGAACCGGATCGCGGGTATGGGTACGCCTGGCAACCGGAGTGGGATGATCTGGGGTGATCAGAATCCGGCAGTCGCCGACCTCTGCCAGCCGCTCACAGATGGTTCCAACAACCAGCCTGTCAAAGTTTTCTATCGCTTCGATTTTTTCCTTGAGCAATCCGCCGTGGGCCGCTTCATCCGGAGCTTCCACATGCAGATACACAAAGTCACGGCTTTTTAACGCCTCAATGGCATAGTCCGCCTTGCCCTTGTAATTGGTGTCAATATAGCCGGTAGCGCCCGGCACTTCGATAATATCAAGGCCGGCGTTGACCCCGATCCCGCGGATCAGATCGACAGCGGAAATAACCGCACCGGTCAGGCCGTAACGCTGCCGGTAGGTCTCAATGGCCGGCCTGCGCCCGTGCCCCCAGAGCCAGATGGAGTTCGCCGGGACCTCCTGCATGGCCACCCGCCGATTATTGACGGGATGATCAACCAGCAGCATCTGCGCCGAATTCATCAATTCCAGCAAGGTCGCGGCGCCATCGCCCTGGGGCAGGTAGTCTTCGATACTTTTTGTCGAAATATCATGGGGCGGAGTAAAACTCAGGCGGTCCTTGCCCTTCTTCCAGACCATCAGATGCCGGTAGGATACGCCGGGGTAGAAATTGAACTCATCGCCGCCCAATTCCTGCTGCAGTGTATCGATGAGCTGTGACGCGTCTTCGGTCGTGATGTGACCGGCCGAGAAATCACCCATGTAGAGCTTGCCGAAATGGGCTTCGAGCCAGACAAAATTCAGACGAAAAGCGACATCGTCAGGAGCCAGCTCAACACCCATGCTGGCAGCCTCCAGGGGCGATCGGCCGGTGTAGCACTCCCGGGGGTCATAACCGAACACCGACAGGTTGGCGACGTCACTGCCCGGCGGGTAACCATCCGGCACCGTCGCCGCCAGGCCGACCTGACCACGACGGCTCAAACGGTCCATATTCGGAGTGCTGGCCACTTCAAGGGGGGTTTTGCCATCGAGTTCCGGCAGCGGCTCATCGGCCATGCCGTCACCCAGCAATACGATATATTTCATAACACACTATCCTGTCGTTATATCATCCCCGGGGATGATACTGCTGATGTATCTGTTTCAGGCGTTCCTGCACAACATGAGTGTAAATCTGGGTCGTGGACACATCCGCATGCCCCAGCATGGTCTGCACCACCCGCAGATCAGCACCGTTCTCCAGCAGGTGGGTAGCGAAGGAATGTCGCAACAGATGCGGGTAAACGGGTTGCCGGATTCCTGCGCGCAGAGCATATCGTTTGAGGTTTTTCCAGAAACCCTGACGGCTCATTCTGCCGCCGCGAACATTGAGAAACACCTCCTGACCGGATGTTCCCGTCGCCAGTCGCGGTCTGGCATTGTGCAGATATTCGCCAAGATATTCAAGGGCAACCTCACCCAGGGGGATCAGACGCTGCTTTGAGCCCTTGCCCATGACCTGCAGACAACCGATATCCAGCTTCAGATCCGCCACACGCAGACCCACCAGTTCCGTCACCCGCATCCCGGTGGCGTACAGAACCTCCAGCATCGCCTTGTCGCGACGACAGACGGCACGCTCTCCGGCGGGCGTCTCCAGCAACCGCTCTACCTCGGCAAAGCTGAGGAGTTGAGGCAGCTTGTGCACGTCTCGCGGGGCATCAATCCGGGCGCTGGGGTCGCTGTCAAGGTATCCTTCGCGCAGCATAAACTGATGAAACTGGCGTACCGTACTCAAGCGTCTGGCCCGACTGCGCGCTGACAGACCCTGCTTCATCTCCCGGGTCAGAAAACGCGCGATCATCAGGGAGTCGATCTCTTCCGGTCGGCTGACCTTTTCCTGGTGCTGCAGGTAACCAAGATAACTCACCAGATCACGTCCGTAAGCCTCAAGGGTGTTTTTCGCTGCCCCCTTGACCACACTCGCGTAATCGAGAAAATCGTCCGCCCATCGATCCATGGCCCCGCCCTTTACTGCAGTCGGTCAAGCATGGTCGTGCGAATTTCATCAATCCTGACCGGATCGACAATTTTCTGTCCGAAAATGTCGTAGACATAAAACACGTCAGCCGCCTGATCGACCTTGGTGGCGATTTTTGAAACCGCGATATACAACCCCAGTTCCTTCAAGGTCCGGGTCATCTCATACAGCAGGCCGACCTTGTCCCGGGCGTAGATATCGATCACCGTGTATTTGTCGGAAACTTCATTGTCAAACTCGATGCGGTTCGGGCGCTGGGAATGGCGCATGGGTTTTTTCAGATAGGCGGGCTCGCGCAGCTTCTTCACCAGATCCTCCACATTGACCCGCCCCTCCAGAACCGCGCACAAATCGTCCTCGACCCGTTGCCACTTCTGTGGCTTGTCGACAATTTCGCCCACAGGATTGTTGACCTGGAGGACATCCAGAACATCGCCATTTTTCCGGGTATGGATCTGAGCCCCGAGGATATTGATGGAATGCGCCGCCATGACTCCGGCGATCTGGGAGAACAGGCCCGGAGAGTCGATGGTGGCAATAGTGACCTCGGTAAATTTCCCTTCTTCGAACTGCTCCACGTGCATGGCCAGGGCCCTGCGTCCACGGCTCAAGGCCAGCCGCATGTGGGGGATGATCTCTGAAGAACGATAACTCAACAGGTAGCGGTTGTTCAGACTGTTCAGGGCGCGGGTGATTCTGTGGTCGGAGAATTCCCCCTGCAGCGCCTTGCGCACCTTGCGCTTGCGGTTGCGGGCCTTTTCCGTGCGCTGCTCCTGATAAAAGTCCTTTTTCTCCAGGACATCGTAGGTTTTCTCGTACAGTTCCTGAAGCAGGGTTCCCTTCCATTCAGACCAGACATCGGGGCCGACGGCCTTGATGTCGGCAAAGGTCAGCAGATAAAGCATGCGCAGATTCTCGCTCATCTGCATCAGATCGGCGAACTGGGCGATCATCTTCATGTCCTGCAGGTCACGCCGCTGGGAAATATGAGCCATCTTCAGGTGATGGGCGACCAGAAACTGCAGACGCATGGTGTCTTCCCGGTTCAGGCGCAAGCGTCGGGCAATACGGGGGATCAGTTCGGCGCCTCGGATGCTGTGATCCTTGCCGCTGCCCTTGCCGATATCATGGAACAGAATGGCCAGCAGCAGCAGTTCCGGTTTCTCGATATTGTGAATGGCATCGCTCAGCAGAGGCTGGGTTTCGCGGTATTCCCCCCGCCACAGCTTCTCTATTTCGCTGACGGCAAACAGGGTATGAATATCCACCGTATAGATGTGATAGAGGTCGAACTGAACCTTGCAGTAAATCTTTTTAAATTCCGGAATAAAGGCGTTGAGAAACTGCAGGTGGTGCATCTTGAGCAGGGTTTTACCGACGCCTTTGAAGTCGCGCAGGATGGTCAGAAACGACTCATTGATCCGCTTGCTGCGCCTGACCTTGTCGTTGACCAGGTGGAGGTTTTCACGAATCAGCTGCTTGAGCTCGAAACACAGGGACGCCTCGTGGCGCTGTGCCAGCTCGAAAGCGACCATCATCAGTTCCGGATTCTGCAGCAGAACAAGATTTTTGCTGGCCCGCAACTCGCCGCGTAAAAGATAAAAGCCATCCTCCAGATTCCGTCTGACCAGAAAATTGAAAACCCCCTTGGGCGGGGTCTGGACCTGGGTGGCGTCGACGATGATTTTGGTCGCCAGATGCTCAATCCGGTTGGCACGGGCGTAATAGTCCTGCATGAACTGCTCAACCGCCGAGCCGCTGGCTTTGTTGACAAAACCCAGATGCCGGGCGATCTGCTGCTGAACCTCGAAGCTGAGCTGATCGGTTTTACGCCGGCTGAGGAAATGCAGCAGATTGCGGATAGTCCACAGATAATTCTGGGCGTCAAGATAGTCCTCAACCTCCTGCTCGTTGAGGATACCCCGGGTCAGCAGTTCGTGGAGACTGGCGACCCTGTATTTACTGCGGGCAATCCACAGTGCGTCCTGCAGTTCACGCAGTCCCCCCTCGCCTTCCTTGACATTGGGTTCCAGCAGATAAACCGATGCGCCGTATTTTCTTTTACGGTTTTCCCGCTCATCAAGCTTCAAGCGAATGAACTTTTGCGGTTCCCGGTTTATCAAAGGAACCAGAACGTCCTCACCAAATCGCTCATAAACCCCGGCAGCTCCGGCAATCAGGCGGGTATCCAGCAGGGAGGTCCGGACCGTCGTGTCCTCGGCCTGCTCCAGACAATCGGCGGCATTACGGATGCTGTAGCCGACTTCCAGACCGAGATCCCAGAGCAGATACAAAAGACGGTCACTGAACTGCTTGATGGCCTCGCCGGCTCCGTCCTCGTAGTAAAACATCAGGTCGATATCCGAGTTCGGATTCATTTCGTCACGACCGTAGCCACCAACGGCAATCAGGGCATAACGCGACAGATCAGCGGCACCGATGTCGGCTGTCAGCAGAGGAAACAACCGCTGGTGCAGCTGATCGAAGAGGCTGCTTAACTGCTTGACAATCAGGCGTCCGGGGGCGCCGGCAAAGGCTTTTTGCTGCAGCTGTTCGTAATTGTCGTCGAGGTAACGACGGGCGGCGGCCAGAATCGCGTCCCGATCCTGTTCAAAGGAAGCCAGAGAGTCCGGCAGGGCCAAAGGAATCAGATCACAGCTGTTGCGAGCCATGCGGCGCGTCAGTTCCATGCGGTCTGCCCCATAGCAATGGCATAGTGCTTGACCGCCCTGACGATAGCGTCAGCAACACGGCGTTGATAATCGCGTGATTTCAAGCGCTTTTCTTCGCGGGGATTGGAGATAAATGCGGCCTCCACCAGAGCGGAGGGCATATTCGCCCCGAGAAGGACATGAAAAGGTCCCTGCTTGACCCCCAGATCGCGAATGTCGCTGAAATGGGGTGCCAGCTCACGCACCAGCGCCTGCTGAATCTCCGCCGCCAGCCGGCTCGATTCGTTGATCTTGGCGTTGGCCATCAGATCAAACAGGATGGCTTCGAGGTTGCTGACCTCCTCGACGGTCATGCCGTTTTCCCGCGCGGCGACGGCCGCGGCTTCGTCGGTTTTCGAGAGATTCAGAAAATAGGTCTCTACCCCGTAGGGGCGGCTGCTGTTACTGGCGTTGGCGTGCAGGGAGATGAACAGGTCAGCCCCGACCCGATTGGCGTAGGCCGTCCGTTCACGTAAATCGAGATACGTGTCGTCGTCACGGGTCAGCAACACCTTGACTCCGAGCTGCTTGCGCAGGGCCTCGGCCGTGATCTTGGCCAGGGCCAGGTTGACATCCTTCTCCCTGGTGCCCGAGGGACCGATGGCACCGGGATCGCGCCCGCCGTGGCCGGCATCAACGACAATCAGTCGCACCCCTTCACCGCTGGATGTCTGACGCACGCGCAATTCCGGCTGCCGGTCGGCGGAGCGGTCAAGAATGCCGGCAATGGTATCATCGGCAAACCGGTTTGGATCGGGGCTGGTCGCCGGGGTGGAAGGCGCGCCGAGGATGTCGATCACCAGCCGATGGGGGCTGGTCAGGGTGGTGGTGCGATATTCAAGCTCCCGGGCGAGATCGATGACAACCCGCGACCGTTGTGTGTCAAAGCGACTGGCCCTGACCCGCTCAACCAGCCCGTTGTCAATGGGAATGACCGCGGGCAGATCAGCCGCCGGTTCGGTGTAGACCAGATCAAAATACAGGCGAGGATGTTGACCGGCGAGGTAATGGGGTTCAGCGATCACCGGCGCCGTCAGGTCAAGGACAATGCGGGTATATTCAGGTCCGCTCCAGAAACGCACGGCGGTCAGGGTTGGAGCGCTGGCGGTGGCGTGATGTTCCTCACGCCCGGTTGTGACCTGCGGTGCGGAAGGGGTTTCCGCCCTGTCATCCTCCGCGACGGCAGGCAGGACCGCCAGACGTTTACGCGCTTCGGACACCATATCACCGTCCGCCATCTCCCTGACCACCCGGCGATAGAAACGGACGGCGCCGGCTTGATCGCGTAATCGATCCTCGGCCAGCTGACCGGCGTGGTACAAGGCGTCGTCGGCAAAGCGGCTGGTGGGAAAACGTTCCGCCATATGCGCATAGTGATCGATGGCCAGACGGGCATCTGATGTGCGCCCGGAAGCCCGGGCCAGTCCATCCTGGGTGCGTGCCCTCAAAAAATAAGCGTTGTCAATATAAGGGCTTTGGGGCTCATTGCCGACAAACCGATCAAAACGCGCAATGAGATGCTCCCAGTTGGCACGCTGGCGCTGAAGCTGAGCTGAAGTCGTCAGACGCTGATACTCCTGACGCAGGACTTGATAGCTGTCAGCCGCTGTGCTCTCACCCGCGACAAAAAGGGCGAGGAGCAACACGCTGACCCCGAGAATTTGACGTAAAATTTTCATCTATAGTGTCTTTTGTAATTCATCCAGCAGGTTAAGAGCTTCCAGCGGGGTTATCCGCCGGATATCAATCTCCTTAAGCCGGGCCCGTAGAGGATCGTCCCTATCTCCGGCAAACAGCGGCAACTGGCCTGCCATTTCGCCCTGTGCGCCCCCCTGTTTTGTTGTTTTGAAAAAGTCCCGTTGCTTATGCTCACCCGCCTCCAAATCATGCAGAATGTTCTTGGCGCGGCGGATCACCGTCTCCGGCAAACCGGCCAGCCGCCCGACCTGGATACCGTAAGAGCGGCTGGCACTGCCGGGGACGATCTTGCGCAGAAAGATGATCTGGTCGTTCCACTCCTTGACCGCGACATTGTAATTCTTCACCCGCTCACAGGTCTGCGCCAGTTCCGTCAGCTCGTGGTAATGGGTGGCGAACAGGGTCTTGGCCGCGACCTCCGGATTGTTGTGAAGGTATTCGGCGACCGCCCAGGCAATGCTGACGCCGTCGTAGGTTGAGGTACCGCGACCGATTTCATCGAGAACGATCAAGCTGTTCGGTGTCGCATGGCGAAGGATATTGGCCGTTTCGTTCATTTCGACCATAAAGGTCGATTCCCCCTTGGCCAGATTATCACTGGCACCCACCCGGGTAAAGATGCGGTCAACCACCCCGATGCGGGCGGCATCTGCCGGGACATGGCTGCCCAGTTGCGCCATCAACACAATCAGGGCCACCTGGCGCATGAAGGTCGACTTGCCCGCCATATTGGGGCCGGTAATGATCAGCAGCTGATTCTGCTGCTGGTCGAGAAGGACATCATTGGGAACAAAGGACTCCTTGAGGGGCATCTCTTCGATAACCGGATGGCGTCCACCGTCGATGGAAACCACCCCGGACTCATCGAGTTGAGGACACACATAATTGCGATCATGAGCCAGATCGGCCAGGCCAGCCAGAACATCGACAATGGCAAGAACCTCGGCCGTTTGTTGAATGCGCTTGCTCTGCTGCGCCGCCTGGCTACGCAACTGCTGAAACAGACTGTATTCCAGTTCGGCCATGCGTTCATCGGCACCGAGAACCTTGTCTTCTACTTCTTTCAGTTCGGCGGTAATGTAGCGTTCGGCATTCACCAGGGTCTGCTTGCGCTGATAGTCCTCGGGAATTCTGTCCTGATGTCGGTGGGTCACCTCGATGAAATAGCCGAACACTTTGTTGTACTTGATTTTCAACGAGGAAATTCCGGTACGCTCCCGCTCCCTGGCCTCCATCGCCGCAATCCAGCCCTTCCCTTCACGGCTGATCAGGCGCAGTTCGTCCAGTTCGGCGTGGTAACCGTCCCTGATCATTCCCCCGTCACGCAGGACAAAGGGCGGATCATCAACAATGGCCGCGGCAAGGACTTCTTTCAATTCCTCCAGGGCGTCGATGCGCCGGCGCAATTGCTGTAAAAAGGGGTCAGAAAACACCTCCAGCAGCTCTGCTATGGCTGGAATCCGCGCCAGGGAGTCACGCAGGGCCACCAGATCCTTGGCGTTGGCGCTGGCCATGGCAATCTTGCTGTTGAGACGTTCAAGGTCGTACACGCCATCCAGTAACTGGCGCAGATCGCCCCGGTGCAGACTGTTGTCCACCAGCTCCGAAACCGCAGCCTGGCGCAGGCGGATCTGTTCCAGATCAACCAGAGGGTAGTGAATCCAGTGCCGCAGGGTGCGTCCACCCATGGCCGTCATTGTCCGGTCCAGAACCCCCAGCAGCGACCCCTTCTTTTTCCCCTCGTGCAGGGTTGCTGTCAGCTCCAGATTGCGCCGGGTGGCTTCATCCAGCACCATGGCATGACGTACCTGGTAGGTTTGCAGCGGATGCAGGTGCTGCACCCCCTCTTTCTGGGTGTCCTGCAGATAATAAAGAATCGCCCCGGCCGCCTGCTGGGCCGCCGGCAAATCCGCGCAACCGAAGGAACCCAGCCCGGCGACCTGGTAAAAGGAACAGAGCTGTTGACTGGCGTAATCCGTGGAGAACACCCACTCCGGCAACAGGTTGCACAGCACCTCGTCCAAAAGTCGCGGCCGGTCAGCCTGTTCCCTGAGAGCGCAGGCTTCAGACAGCAGCAGCTCGCGCGGGCGCAGGGATGACAGTTCACTTTCCACCTGGGTCATGTCGGCAACCTGCGTTGTTCGGAAAACGCCGGTGGTAATATCCACATGCGCGACGCCATACCCCCCTTCCGTTGCCACCAGCGCTACGAGGTAATTGTTTTCCTTCGGTTCCAGACTCTCCGTGTCGGTCATCAGCCCCGGGGTGACAACCTTGACAACCTCCCGCCGGACTATGCCCCTGGCCGTTTTCGGATCTTCGACCTGCTCACAGATCGCCACCCGGTAACCGGCGGCTACCAGCTTGGCGATATACCCCTGACTGCTGTGGTACGGCACGCCGCATAAAGGCACCGCATCTTCCTCCCCCTTGTTACGTGAGGTCAGGGTGATACCGAGGATCCGGGCGGCGACAACGGCATCCTCCATAAACATTTCATAAAAATCACCCAGCCGGAAAAACAGGATGGCATCTTCATATCCGGATTTAATTTCAAGATACTGCCGCATCAAGGGGGTCGTCGTTGACATCGAATTACCAGTGAAAGTCGCCGTGGAGAGATATCTTCTCAAAAAGAGAAGGAGTTTAGCAAAGGACATGATCAGTGTAAATCAAGGATTGACGGCACCGGGCAATTCGTGGATTGCGGTCCTTTTCAATATGGGCGAATGTCCGGTGACAGCAAGACCCGCCGGCAAACAGGTGAACACCTTGACGCTGATTTTTTTTCGATGGTAAAACGTCGAGCGTTCACAAAGGTCGATGTGGTCAAAAAGGAGTGAAGTTCATGCCGCAACAACAGGACGAGATCAACAAGGATCAATGGAGCATTCTCACCCTCGACGACGAGATCCGGGTGGATCAACTGTGTCAGCAGCTGTTGAAAGAATTTCATCAGTATTTGCTCGGCAGCCTCGGGCATGACCAGCTGACAGCCGGAGCCCTGGCCCGTGGAGCGGATTATTTCCTGCGTGATTTTGTCATTGACCGCTTGCGGACCAATGTTTTCCTCATTTCCGCCGAGCAGGTGCGCGGCTTTGCCGGCAACTGGTACATTCACCAGGCACTGGAACCCAACGCCAAGGAACTCGGCGACACATTGCAGGGGGTTGCCGCCTTCTACCGCTACTGTTTTGCCCAGGGCTGGATAGAGGAATATCAGTTCAGGGAGATAGAACGGGCGTGTGAACACCTCGACTTCTATCGGGAGCGGATTGAGGGCTTTCACGCCTTGACCGGGGATGATTACGACCTCTGGTGTCGCGTCTGTCCGCTGTGACCACGAACAAGGTTTGCAAGAGAACGGTTATCGCTGATCGTCCCTGATGGTCGTTGCGTCGACCTGACGATCGGTAGCGATGGCAAACTTGACAAACCCGGAGGTGCGGGCAATTTCCATCAACTCCACCACCCACCCGTGGCGGGCGGAGGTGTCGGCCATCAGCAGAAAGGTCGAAACCTTTGCCTGTTCTCCAAAACTTTCCAGATGCGCCTTGAGAGCCTCGCGGGTGATCTGTTCCTGTTTCAGATAGATATCGCCATCCTCCGTCAGATAGACCTGAACGTCCTCGACTTCTGTGGCCTCTATCCGGTCACCACCTTCCGGCAGGTCGATGGCGACACCGGGACGTTCGATAAAGGTTGTAGAAATCATAAAAAAAATCAGCAGCAAAAAAACGACATCGATCATCGGTGTCAGTTCGATGCGAGGCGATTCCTGTATCTTGCGGCGAAATCCCATGGGTTCCGTCAGCCTTCGATCCGATCAATGATCTGCATGGAGGCCTCTTCAAGTTCAAGGGTCAAACGTTCCGAGCGTGCTGTCAGATAACGGTGCACCAGCAACATGGGCACGGCAACGGTCAAGCCGGCAGCCGTTGTGATAAGGGCCTCGGAGATGCCGCCACCGAGGGTTGCCGGGGTGCCGACCCCCTGCGCCGCAATCACGTTGAAAGCGTTGATCATCCCCAGAACGGTGCCGAGCAGCCCCAAAAGCGGGGCGACATTGGCAATGGTCCCCAGAAGTCCCAGATAGCGCTGCAGGGACACAGCCTCACGCACGCCGACCTCTTCGGCCAGAGCCTTTAAATAGGCCCGCGACCGGCCCTGATTTTTCAGAACCACCTGCAATATGCGCGCAAGGGGCGTTTTACCGCGATCAGACAGGGCAAGGGCTTCAGCTAAATGTCCCTCCTGCAGCAGGCTGACAACCCGCCGCTGCATGGCGAGAAGATCACGCCGGATCTGGAAGTAGGCAAAAAAACGCTCCATGAAAATGGCCCAACCGATGATCGAACAGAACAGGATTGGATACATCAGCGGACCACCGCGATAAAAGATCTCAAGCATTTTTAATATCCTTCATTATCAGGGCTCGTCACACACGGGTCATGTCAATTGCCGGGTTCGCGTCAGCAGTCTGCTTCTGCTGCTACGGCAAGTGCTGAGAGCAGAACGGCCGGAACACCTCGCAGAATTCATTCCTATTTTTATCCCTGTTAAAATTTCGCCACTATCGGCGAAAACCTGACCACCCTAAAGCGCATATTATCACAGGCATCACGGACATTCCGACCAGCACCCTTCAATCACACAAATAAACGGTCGGAATGAATTGGCATCAGCATTGCGTAATGGTGAAAATAGTTTATATTCAATGGGGTCAAGGCGCTTTGTCCTTGACTAAGATTTAATATGACTATAATTTTTTATTTTGAATAATTTCACCAGGCAGGTTCACCGGGGAAGAACGACATCCATTTACCCACCCGCCATTTCTCTTACAGGAGGACACACTCTCATGTCAATGCGCCAAGATGCTCTTGATTACCACAGTAAAGGTCGTAAAGGAAAGATTGAGGTCATTACCACAAAACCCTGCGCCACCAGCCGCGATCTGGCCCTCGCCTACAGCCCGGGGGTCGCTGAGCCCTGTCTTGAAATCGAAAAAAATCCGGCAGATGCCTATAAATATACAGCCAAGGGCAACCTCGTAGCCGTTGTTTCCAATGGTACGGCGGTTCTGGGTCTCGGAGATATCGGCGCCCTGGCCGGCAAGCCGGTCATGGAAGGTAAAGGCGTCCTGTTTAAGAGCTTCGCCGATATCGATGTTTTTGACATCGAAATAAACTCCAAGGACCCTGACGAGATCATCCGCACCGTCAAGCTGCTGGAACCAACTTTCGGCGGTATCAACCTGGAGGACATCAAGGGACCTGAGTGTTTCTACATCGAAGAAAAGCTCGCCGAAATCATGGATATTCCGGTTTTCCATGACGATCAGCACGGTACGGCCATTATCGCCGCCGCCGGCATGCTCAATGCCCTTGAAATCGTCGGCAAAAACATCAAGGATGTGAAAATGGTGGTCAACGGCGCTGGTGCTTCCGGTGTCGCCTGCGCCAACCTGGCGGTGACCATGGGCATCGACAAGGACAACGTTATTGTCTGTGACACCAAAGGTGTAATCTACAAGGGGCGTACCGCCGGCATGAATGAATACAAGGAACGGCTGGCGGCGGAAACCGACGCCCGGACCCTTGAAGACGCCGTCAAGGGCGCCGATATCTTCTTCGGCCTGTCCGCCAAGGGGGCCCTTTCACCCGAAATGCTCCGTTCCATGGCTCCGAATCCTATCGTCTTTGCCATGGCCAATCCCGATCCGGAAATCACCCCGCCGGAAGCCAAGGCCGTCCGTGATGACGTTATCATCGGCACCGGTCGTTCCGATTACACCAATCAGGTCAATAACGTTCTGTGCTTCCCGTTCCTGTTCCGTGGAGCCCTCGACGTTCATGCCAGCGCCATCAATGTCGAAATGAAACTGGCCGCGGTCAAGGCCCTGGCCGATCTGGCGAAGATGGATGTGCCCGACTCGGTGCGCAAGGCCTATGCCGGTGAGAATATCCAGTTCGGGCGCGAGTACATTATCCCCAAGCCCTTTGATCCCCGCGTGCTGCTGCATGTAGCACCGGCAGTCGCCCAGGCTGCCATGGATACTGGCGTTGCCCGCCGCCCCATCAAGGACATGGCCAAATACATCGAGACCCTTGAGGCGATGCAGGGCCGTTCCAAGGAGGTCATGCGCACCCTGATCAACAAAGCCAAGGCCAACCCCAAGCGGATCGTTTTCCCGGAAGGCGAGGAGGACAAGATCCTGCGCGCCGCCCACATTCTGGTCACAGAAAAAATCGCCACCCCGATTCTCCTTGGCAACGCCGACGCTATCGCCACCAAGGCCCAGGAGCTGCATGTCGATCTGTCCGGTATCACCGTGATCGACCCGACCACCAGTGACAAACGTGTTGAATATGTCAACACCATGTTTGAACTGCGTCAACGCAAGGGGGTCACCCTCAATGGTGCCCTGAGCCAGATCAAAGGGAATTACAACTACTTCGGTGCCCTGATGGTGCAACAGGGGGATGCCGACACCATGCTTTCCGGCATCAATCATCACTATCCGGAAACCATCCGTCCGTCCTTGGAGGTCATCGGTAAGCAGAGTGACCTGTCCAAGGTACACGGCATGTACATGATGGTTTTCAAAAAGCAGGTGGTCTTTATTGCCGACGCGACGGTTGCCATCGACCCGACTCCGGAAGAACTTGCGGAAACAGCCATCCTGGTGGCGGAAAAGGTCCGTCAGTTCGATATCGTTCCCAAGGTGGCCATGCTCTCCTTCTCCAACTTCGGCAGCAGCAACGACCCCCTGGCCCTCAAGGTGAAAAAGGCCACGGCCCTGGTCAAGCAGCTGGCCCCCGACTTGATCGTCGACGGCGAAATCCAGGCGAATGTCGCCCTTGATCCGGAGCTGACCGAAAAACAGTATCCCTTCTCCATGCTCAAAGGCGATGCCAACGTCTTCATTTTCCCCGATCTGCAGTCGGGCAATATCAGCTACAAACTGCTCAACAAGCTGGGCGGAGCCGAAGCTGTCGGTCCGATCCTGATGGGTATGAAAAAACCTGTGCACGTTCTCCAGCGCGGCGATGATGTCTCCGACATCATCAACATGGCCGCCGTGGCTGTAGTCGACGCCCAGGAAGCCGGTCAGTAAGTCGTCTGACTGACACCTCTGCTGGTGTTTAAAGCGGAAGATCCGATGCGGGATCTTCCGCTTTTTTTATGGGATCCCTTTTATTACGTCGGCATAATCGGTAGTATGCATCCGTTCATAAAACGACTGCTGACAAACAGGTAACAACATATTTTTCACAAAAGGACATTTTGCAATGAAATACTGCAGTACGCGTGGCCAGGTTCGTGATCTGTCTTTCAGTGAGGCCGTCATGATGGGACTGGCGTCCGATGGCGGCTTGCTTCTGCCACAGGAGATCCCCGGATTTACGGACGATGAATTGAGCGAGCTCAGCGGCCTTTCCTACCCCGACCTGGCTTTTGCCATTATTTCCCGCTTTGCCACCGACGTACCGACAGAGGATCTGCGCAAATTGATTAAACGCTCCTATGCCAGTTTTGATCATCCCGAGGTTACGCCTCTGGTCAAAAGGGGCAACATGCAGATTCTGGAGCTGTTTCACGGCCCGACCCTGGCCTTCAAGGACATTGCCCTGCAATTTCTCGGCAACCTCTTCGAGTACTATCTGCAGCGTGACAACAAACGCCTGAACATTGTCGGCGCCACCAGTGGTGATACCGGCAGCGCCGCCATTGCCGGTGTGCGCGGCAAGAGCAATATCAATATTTTCATCCTTTTTCCCCACGGTCGCGTGTCGGCGGTGCAGGAAATGCAGATGACCACCGTCACCGATGAGAATGTCTTCAATATTGCGATTGACGGTACCTTTGATGACGCCCAGGCCATCGTCAAGGATCTCTTCAACGATCAATCCTTCAAGGAGCAACAGGCTCTGGGGGCGATTAATTCCATCAACTGGGTGCGTGTTCTGGCCCAGGTCGTCTATTACTTTTACGCCTACTTTCAGGTCCGGCGCGGCAATGACCATTCACGCGTTCAGTTCAGCGTACCGACGGGCAACTTTGGCGATATCTTTGCCGGCTACATGGCCCGCAGGATGGGCCTTCCCGTTGAAAAGCTGATTCTGGCCACCAATGCCAACAATATCCTCACCCGCTTTGTCAATAACGGCGACTACTCGGTAGCCCAGGTTCATCACTCCCTGTCCCCCTCCATGGACATTCAGATCGCCAGCAATTTTGAGCGTTACCTCTACTATCTTCTTGACGAGTGCCCGGAAAAAGTCACAGAGGCCATGAACGACTTCAAAGCCACCGGCAAAATGTCCTTCAGCCAGTCACTGCAAGCGCGGATACAGGAGGATTTCGCCGCGGCCTCCATCGACGACCAGCAGACTCTGGAACAGATCAAAACCTTTTACAAGAATACCGGTTATGTACTGGACCCCCATACCGCCGTCGGCGTTGCCGCAGCCAACAGGATAGGCGGTGAACACACACACATCTGCCTGGCAACGGCTCATCCGGCAAAATTTCCCGAGGCCATCACCCGGGCAATTGGACCAGTCGCCCTGAATATCCCGGCCATTGAAAAGTTGCGGAACCTGCCCCGCAACTGTACCCGGATGCCGGCGGATCGAAATCTCATTAAAAATTTTGTTGCCGATAACGCCTACTGACGTATTTTTTTGCTATTATTGCTCCTGTGGGCATTATGCAGCACTCATGCTTTTCTACTGACAGAATGATGGAGGTCTTATGAACGAAATGTCTCCGGACATGTTTTACGGTCTGATTCAGACTTACGGTTTGCCTCTGCTCTGGGCCATTGTCATTTTTATTGTCGGCCGGATTGTGGCCAGGGTTGTCTCCAACACTGTTGCCAAAACCATGACCAGGGCCAAGGTTGAAGAGACCCTGGTCAAATTTGTCAAGAACATGCTCTATGCGGCGATCATGGTCTTTGTCATCATTGCCGCCATCAGCAAAATGGGAGTGGAAACAACGTCCTTTGCTGCGGTTGTTGCAGCTGCCGGTCTGGCGATCGGTCTTTCTCTGCAGGGCACCCTGAGCAATTTTGCCGCCGGCGTCCTGCTCATTATTTTCCGCCCTTTCAAGGTCGGGGATTTTATCGAAGCAGCCGGCACCTCTGGTATTGTCGAGGAAATCCAGATTTTCAGTACGCAGATGCGCTCCGGCGACAACAAGCAGATCGTGATCCCCAACGGCCAGATCATGGGCTCGTCCATCACCAACTATTCCGCCAAACCCACCCGGCGCCTCGATCTGGTCATCGGTGTCGGTTATGGCGACGACCTGAAAAAGGTGCGGGCAGTTCTTGAGGACATCCTGGCAAAGGATGAGCGCATTTTGCCCGATCCGGCGCCGACCATCGGTGTTCTGGCTCTGGGTGAAAGCAGTGTCGATTTTGCGGTGCGCCCCTGGGTCAAAACCGGCGATTACTGGCCCCTGCTCTTCGACCTGCAGGAAACCATTAAAACCCGATTTGACGCTGAAGGGATCAGCATTCCTTTCCCGCAACGCGATCTGCATATTGTCAAAGAGGCTGAACAGGGCGCTGTTGCCTGACTCTATGGTAAAAACATAAAACGTTACCATTAAAAAAGCCTCCGGAAAATCCGGAGGCTTTTTTGTTTCAGTGGAATCCTGGTGAGGAATTAACAGTCGAAATAAAGATTGAATTCCTCGGGTACCGGACGCATGCGCACCGGATCCACCTCAGCGCTGCGCTTGTAGCTGATCCACATATCGATGACATCTTCGGTAAAGACATCGCCTTTGAGCAGGAACGCGTGATCCTTCTCCAGATTGTCCAGGGCGTCCGCCAGGGAGGTCGCGACATTGGGAATGTCCTTCAACTCTTCCGGGGACAGTCCGTAGATATCCTTGTCCAGAGGCTGGCCGGGATCAATCTTGTTCTCGATACCGTCCAGTCCGGCCATGAGCATCGCGGCGAAGGCCAGGTAGCCGTTGGCCGAGGCATCCGGCGTACGGTACTCAATCCGCTTGGCTTTCTCATTGCTGGTCACGGGAATCCGCAGGGAGGCGGAACGGTTGCGGTTGGAGTACGCCAGATTAACCGGTGCCTCATAGCCCGGTACCAGACGCTTGTAAGAATTGGTGGTCGGGTTGGTAAAGGCGCACAGGGCCTTGGCATGCCTCATGATACCACCGATGTAGTACATGGCCGTCTTTGACAGACCACCATAGCCGTCACCGGCGAACAGGTTTTTGCCATCCTTCCAGATGGACTGATGACAGTGCATACCGGAACCGTTGTCACCATAAACCGGCTTGGGCATAAAGGTTACGGTTTTGCCATTGCGGAAGGCGACATTCTTGAGAACATACTTGAACCACTGCAGATTGTCCCCCATTTTCAGCAGGGAATCGAAGCGCATGTCGATTTCACACTGACCACCGGTGGCAACTTCGTGGTGTCCGCACTCAATATGCAGACCGACTTCCTGCAGGACCATCATCATCTCGTTCCGCAGGTCGACCTGGCTGTCCGTCGGTGCCACGGGGAAATAGCCCCCCTTGTGTTTCGGCTTGTATCCCAGGTTAGGAAACTCCTCGCGACCGGTATTCCAGATTCCCTCAATGGAGTCGATCACATAGAAGGACTCGTTAGCACTGGAAGCGTAACGCACGTCGTCAAAAATGAAGCACTCCGGCTCCGGACCGAAAAATGCCGTATCGCCGATACCCGTCGACTTGAGATAGGCCTCGGCCTTCTGGGCAATAAAACGCGGGTCGCGGGTGTAGCCCTCACGGGTGATGGGATCGATGATGTTGCAGATAAAACTTAAGGTTTTCATCTCGACAAAGGGGTCGATCTTGGCTGTTGTCGGGTCGGGCATGATCAGCATGTCCGAATTGTGGATGGGCTGCCAGCCGCGAATCGAAGAACCATCGAAGCCGATACCTTCCTCGAAAACATCCTCGCTGAATTCAGCAATCGGAGTGGTAAAGTGCTGCCAGATTCCAACAAAATCGAGAAACTTGAAATCTATAAACAGGACATCATTGTCTTTGGCAAACTGTACGGCTTCACTTGGGGTCATCTGTTACTTCTCCTTTTTTTAAGAGTGATTGGTGCAGCATTACGTAAATTTTCAAACAGACCGACGGCAATGGTTTTAGAGGGCATCCTCGCCGCGCTCACCGGTTCTGATACGAACGACCTCGTCAATCGGAGTGACAAAAATCTTGCCGTCACCGATACGACCGGTTTTCGCGGTTTCAGCGATGGTTTCGACCACCTTGCTGACAAGATCATCGGCGACGATAATTTCCATCTTGATCTTGGGGATAAAATCGACAACATACTCGGCGCCGCGATAAAGTTCCGTATGCCCTTTCTGGCGACCGAACCCCTTCACCTCACTGACGGTGATGCCCTGGATCCCGATCTCGTTCAATGCCTCTTTGACTTCATCGAGCTTGAAAGGTTTGATAATCGCTTCAACCTTGCGCATAACAACTGCCTCCTGTCACTTAAATTTACGTTCCTGTCAGGCATTGACCTGTCGCCAACACCACCCTGATATAGCAAGGAGTCTGCCACAACCATAAGGCTCTGGAAATTTCTCCTAACTATCTGAAATTACATATCTCTTCTTTTGACTGCATCATCGCGCCCGAAACACAGGCGTCGGCCCGGGAGCAAACTGCACAAAACTTCATCACACTTTTCTGTCGCTGCCTAGAAAGCAGACAGCCTGAGCCGTCAATTTTCCCGTTCCAGCCAGGTCACACTTTCACAGTGGTGGGTCTGGGGAAACATATCGAGGGGCCGACTGCCCCGCAGCTGATAACCGTTATGCAGCAGCGGTTCAATATCCCGCGCCAGCGTTTGCGGATCGCAGGAAACATAGACGATACGGGGGATTCTGTATTGTCTGAGCAACTTCATCACCGGGTAGGCACCGGTACGCGGCGGATCAAGCAGGACCGCGTCAAAATCGTCCGGTTTAAGGCCGGCCACAAAAGTTTCCGCAGCGGCCGCAACAAAAGACGTATTGGCAATAGCGTTGTGCTGCGCGTTGTGTCTGGCCATGGCAATGGATTGTGTTGATTCCTCGACACCGACAACCCGGGCAACCCGTCTGGCCAGTGGCAGGCTGAAGTTACCCATGCCGCAATACAGCTCCAGCACCCGATCAGCAGGCTTCCAGGGCACCATGTCCAGTACCGTCGCAACCAGGGCGCGGTTCTGTTCGAGATTCACCTGAGCGAAGGAACCGGCGGCATACTGCAACCACAGCGCCGGGTCATCAACCCTGATGCGCAGCAGGCCATCGCCCCTGATAACGTTTAAGCTGTTTTTATGGCCGTACTGTACGAGGATATCCATATCCGTTTCCGGCAGGGTCTGAAGAAAGGACACCATCTCTGTCCGCTGCTCTCCGAGATAGTGGACGACGACAGCACATTTCTTGTGGTCATCCTGATAGAGATC
>CALFFB010000008.1 GCA_937958075.1 uncultured Geobacteraceae bacterium | reverse complement strand
TCCATCCCACCAGCGCCGAAGAGTTTGTGACCATGCGCACGCCAACGCGCCGCCACAATGCAAACTCAGATAATTAAAAGTTCTAGACTACTTTCAGCGCAGGAGGGGGAATCCCACTCCAAGAGATCCTTTCAACCCTTTCATGTTCAAACGTTCACCACACGGGCATGATTATAAAAATCTAGGGAATAAGGGGGGGAATTGTTTAAGTAGCCATCTAGTTTTACTTATATACGCAACAAATCACTAATGAGGATATTTTATGACAACCTGGAGTTCCGGCTATGTTTCCGATATTAGTTATACTTATGGCTATTATACTGAGCTTAACCCTCTGCGTATCAAGTTGGCATTTTTAAACAGTGGTCTTTCATTTCCTGAAGTAGTAACCGCTTGTGAGCTAGGGTTTGGTCAAGGATTGAGCACCAACTTACATGCGGCAGCCAGTTCAGTTCGTTGGTACGGGACCGATTTTAACCCCGCGCAAGCAGCATTTGCCCAGAAATTGGCGGCTGTTTCTGGTAGTGATGCTCAACTGCAGGATGATGCTTTTGCTGACTTCTCTCAGCGCTGCGATTTGCCGGAATTTGATTATATCGGGCTACATGGTATCTGGAGCTGGATCAGCGATGATAACCGGCGAATTATTGTTGACTTTATTCGGCGCAAACTCAAAGTAGGTGGTGTTTTATATGTCAGTTACAATACGTTTCCAGGCTGGGCTGCTTTTGCACCAATGCGTCATCTCATGACAGAGCACGCTGAAGTCATTGGCTCAGAAGGGCATGGCATCGTCTCACGTATTGATGACGCCATCGACTTTGCCGAACAATTGTTAGCAACGAATCCGCTGTTCTCTCGCGCTAATCCTCTGGTTGACGAAAGGGTTAAAAAACTTAGGGCGCAAAACCGTCATTACCTGGCTCATGAATATTTTAATCGTGACTGGCACCCCATGCATTTCAGCACTATGGCTGACTGGCTGGAACCAGCCAAACTACAGTACGCTTGCTCCGCACACTATCTGGACCATATCGACAGTATAAACCTGACCCCTGATCAGCAGGCATTTGTACAAAAAATACCCGATTCGATGTTCCGAGAAAGCGTGCGTGATTTTATGACAAATCAGCAATTTCGTCGTGACTACTGGGTGAAAGGTGCGAGGCGTCTCCTGCCTCTCGAACAAGCGGAAGCCCTGCGCCAACAGAGAATTGTACTACAAACAAGTCGAAATGATATCACCCTTAAAGTCAATGGTGCCTTGGGTGAAGCGTCCATGACCGACACTGTTTACAACCCAATTCTTAACCTGATGGCTGACCATAAAACTCGCACCTTGGGTCAAATTGAAGAATCCCTTAACAAAACATCACTCACCTTTCAACAGATTCTTCAAGCGGCTATCATTTTGATTGGTACTGGAAATTGTGCTCCAGTTCTAGAGGAAGCACAGATTATTAAAAACGTTGAAAAAATCGATAAGATTAATCAATTTCTTCAACACCATGCCAGAGGCAACAACGACATCAACACTCTAGCCAGTCCTGTTACCGGCGGTGGAGTTACCGTCGGTCGTTTTCAGCAACTTTTCCTGAAAGCTTTGCAAAATGGGGAAAAAAAACCAGAAGAACAGGCCATGTTTGTTTGGCAACTCTTAAAAGTACAAGGACAAAAACTTGTAAAAGACGGAAAAACTATTGAAAAGGAGGAAGACAACATCAGGGAATTGGTCCAGCAGTCTGAAGTTTTCAACGTTAAATATCTACCGACTTTCAAAGCGTTAAAGATTTCCTGAACACTAGCTGTGTCGTTTCTCGCTGATTATTGCCAACCCTGATGGTGATAGATAAATATTGTGTTTTTATACGTTCTTCTACTTTTGTCACTGTTTTTTATGTTTGGTTGTTTGTTGCCTGGCTCCCTGCTGCCACCTTGGCTGCCAAATGACAAATTACTCCATCTGATTTTTTCTTTATTATTACGTTGATGATCTTAACACGCTCAGAGGGGCCAGACGATACTTTAATTTATTTGCTTTTACTGTTTAGTGCTGGTTTTATTATTGAATGCGTTCAGGTAATTATTCCTGGACGGAATTTTTGTTGGTACGATCAAGCCGCTAACAGCGTCGGCATTGTACTGGGACTATCTGTTACGTTGATATGAGTCACTTATAAACTTTATATAGTACGAGAAAAGATCGAATCCGTCTTGACATTGAACAAGATGATAACACAGTTGTTGATTTGTGGTTGACTCAGCGCCTGTTAAGAATATTGCTTCAGCATCTGACTTACAGGATTGCACAGTCGACCAGTTGATCCAGAAGATTTCGAAAAAATCAACATATCCACAAGTTCCAGTAGCGGCACCTCATGATGGGGCACCGATCTATCTGGTTCAAAGCATAGATATCACTGTAGCAGAAATGGGAGTTAAGTTGGTTTTTCTAGACAGCCTGAGAAGAAGCCGATCAGTTGTTGTTTTTTATCCTGAAAAATTGCGGCAGTGGCTTAGCGTTTTGCTCAGTCAGTTTATCAAAGCTCAACGGCCTTTGGGCGAATGGCCGCCTTGGATACGTGACGGCCAAGCTTTCTGGCCTGACTTGAATTAAATTATATTTCATTAGGTGGGCTATTTCCTTGTAGCTCTTTCACAAAGATGCTATATTAAACAAGGTTTTATTGTTCTGTTCATTGTAACACATGCTTAGATATCGCTGTAAAGGAGGAAAGATGTCGAAAACTGTAACAATTGATGGAAAAGAATATGAACTTGATGGATTAAGTGACCAAGCGAAAAACGATCTATTGTCGTTGCAATTGGTTGATCAGAAAATATCCCAAAAGCAGCAGGATCTTGCTATTCTCCAAACTGCACGCAACGCCTACGCGCGCTCACTGTCAGAGCAACTGCAGACCGCTACACAGTAGTTTTTATTAAAACACAAAAAACCACCACCGCCCGCCTCGGCTATTGTTCGAGGCGGGCGGTGGTGGTTCAGGGGGGCAGC
>CALFFB010000007.1 GCA_937958075.1 uncultured Geobacteraceae bacterium | reverse complement strand
CTGCTGGAATCGCTGCTCTCGCGCCTCGATGGCCTGGCCGACCGCCCGGTGGAACTGAGCGTGACCACCAACATCGATGGCCGGAAGGTGGCCGAGGCCGTCTACAAGGACCTTCGGGAGCGGAAGATCAGAAACTACGAAACACTTTGAGAGGACCGATGAAACGCATCTTTGTCTGCAGCCCGTTCGCGGGTGACATAGCCCGAAACGTGAGGGTCGCCGAGGCGCTTTGCCGTCGGGTCATGAGAAACGGTCACGCGCCGTTCGCGCCGCACCTGCTGTATCCGACCTTCACCGACGACAGCGTTCCCGAGCAGCGGGAGACGGGCATCGCCTGCGGTCTGGCCTACATGGAATGTTGCGACGAGGTGTGGGCGTTCACCGGCAACGGCATTTCCAGCGGCATGCGGCGGGAACTCGACCGGGCCGGACAACTGGGCAAGCCGATCCTCGAGATCGCCGAGGTGTAAGCAATGGCCTGGGATCAACAGCCCATCAAGGGATATCTGGTGGACGCCGACACGGGGGAGCGGCTTGAATTCCAGTACAACCCCAACTCCATCAGCGACGAGAAGTCGACCGACTACGCGACGATCAAGATCCCCGGCATGAGCCACCCGCGCTACCAGTACGTCGCCGGGGAACCGCGCCGGATCGCCTTCAAGGTCGAGCTGTTCAAGGGGCCGGTCAAACAGAAGGTCGACTGGCTCCGCTCGCTGCAATATCCGGAACACGCCGGAACCATGCTCAAGAACGCGCCGCACCGCGTACTGCTCATTTTCGGCGATCTCTACCCAGGCGTGACCTGCATCGTCCGGCAGGTGAAGGCGCGTTTCTTCGGCCTGTTCGACCGGGACAACCTGCTGCCGCAACGCGCCGAGGTGGACATCGTCCTCGAGGAATATGTGGACCGTTCCATCAACTGGTCGGAGGTGCGCTCATGATCGGCCGCAATTCCCGATACGCCCGCTGCCTTCTCTACCGGGACAGCGACGGTACCTCCCTCGGCATGCGCCAGCGCATCGACACCACCCCCAGACACGACGACCGCCTACACACCGTGGTCGAGGGCGACCGCCTGGATCTGCTCGCGCACCGCTATCTGGGTGACGCCAGGCTCTGGTGGATCATCTGCGACTACAACGACCTCTTTTTCCCGTTGGCGCTCGAGCCCGGCCTGGCCCTGCGCATTCCCTCTCGCGAACACGTCCAAATGCGCCTGCTCGACTGAAGCGTTCAAAAATCCAACGGACTGCGAGGCTCTTTCTTTGTCGAACTTTTGACCGTATGCGTATAGATCATTGTTGTCTGCACATCACTATGCCCCAGTAATTCCTGTATCGTCCGGATATCGTAATTTGCCTGAAGAAGATGACTGGCGAAGCTGTGGCGGAAAGTGTGCGCCGTCACGCGCTTTGTCAGCGTTGTGGAATCGGATGCCGCTTTGATGGCCTTGTTCACATGCGACACATGCAAATGATAGCGTCTGAACTCATTTGCGCCTGAAACTTTTGTCAGCAATATGGCCGGGAAAAACCACTGCCAGATAAATTCTGTCGGAGCTTTTGGATATTTGCGTTCCAGTGCGTGTGGCAGAAACGTCCCGGCGAAGCTTTCCGTAGACAAATCCTGATCAAGAATGGAGCGAACCACCTCCAGTTGAGAACGAATAGCCGGAACCAAGGTTTCGGGCAAAGGCACCGTTCTGTCCTTTCCGCCTTTGCCGTCATGAATTGTCAGCACACCCATCTCAAGGTTGAATGCGTTCACTCGAAGATCCAGACACTCCGATATCCGGAGCCCACAGCCATAAAGCAGTTTTACAACAAGGTCAAAAGGAGGCTCAAGTTTACTTAGAACTATGTCGATCTCCTCCCGGGACAGGACCACCGGCACGTATTTACGCCGCTTGGCGCGTACAACGCCATCAACTTTTCCGAATTCTTTGCCCAGAACGTGTCGATAAAAAAACAACAGCGCATTGAATGACTGATTCTGTGTTGAGGCCGCAACATCCCTTTCCACCGCCAGCCACGTCAAATACCGTTTGACATCGTCGGTATCAAGCAATGTGGGGGACTTGCTCCGGACAAAAGCCTGGAACTTTCTGGCCCAGCCATAATAACTCGATAGCGTTTTGGCAGAATAATGACGAATCCGGATTTCTTCCCTGAGCCTTGTCAGTTCACCCACCCAGGACGCACCTTCAGATTTCATGGTGGCCGGAGGCAGTTTTGAGATTCTTTCAGGTTCGCAGGCAGGTGTCGGCAGGGCATCTTTCGTTTCCCCGGCCATTCGGTAATACAAACGAACGGCACGTGACGCTTCCTCGATCTGGAAAGGGTGCTGACCTTTGTCTTGCAGCTTTTCGGCGAATAGACCAAGGCTCAGTTCGTCAAGGTATCCATTCCCGTATTTGTGGCAGAAATCCAGATAATAGCGTAGCCATTTCCGGTGCTCGCCATGACGGTTGGCATCAACCGCCTCCCGTTCCAGCCAATCGTCATATTTGTCCAAAAGCGCCTTCGGCAACGTGATCATATGGGATATCCTCTTCACATTTATTATGAAAATAATATGATATCCATAAGGAAAAATTTCAAGTATTTTCTTGAAATTGCCAATTGTTAAGTGTAATCTAACATTTTTTGAGTGGAGTTGTCTGATCGGGCACTCATGATCGGCACCACCTAAGACGAGATATAAAGAAACGAATTAATAATTTGTT
>CALFFB010000006.1 GCA_937958075.1 uncultured Geobacteraceae bacterium | reverse complement strand
GGGACGTCGATTTCTCCACGACCATGAAGGCCCTGGGCGTGCAGCCGATGACTTCCGGCGAGACTGGTCAGCCCCTGGACAGAAAAGAGAACGCCGCAACCGAAGCCACAGTGGAACAGTCTGCTGCAGCGGATGATCGGGAGTTGTTTCTGCAGGCCATGACCCATCTTGACGTGCAGTTTGCCGATCACCTGCCGGAGCCATCACCAGCCATTGCGCCATCGCCATCGCCATCGCGCATGAAAAAAATACGCAGGGGTCGCATTGCTCCGGATGCGACCCTCGATCTGCACGGGGTGCTGCGCCGCGAGGTTGATGAGAAAATGCGCCATTTCCTGCAGAATGCGGCGTATCAGGGGGCCGAGGTGGTGCTGGTTGTCACCGGCAAGGGGCTGCACTCAGCTGTCGGTGAGCCGGTGGTGCGTCAGGCGGTGGAGGATTTTCTGCGCCGGGAAGGAACGGCGCATGTTGTCCAGTGGGGACGGGCTCCCCGCCGCTATGGCGGCGATGGGGCGCTGGTGTTGTTTTTGCGCACATCTCGGCAGGAACAATGATAGGGGACATTTAACTGGGGTGATTTTTTGTGGATGATTCAGTGTCGACAACGGATTTAAAAGGGATTATTGAGCAGGCTCTGGCAGCTTGCCGGGTGGTTGACGGTCAGGCTTTGGAGGGCCTGGAGCAGCTTAGGGACTTGCAGTTGAGGTTGCAGCAGGGACGTTTTCGTCTGGCGGTGCTTGGTCAGTTCAAACGGGGGAAGAGCACCTTCTTAAACGCCCTCCTTGGAGAAAATCTGCTGCCAACGGATATTCTGCCGGTGACTGCCATCCCGACCTTTATTCAATCGGCTGACACCAGGTACGCCGAAGTTGTCTTTGCCGATCACCGGCAGTCGCTGCGTTTCAATCCTGAACAGGAGGGGTCGTTAAACCACTTTCTGGCCGACTATGTGTCGGAAAAGGGGAATCCCGATAATCACCGGAAGGTCAAGCATGTAGACATCGGCCATCCGGCGCCTATTCTGCGGCAGGGGGTGGTGCTGGTCGACACTCCGGGCATCGGCTCCACCCTGAAGCACAACACGGAAGTGGCCTATCAGGTGCTTCCCCAGTGTGACGCGGCCTTGTTTCTGGTGTCGCCGGATCCGCCTGTAACCGAAGCCGAAATTGACTATCTGCGGCAGATACAGAACCTGTTGCCCCGCACCTTTTTTCTGCTGAACAAGGTAGATCATCTCGATGACGAAGAGAGAACCGCTTCGCTGGTGTTTCTTGCCGAGCAGCTCAAACCCCTGTGCGAAGGGGCGCCACAGGTCCTGGCTATATCCGCCAAAGAAGGGCTGGCTGCCCGCTTGCGGCAGGATGAAGAATTGTGGGCTCATAGCGGCATGCAGTTGGTCGAACAGAATCTCATCGATTTTTTTGCCCGGGAAAAACACCAGACCTTCCAGCGCTCTTTGCAGCGCCGTGTCCGTGATCAACTGCACACCCTGTTGCTGCAACTGCGGTTGGCCTTAAAGGCGTTGCAGCTGCCGGAAGTTGAGCTGAAGGACAAAATCGCCTCATTTGCCCGCATGCTGCCGGATATAGAGCGGGAAAAGCAGGCTTCCGCCGATGTGCTCAAGGGTGACCTGAAAAGGCTGGAGGGTCTGTTGACCAAATATGTGGAGGATCTGCGCGGGCAGGCAAAAGCCTCCATTGTGCCGGCCGTTGAAGAAATTATTCAATCTGTTGCCGACACGGAAGAGATGGAGCGGCAGGTGCGCTCATTGGTATCGCAGCGATTGCCGGTGTTTTTTACCCCGGCTTTAAAGGAGCTCGACGAGGAGATCCATCGCCAGGCCGGTACCATTTTGTCCCTGCACCAGCAGCGTTGTGACGCGCTGATTGAGCAGGTCCGACGTACTGCTGCCGAACTGTTCAGTATTCCCTATCAGGCGCCGCTGGTGGAGCGTGTCTACGCCCGTTTTGAAACACCCGCCTGGAGTCAGGAGCTGTTCATCTCCGACCTCGACCCCTGGGGGCAGAAACTGACCCGCAAGTTTTTTACCCAGCGTTTTCGTCGTCGCCGGACGATTCAGCGGCTGCGGGCCGATGTACAGAAGCTGCTCAATGAAAACGTCGAACAGATGAACTGGGCATTGCGGCGGGGGGTGGATGAAAGTTTTCGGCGTTACGGCTACCAGCTCGACGAACAACTTGCTAAAACCATCAGCGCTACCCGCGCGGCCATGGATGTCGCCCTGCAGAGGAAAACCGAGCAGAGCGCGACCGTCAAGGGGCGTATTGAGCTGCTGGAAAAAACCGTCATGACCCTGCAGGCCCTGGCGGAGCAGTGCCACGACGAAACTTAAGAATCGGCACTCTCTTTGTCTGTTGCTGTTGTCTTCCCCGCTTCTGCTGATGCCGGTTTTTTGGCGGGCGTTTTGCGTGGTCTGCGGGGGCGCTTGGGTTTTTCCTCGGCAGGGGGCTGTGCTTCAGCCGCCGGCGGTTCCGGCGGTGCCGTGACCGGCTCGGCAGCGGGCTGCGCTTCAACCGCCGGCGCTTCTGGCGTTGCCGTGACCGGCTCGGCAGCAGTTGGCGTTTGCGACCCTGTGTCCGAAGCATCATCGGCGTTCGGGGCAGGGGCATTGGCCGGTTTTTTGGCGGGCGTTTTGCGTGGTCTGCGGGGGCGTTTGGGTTTTTCCTCGGCAGCGGGCT
>CALFFB010000005.1 GCA_937958075.1 uncultured Geobacteraceae bacterium | reverse complement strand
GATCTGCTGGCGGAAGCGCTGAACTGAGCGCATTGTTTTGTGGATAGCAACCATGAGGCTTTTAGGTCATCCCCGAGTGTCTTAGTCGGGGATCCAGCATTTTCAACCGTTTGCAATCTGGATTCCCGATTAGAATCGTTTCGGGAATGACGCATAAAAGACTTTTGCAAAAGGCTCTTAAGAAAATCACCATCTAAGTTTTACAAACAAACAGGAGGAGGGACATGACAAAAAACGGGTTGCCGGTACGGGGAGATGTATCTTTCGAAGAGATCAGGAAGATCAACGAGCATGGAGCTGAATACTGGAGCGCCCGCGACCTGCAGCCGCTGCTGGGCTACAGCCAGTGGCGACGCTTCGAGGATGCCATCAAAAGAGCCATGGTCTCCTGCGAACAGTCGGGAAACATTCCGAAAAACCATTTTGCCGACGCCGGCAAAATGGTCGATCTTGGTTCCGGAAGCATCAGAAACATCGACGATTACCACCTCTCCCGATTTGCCTGTTATCTGATCGCCCAGAACGGCGACCCACGCAAGCCTGAAATCGCCAACGCCCAACAGTATTTCGCCATTCAAGCGCGCCGGCAGGAAGTATCCGACGCCCTGGCGGCTGACCAGGAACGCCTCGAAATCCGCAAACAAACCTCGGAAGAATTCAAGGCTCTTTCCGGGGCGGCGCGCGTAGCCGGGGTGCAGAACCGCATGTTCGGGGTCTTTCATGATGCCGGTTACAAGGGACTTTACAACGGACTCGGCAACGCAGCGATCAAACAACGCAAAGGAATTGCCCAAAAGGAGAACCTTCTCGATCGGATGGACACCATCGAGCTCGCCGCCAACCAGTTTCGCATGACCCAGACCAGAGACAAGCTGACGCGCGAAGCAATCAATAACCAGCAGCAGGCGATCCAGGCACACGAGACCGTTGGCCGTGAAGTCCGCGAGGCAATCAAGCGCATCGGTGGCATCATGCCGGAAAGTATCCCCGCCGCCGAACCTATCAGCACAGTGGAAAAGCGACTCAAAAATACGCCGCCGGTACTGGAATTGGAAGAAAAAGATGCCAAGGGGCTGGCTGGCGACGGGGAGGGGCTCAATGAATAAAACCAATTTTCTTCTCGATGCGGATGAGCTGTTGCCGATCATTGATATTTTACGAGATGGACTGCTCCAGCGCCCTATGCCGGAAGGAACTCCCCATCGTGATCTGAAAGCAGCCCTGAAAAGTGCTGAAAGTTTTTTTAAAAGCACCAGCAAGATTACCAAAACGAGGAGAAATCTTTCCGCACGTGATCTTCAGAAAACAGCCCAGGGGATGGTGGAAGGATATCACTGCCTATGGCAACGCCCTTTCCCTTACGGGTTGGAGGCAGGGCAAACCCTGGCCTCGGCGGTGCTTGAGCGGCCCATTCGTGACATGTTGCGCTCCCTGCAACGGATAGTCGAGCAATCCGAACGTGACAATCTCCCCGCCGAGCCCCTGATTCACCTCGATGCCGAAGAAGAGATGGCCCATTTCAACAACTGGCATGCAAGATTACCCCAATATCAACGCATGAAGGTTGCCCCCCAAAGAAAGTACGATACCGTCTCTCTGGCCACCGCCTTTTTGCTGGGCTGGTGGATCGGCATGGATTAGCCGGCAATGGCAAGTACGGACGAATCGGGGCAGCAGCACCGGAATGCAGACAGTATCTTATTTCGTCTGGTTCAGGCCGCTGATGGACTTGAATGTGGCAAGCAGTTCCAGGTTGCCCGCTTTTATCCTGTGACCTGCCTTTGCAAGGGCAGCGCCGGTTACGAATTTGTTATCGCCCTACTCATTCGTGTGCGCGCCGAAATTGTGTCCTCAGAAGAATCACCTCTACTCCCCATGGCGAAAAAGCTCAAACTTCTTGACGATGTAGCGGCTCTTTTTACCTCCATCCCCGAGGATCAGCGCCCAAATTGGCAGACCATCATCCGTTACCGGGGTGCCGCCATGGTTGAACGCCTGCACGCCCTGCAACCTGGCTGGAAGCGCCTCGCTCAGCATGCCACCCGCCGCCGGGCAAGGGATAAAGAATTATTGCTGACGGAAAAACTGCTTCGAGGGCTGCTGAATGAAGTCCTTGCCCTCTTTTTGACTTCCTATCAGGACTATCGTTATCACCTGCTTCCCGATGCGGCAGAGCGTGTTCGCTGGCTGGTCGAGTTTTGGTGTCATCACCTGTTTAACGAAACGCTGGAAGCTTTTGTCGAACGGATGCGTCTGTCACCACCGGTGAAGAAAACAGCATTATCACGTCCTCCTTCCCCATGGGATCAGCGCATGGCCCGAGGAGATGCCTTGCGCGTGCTGGAACGTGAAACCCTGAAAGAGAGAAAGGGCTGCAGTAAACCCTTCGGGCCGATAGGCATATCAACCCAACCGCGGCCTGCCTACCGGTTGGGCAAAAAGACCATCGCACGCCTCAACTATCTGGAAGCAACCCTGCACACCGGTGAGAACCGTCAGCCTCATGACGATCCTGTCGAAGAAAAACTCGCCCGCGCCCACTACAATCTGGTCAAAGCCTGGCAAATTTGTCGTGATAAAGGGGAACTGGAACAGATCGCGACTCGCCTTAAGGGAGCAAAAAATCGCTGTTGTGAAGCCTGGCTCTACCGCAACGGCCACGTGCCAGGCAACTATGACAATCGCGACAGCATGGCGAGCCTGTTTTATGTTCTGGGTCCGACCCGATTACTGCATAAAGCGGAACTTCTCGAAGAAAAACTGACCGGATTATTGTACCGTCACATCTATACCGATCGCGCCTATCTCGGACATGAAGCCTCCCAGCGCAGCCACCGCCCGGAAATGGCAGCCTGCCTGGCTGAAACCCTGGCTTTTTATGACCATCTGCGCAATGCCACTCCCCTGCCGCTGTTTCGTTGGGAGCACAACCACAAGTACGTGCCGGGGCAGACGGTGCTGAAACTGTGGAGCTTTTTAGCCGGCCACGATGAACAATGCCGGGGGATCAGCCGCTGGGATACCACTCCCTATGAGGTTGTCGCGGTTAACGAGCGTGAAATGGTGGTGCGCCGCAGCTTCGAGCGCCACATGGAGCGCTGCCTTACCAATACCCTGTTTTTTTGGCCGACGGCAACACGCACGGGTGTGTCATCGCGGGTCAACCGGCGGCGCATCTGGTTTGATCTGCGCCCCAGTTGCGACAGGTTCCCCTGCACCTGCCGCAATTTACGGGGGTCGGCAAATCCCTCGATCGCGCCGTCAATTTTGATGCGGCCATTTACGATACCTGCCCCTGCTGCGGCTATCCGGTCAATCTGTCCGGCTCCGCCTGCACCGCCCTGGATTGTTTTGTCACCGAGAACGACCGCTGGTGCCCTATCTGTGGTTGGTATGGCTGTGCACCGGAAGAAAGTTATTTTGACCCTGTCAGTGACACCATCAACTTCGGCTATAGGCTGGAGGTTGCGCGAAACAACTACCGTGATTTCGGCTCAATTTTTCGCCCGCAAGACGGTGAGGACTATCAGCGCCATCAACTCAGCGTCGTGCAACGGATCAAAGGGCCGTTATGCGCCACCTTTGATGCCATGCGAAAAGAACGTAACCACGGCAAACTCTTTTTGTTGTGGTGGCAGGCGGAAGCTCTCAGGCGTGAGCTCTGGGCTCTCTGGGATCACCTGGACGGGGTTGTTAAACCCCCTTTAACCATGCCGCGAACTGCCGAGCCCGGAGTATGGATTGACGATACCCTGGATCGTGACAGTCTGGTGGTGGCGGTGCTTCACGGCTTCAGTTCAGTGGTTCTGCGTATTCGCAACCGCAAGGGGCAGAACCGGGAAATAAGCGCTGCCTGGGGGCGCACCCTTCTGCCCAGGGCACCCATCAATATCTGGACGCCCTTTTTCGCCCGGCGCACCTGGTTTGAGCTGTATCCTGAGTGCTGCCGTGGTCACTTTATTTGCCCCTGTTGCGGCTACCCCACCCTGACAACCAGGGGGCTTGCGGAAGGCTGCCCATTGTGTCAGTGGCATGATAAAGGGCAGGATGACCATGACGCTGACCTGGTAGCAGGTGGTGAAAATGGTGACCGCTCCCTGACCCAGGCGCGCCGACAATGTGCCCAAGTGCTTGAAGCGAACAAACATCCTGTCGCTGTTCTGTATGATCGGTTGATTACCGTCGAGGATGCTGATGCCGCCGAAAAGCTGTGGATCAAGATTGATGCCTGCTGGAAAAAACGATAAAAGCATCTGGTTCCCCGATAGAAGCACTCGGGGATGACGTATTTTCGAGCATTCGGGGATGACGATATTTCGTAGTTGCTTCAAAATTGTGGTTTACCGATATCGACAGAAACCGGCCGCGCCACCCCACGACCGGCACCCTGCGCCCCTATCGACTTGCCGGGTGGGACCGCGGCGGCACAGAACAAGATTGAAGGTTAGCACATAGTCAAAGCACAGACCAACAGCAACGCCATTACACAGCAACGCCATTCCGTTTGTCCCTCTAACCCTGTCATTCCGGCAGGGTTCAGGCCGGAATCCAGAATGAACAGTTGATAAGCCCCATGGCAGCAACTCGGAGAGCAACGTTATGACAACAACTCACTCCGATCGTCTTTTTGGTCGAAAGCACATCCTGTGTTTCGGGGCCGGTATCGCCGACATGTTTGCTGCCTCAGCGGAACACATTGCCTGGCTGGCACACCATTATGGCATTCGTCAGGTGACCGTTGATCTGCTGAGCCTGGAGATAACCCCGGGACAATTCAACATTCCTCGTAATCAGCAACTGGCCAAACTGTGTCGCAATAGCCTGCTACGCAACGCACAACGTCTGAAACCACCTGGTGCATTGACGCACGCTAAACTGATTGCCGATTTTGACATTGAAGATTACCAGATTGAACCGAAATTTGAGACGGTTGGAAAAACCACAATTACTGTTTTTTTAACCGACGATCGCGGTAAGGTGTGGAAAAGTACTTTGGTTTCGCCACGGCTTCTTGCACTGAAAAGCGGTTTCGGTGATCCAAGTCGGAAGTAAAAAACCCCGCCCAGAGGACGGGGCTTTAAAGGCGCCCCCAAAGGGGGCGT
>CALFFB010000004.1 GCA_937958075.1 uncultured Geobacteraceae bacterium | reverse complement strand
ACGCAGATTTTCCGGACGATTGCGGAGACGATTGGCGAATATCTGGCATCGTAATTTGTGACTCTTCAGTTCAGCTTCGGGCACGGGATCGGGAACGCCCGGCAATTGGCATGTTTTCTCTTGCGAAAAGAACTCGGCTATCGCCTCAAACAGTTTTCGCTGCGTTTAAACAGACCAATTGCGGGCTTTACCTTTTGTAGCTGCTCAGCTTAGCCCCAGGCACAGAATCAGGATCCCTGTGCAAAGGGCGACTGTCGCCCGGACGGCGACAGTCGAACGGCCAGGACGGCGAAGAGTGTCCCCTGGAACAGGGAACCTGATTTTGTGCTGGAAAAGGTCTTTAGTCCATGACTGACGGTGGCTTGGCCAGATAAGCTGCTTAACTGACAGATAGGATTCTTGCTTTGACGACACAACAGGCTGCCCCCACTCATTCCGCCGAGCCGTCACCGGTCATCACCAATCGCCGGCAACTCCTCGACTTTTTGGTGCGTGGCGCCCGTCCGCGCGAGGATTGGGGCATCGGGCTGGAAACAGAGAAGCTGGTTGTCGATGCCGTGACCGGCGAGGCGGCGGGTTATCTGCGCACCCGTGAGCTGCTGGAGAGGCTCATCGGCGTCGGCGGCTGGCAGGGGATGTACGAGCAGGAGCAGCTCATCGGCCTTAAAGGCAAGCGCTCGTCGGTCACCCTGGAGCCGGGCGGCCAGCTGGAGCTGTCGGGGAAGTTCTGTTGCGATATCCGCTGCAGCTGGCGCGACCTGCGTCGTTACCGTAATCATATTCTGCAGTTGGGGCGTGAGCTGGGGCTGGTCTTTCTGGGGCTCGGCACCCAGCCTTTTACCCCCCTTGAGCAGATCGACTGGCTGCCCAAGGATCGCTACCGGATCATGGCGCGGTACATGCTCAAAACCGGCGACATGGGCCAGCGCATGATGAAGCAGACGGCGGGCACCCAGGTCAATCTGGATTTTTCCGATGCCGCCGACTGCGCCCGCAAGCTGCGCCTGGCCCAGCGTCTGAGCGCCGTCAGTTACGCGCTTTTTGCCAACTCCCCCCTGCTCGAAGGAAAACCGAGCGGTTATCTGTCGACCCGTGGCGAAATCTGGTCGCGGACGGACGCCGACCGCTGTGGTTTGATCACCTCCTTGCTCGATCCGGCCGGTGGGCTCGATGATTTTGTCGAATACGCCCTGGATGTGCCCCTGTATTTTCTGGAGCGTGACGGACAGTATCTGGATATGACCGGCTCGCGCTTTACCTTCCGGCAGTTTCTCGACAGCGGCCGCCAGGGAACGCAGGCGACGGTGGCTGACTGGAATCTGCATCTGTCGACCCTGTTTCCCGAGGTGCGCTTGCGGCCGCAGATTGAAGTGCGCAGCGCCGACAGCCTGCCGCCGGATTTCACCCCGGCGGTGGCCGCCCTGTACAAGGGGCTTCTCTATACGGAAGAGGGGCTGCAGGGTGCGGAGGGGCTTCTTCTGGGACTGGACGCGGGGCAGTTTGCCGCGCTGTACCGGGCCTCCTGGCGTGATGGCCTGCAGGCGGCTTTTCCCGGTGGCGGCACCTTGCGCGAAGTCGTGGCGGAACTGCTGCAACTGGCGCGGAACAGTCTGCACCAGCAGTTTCTTGCCGGACACAGTGGTGACGACGAGGGTTCTTTTCTTGATGCTGTCGCCGAGATCGTCGCGTCGGGGGAGACCCTGGCGGAGCGTTTGCTGCGCCGCTGGCCGACGCAACGGCAGGAGCAGGTGGCGACCCTTGTCGCCCATTGCGGATACGACGATCAGCCGTTCTGATCAGGAATGATAACTCATCAGCTCAATTGCGGGCACAGGATCAGGACCTGCTCCTGTGCTGAACAGATACCAGGAATTTTGCTGCGTATTTACGCAGTTGATTTTTGTGTGAATTCTAACGGACAAATACGAAATGCCACGTGGTCA
>CALFFB010000003.1 GCA_937958075.1 uncultured Geobacteraceae bacterium | reverse complement strand
GACATGCGGTCGTGCAGACCCCGTTTCTGTTCATCGAAGGCCACCATCAGATAGCCGATGCCGAAGAGGATGCCGGACAGAAATTTCGCCGGAACCTCGCGAAAGGCTGCCCTGGCGTAACCGACGGGACCGCCGTCGCGGCGGACGACCTTGATGCGCAGGGCCATCTTCCCCGGTGTCTGCCCATTATAGCCGGTAAAAAAGACATAATAGACAAAGCTGATAATCAGGTTGAACAGATGAACCACCATGGCCGTTTCCCCGGCGCCCGTTTCCGCACCCACAGTCGTGACCGTGCCGGCCACCGCCAGGATTGAACCGAGGATGAACTGCAGGCCAAAGACGATGAAGGCATCGACGAGAGTGGCCACGACCCGTATCCAGAATCCGGCTTTGGGTACGGCATCGATGGGCGCGCCCGGCCGGTAGGGGGGGGATCCCGGCGCAAAGGTCGGCTCCTGGCCCGTTGCCGGGTCATCCGGTCTTTCCTGCTGCCGGTCGTCGGCAGCGACCGTTGCTTCCTGCGGCGCGTTCTGGTCGGTTCCGGGGGGAATCGGGGTCTGCTCTGCCGGTTCCTCATCAGGCAGCACCGACGGCAGATCGAAGGATTTGGTACACAGGGGGCATTTGACCCGCACGGTCCCTTCCGGGATCTGCTGCGGATCAACGGTACGGCTGTACTCACAGTGGGGGCAGGTCAGTTTCATCGGCCGATCCCGCCCATCAGGGTGGCCATGATGGCCTTTTGCACATGCAGCCGGTTCTCGGCCTCGTCAAAAATAATCGATTGCGGCCCCTCCATGACCTCGTCGGTGATCTCCTCGTCGCGGTGGGCCGGCAGACAGTGCATGACCAGGGCGCCGGGATTGGCCACACCCAGCAGTTGCGAATTGATCTGGAAACCGGCGAAGGCCCGGGCGCGGATCTGCTGTTCCTCCTCCTGGCCCATGCTCGCCCAGACATCGGTATTGAGAATGTCAGCGCCGGTGACGGCTTCTTCCGGACTGTCGGTGAGGAGGATGTCGGCCCCCGCCGCGCGGGCCTGCTCAAGAACGCCGGCATCCGGCTCATACCCTTTGGGCGTGGCGATACGCAGGGGGAAGCCGAAGACCGAGGCGGCGTTGATCCAGCTGTGGGCCATGTTGTTGCCGTCGCCGATCCAGCAGTAGGTCAGCTCGCGGTAGTTGGCGCGGTGCTCGCTGACGGTGAACAGATCGGCCATCAGCTGGCAGGGATGGTTCAGGTCGGTCAGGCCGTTGATCACCGGGGCGCTACAGTGGGCGGCGAACTCCTCGACGATGGAATGGGAGAAGGTGCGGATCATCACCCCGTCGCAGTAGCGGGCCATGACCCGGGCGCTGTCCCGGATCGGCTCACCGCGCCCCATCTGGGTGGTGCCGGAGTGCAGAAACAGGGCATGGCCACCCAGTTGCACCATGCCCACCTCAAAGGAGATGCGGGTGCGGGTCGAGCTCTTTTCAAAGATCATGGCCAGGGTTTTGCCTTCGAGGAGGCGATGGGGCACGCCCTGCTTCTGTTTCCGCTTCAGTTCGCGGGTCAGATCAAAAATCCGTTCCAGATCGGCCAGGGGCCAGTCGGACAGAGAGAGAAAATCCTTGTTCATGGTGGCGCTACTCCTGTGTGCTGCGGAAAATATCATCGAGAATGGCAATCATGTCATCAATTTCATCGCGGCTGACGATGAGCGGGGGTACGAAACGCAGGACGTTGCCGGCCGTGCAGTTGATGAGCAGCCCCTGCTCCAGAGCCTTGGTCACCAGCGGCCCGCCTTCAACCGCAAGCTCCAGGCCGATCATCAGGCCACGACCGCGTACCTGGCGGATGATGTGATGGCGCGACATGAGGGACTGCAGCTGCGTGCGCAGGTCGTCGCCCATGGTGTTGCAGTGGTCCAGCAGTTGTGAACTGTTCAGCTCCTTGAAGGCGGCAACGCCGGCTGCAGCCGCCAGGGGGTTGCCGCCGAAGGTGGAACCGTGAGTGCCGGGGCCAAGGACATCGGAGAAGGGGGCGCGGGCCACCATGGCGCCGATGGGTACGCCGCCGGCCAGGGCCTTGGCCAGGGTCATGACGTCGGGCTCCATCCCTTCCTGTTCATAGGCGAAAAGGGTGCCGGTTCGCCCCATGCCCGTCTGGATTTCGTCAAAAATAAGAACGACATCACGTTCGCTGCACAGGGCGCGCACCGCGGCCAGATAGCCGGCAGGCGGCACGTGAATGCCTCCTTCGCCCTGGATCGGTTCAAGGATGACGGCGCAGGTGGCGCTGTTCATCCGCTGCTTCAGGGCGTCGATGTCACCGAAGGGCACATGAGTAAACCCCGGCAGCAGGGGGCTGAACCCGGCCTGGATTTTGGCCTGACCGGTGGCGCTGACGGTGGCCAGGGTGCGACCGTGGAAGGAAGCGGTCGCGGCGATGATTTCAAAGCGCTGGGGCCCGTATTTTTCGGTGCTGTACTTGCGCGCCAGCTTGATCGCTGCCTCGTTGGCCTCGGCGCCTGAATTGCAGAAAAACACCCGGTCGCCGAAAGAGGCGTCGCACAACAGACGCGAAAGCTCGATCTGCTGGGGGATGTGATAGAAGTTGGAGCAGTGGATCAGGCGCCCGGCCTGCTCGCGGATGGCGGCGACGATGGCCGGATGACAGTGTCCCAGGTTGTTGACGGCGACGCCGGCAAGAAAATCGAGATAGCTTCTGCCGTCGGTGTCGATGAGCCTGCACCCTTCACCGCGGGCGGCCACCAGCGGATAACGGCCGTAGGTGCCGGCCACGGTTTTCAGTCCCTGATCAATCCACTGTTGGGTGTCGGTCATCATTTGTACCTCGCGACGGCGGTGCCGATTCCTTTGTCGGTGAAGATTTCCAGCAGACAGGCATGTTCCATGCGTCCGTCGACAATATGAGTCTTGGCAACCCCGTCCTCAATGGCTTCGACGCAGCAGTTGACCTTGGGGATCATGCCGCCGGTAATGGTGCCATTGTTGATCAGGTCGGGGACCCGCTGCACATCAATGGTCGAGATCAGGCGGTTGTCCTTGTCCTTGACCCCTTCGACGTCGGTGAGCAGGATCAGTTTTTCGGCATTGAGGGCACCGGCGATCTTGCCGGCAACCAGATCGGCGTTGATGTTGTAGGTTTCACCATCAAGACCGCCGCCGATGGGGGCGATGACCGGGATGAAATTGCTTTTTTCCAGGGCGTCGATAATGCTCGGGTCAACGCTTTCCACCTCACCGACCATGCCGATGTCGATGATCTCCGGTGTCAGGGAGTCGGGATTGACCGCTGTCATCTCCAGCTTGCGGGCGCGGATCAGGCCGCCATCCTTGCCGGTGATGCCGACGGCACGGCCACCATGCCGATTGATGTTGGAGACAATCTCCTTGTTGACCTTGCCACCGAGGACCATTTCCACGACATCCATGGTGGCGCTGTCGGTGACCCGCATGCCCTGGACAAAGTGACTTTCGATTTTCATCGCTTCGAGTACCTTGCCGATCTGCGGGCCGCCACCGTGGATCACCACCGGATTGAGGCCGATGTACTTCATCAGGATGATATCGCGGGCGAAGTTGACCTTGAGGCGCTCATCGACCATGGCATGACCGCCGTATTTGATGACAATGGTGGTACCGTAAAAGCGCCTGATCCAGGGCAGGGCCTCCATCAGGACATTGGCTTTGGCAATCAGCTCTTCCATGTCGGTTTCCTTGCTGCAGATATGATAAGTCGTGCAGTTGATATGATAAATTGGTTACTCAATGCGACCCTGACATGAGGTCATTCCTCCCAATCCAAGGGACGCTCGCCACCGTCCATGGTCGCTTGACTGTCGCCCTCCATGGCGACAGACACCCTTGTCATGGGAGCCATGACCCCATATCGGGTGGATTAAATGAACCTGCTCGCTACAAAATATACCGCGACAGATCCTCGTCCTGACTGATCTTTGCCAGATGTTCAAGAACCTGGGGTGCGTCGATCTGCACCTTTTCGCCACTGCGTTCGGGGGCGCTGAAAGACAGATCCTCCAGCAGCTTTTCCATGATCGTGTGCAGCCGGCGCGCGCCGATATTCTCCGTGCGGTCGTTGACGGTTTTGGCGATGCGGGCGATTTCGCGGATGGCTTCCGGCGCAAACTGCAGGTCGATCCCCTCGGTCTTCATCAGGGCGCTGTACTGGCGGATCAGCGCATTTTTCGGCTCCGTCAGAATCCGGTAGAAATCTTCTTCGCAGAGGCTGTCCAGTTCTACCCGAATGGGGAAGCGTCCCTGCAGTTCGGGGATCAGATCCGACGGTTTGGCGATATGGAAAGCGCCGGCGGCAATAAACAGGATGTGGTCGGTTTTCACCGCGCCATGCTTGGTGTTGACCGTGCTCCCCTCGACGATGGGGAGGATGTCCCGCTGCACTCCCTCACGCGAGACCTCCGGGCCGTGAACCCCTTCACGGCTGGCGATCTTGTCGATCTCGTCAATGAAGATAATGCCGCTTTGTTCCGCCCGCTGCCGTGCCAGGGTGGTGACATTCTCCATGTCGATAAGCTTTTCCGCTTCGCTGGCGATGAGGAGTTCCCGTGCTTCGCTGACCTTGACCCGTTTGCGTTTGGCGCTTTTGGGGAACAGGTTGCCGAACATCTCCTTGATGTTCATGCCCAGTTCTTCGTTGCCCTGGGGGGAGAAAATGCCCATGGCCGGCATGTTGCTGACCTCGATCTCCAACTCGACAAAACGGTCATCGAGTTCGCCCAGGCGTAGCAGCTTGCGTAACCGGTCACGGGTGCCCTGGCGCTGTTCCTGCTTGTCCGGCGAGCGATCGGCCTCCCCCGGCAGCAGCAGGTCAAGGAGTCGTTCCTCGGCGTTGGCCTCCGCCTTGATGGTCATTTTGGCGGATTCTTCTTCCTTGACCATGGTGATGGCCAGCTCCAGCAGATCGCGCACCATGCTTTCCACATCGCGGCCGACATAGCCGACCTCGGTAAATTTACTGGCTTCAACCTTGATAAAAGGGGCCTGAGCCAGCTTGGCCAGGCGCCGGGCGATTTCCGTTTTACCGACGCCGGTGGGGCCGATCATGATGATATTTTTCGGCGCAATTTCGTCGCGCAGCTCCGCCGGTACCTGCTGCCGCCGCCAGCGGTTGCGCAGAGCGACGGCGACGGCGCGCTTGGCGTCCTTCTGGCCGATGATATAGCGATCCAGCTCCGAGACGATTTCACGGGGGGTAAAGTTGTTCAAGAAAGTACCTCTATGGAGATGTGGTCGTTGGTGTAAATGCAGATGTCTGCCGCAATTCTCAAGGCCTTATCGACGATCTGCTCGGCATCGAGGTCGGAGTGGCGCACCAGCGCCCGCCCGGCGGCCAGGGCGAAGCTGCCACCGGAACCGATGGCGGCGACGTTGTCATCCGGTTCGATGACATCGCCGGCGCCGGAAATAACCAGGGTGACATCCTGGTCAGCGACGATGAGCAGGGCCTCAAGGCGGCGCAGAACCCGATCTGTCCGCCAGTCCTTGGCCAGGGCAACGGCGGCGCGGGGCAGGTTGCCGCGAAATTCCTGCAGCTTGGCGTCGAACTTTTCAAAGAGGGTAAAGGCGTCCGCCGTGCTGCCGGCAAAACCGGCGAGGACCTGGTCCTGGTAGAGCCGCCGGATTTTACAGGCTCCGTGTTTCATGACCGTATTGCCGAGGCTGACCTGACCATCACCGCCGAGAGCGACCTTGCCCGCATGACGGACGCAGCAGATGGTGGTTCCTTTAAACATGACAAGCTCCTGACGTAAAACGAACCTGTCGGATTCACCATGAGCTGAATCCGACAGGGCTCGCATAGATGGTTGGGATATTTAAAATTGTATCTGTTCAGCACAAGATCAGGGTTCCCATTCCAGGGGACACTTTCCGCCGTCCTGGCCGTTCGACCGTCGCCATCCATGGCGCCAGACGCCCCTTGCATGGAAACTCTGATCCTGTGCCCGCAAATTGAGCTGAATAGTTACATTTAATTTATGCCGCGAAGCAAAAATAGAAAGCATAGCACAGAAAAGAGTATTTAAAAAAGGCCTTTAACGTTTCAGTAACCGGACGGAAGGTGGCCGGGGCCGGTTTCAGGTCGGTGTCGGAAATTCGATAACGGCGGTTGTTCCACCTCCGGGTTTGCTGTCAATGAGCAGCTGTCCCCCCATGGCCCGGACAAAGTCCCGGGCGTAGTAGAGGCCAAGGCCGAAGCCGCGGACGTGACCGGTGCTTTCCGGGTCGATCTGGTAGAACTTGTTGAATATTTTTGACAGCTCATGGGCCGGAATGCCGACGCCGGTATCCCTGATCATCAGCCTGATGTGGTTATTCTGCAGGATGCAGTCGACATGGATTTTACCTTGTACCGGGGTGAATTTAATGGCGTTGTCGAGCAGGGCGCGCACCGCGAAGTAGACACGCTGGGGCTGTAATGACAGGGGCGGGACCGGGTCGATCCGGTCAATGATCTGCAGGGACCGGCTCGCGGCCAGGGGGGAGAGCTCCTGCAGAACCTGCTGCGCTATGTCATCAAGGCCTGTTGCTTCCGGCGGCAACTCCTGCTGCTGCAGTGTCACTTCACTGAAGTAGAGCAGGTCCTGAATCAGCTTTTCCAGGTAGATGATTTCCCCCTGCACCATGCCGACAATCTGCTGAAAGTTGGCATCGTCAGGCTTTTCAATGCCTTCCGCCAGGTTCTGGATAAACAGGGAGATGGCCGTGGTCGGGGTTTTCAGTTTATGCGAGACCAGGCCGAGGAATTCATTTTTCAGTTCGTCTAAATGACGCAGGTTGGCCAGCTCGTCACGCAGGGCCTGGCGTTCCATGACCTTGTCGACAGTGGTACTCAGCTGCAGAATATCGATGGGTTTGCTGATAAAGTCATCGGCGCCGGCCTTGAGAGCTTCGAGAATCAACCCCTTGTCGGAATAGCCGGTCATCAGGATCACCGGGCGGTCGGGACGTTCCTGCTTGATCTGCTCAAGGAGTTCGATGCCGCTTAAGCCCGGCATTTTGACGTCGGTCAGTACCAGATGAATATCCTCTTTGCCGAGGATCTGCAGCGCTTCCGTGCCTTCGGTTGCCTCGATCACCGTAAAGGTGTCGAGGACGTCGGCACAGAGTTCGCGAATCAGGGGTTCATCATCAACGACCAGGATTGTCTGCCGGGAAGGGGCGGCGGTAGCTGGCATGAGGCGTCACTCTCTTCAACATGGAAAAACAGCCTGTTGACAACAGACGAAAAGCCGCATGTCAACAGGCCGCAAGTATAGCAGAGTTTTTTACGTCGTTAAGGGCTGCCGCTCTGAAAAAACCACAGTAACGGATCAGTCTTTGAGCAGGGCCGCCAGCTCAACCGGCGCCTGCTGCAGCAACTGGTCGATATTGCCGGCTTCGCTGCCGCCGGCCTGGGCCAGCTCCGGACGACCGCCGCCGCGACCGCCGACGATGGCCGCCAGGGGCTTGATCAGATCACCGGCCTTGACGCGGGTTGTCAGGTCCTTGGTGACGGCCACCAGCAGGGCGACCTTGTCGGCGGATTCCGAGGCCAGTACCAGGACGCCGGAGCCGAGTTTGTCACGCAGGGTGTCGGAGAACTCGCGCAGGTCCTTGCCTTCGACTCCCGCGACCTTGACGGCCAGCAGAGCAACCCCTGAAACCTGCTGGACCTGATCCAGCAATTCGCTGCTGCGCCCGGCATTGACGCGTGCCTGCAGCTGCTCGATCTCCCGTTCCATATCTTTTTGCTGCTCCAGCATTCTGGTCAGGCGCTGTTCCAGTTTCTGCGGATCACTCTTGACCAGATCAGCCAGACGCTGCAGGGCCAACTGTTGCTGTTGGGCCAGTTTCAGAGCCGTCTCGCCGGTGACCGCCTCGATGCGGCGCACGCCGGCGGCTATACCGTTTTCGCTCAGGATACGGAACAGGCCGATATCGCCCGCGGCCCTGGCATGGGTGCCGCCGCACAGTTCCATACTGTAATCGCCGACATTGATGACGCGCACGGTGTCCGCGTACTTTTCGCCGAACAGGGCCGTGGCGCCTTCGGCCTTGGCGGTTTCCATGGCCATTTCCCGGCTCCGGACCTCGGCATTGCGGCGGATCTGGCGGTTGACCTCCTCCTCAATGCGCAGCAGTTCGTCGGTGGTGACTGCCGAGAAATGGGTGAAGTCGAAACGCAGCCGCTGGTCGGTGACCAGGGATCCGGCCTGCTGAATATGATCGCCGAGGATTTTTTTCAGAGCCGCCTGCAGCAGGTGCGTCGCCGTGTGATTGATGACGATACGGCCGCGCCGTTCACCATCAACCCGGATGGTCACTGTTTCGCCGGTTTTGACGCTGCCGTTGACCACGCGGCACTGATGCACCGTCAGCTCCGGCAGGGGTTTGTGGGTGTCGGCGATTTCAATATGACAACCGGTGCTGCTGATGTTGCCGGTGTCGCCGATCTGGCCGCCCGATTCCCCGTAGCAGGGGGTCGTGTTCGTGACGATTTCCACCAGGTCGCCGGCGATGGCGCCATCGACGAGTTCCCCGTCGCGCAGGATCGCGCTGATTTCACTCAGGTCTTCGAGGGTTTGGTAGCCGCTGAAGGTGGTTTTAATGCCGCGATCCACCAGTTGCCTGTAGATCGAGGCGATAGCTGCTTCACCCGAACCTTTCCAGTGCTCGCGGGCCTTGGCCCGCTGCTGCTCCATGCAGCGCTCAAAACCCTCTTCGTCGAGGGCAAATCCGTCTTTTTCGACAATGTCGGCGGTCAGGTCAACGGGGAAGCCGAAGGTATCATAGAGCTTGAACACGGTTTCACCGGGAATGGTGTTCTTGTTGCCGGCCCGCAGACGATCAACTTCCTCCTGCAGGATACGCAGGCCGTTGCCCAGGGTCTGGATAAAGCGTTCCTCCTCGTTGAGAACCACCTTGGCGACAAAATCCTTGCGCGCGGCCTCTTCCGGATAGGCCGCCGCCATGAAATCAAGGACAAAAACGGCGGTTTTGTGCAGGATCGGTTCTTCAACCCCGAGCATCCGGGCGTGACGCAGGGCCCGGCGCATGATGCGGCGCAGCACATAGCCGCGTCCTTCGTTGGAGGGCAGCACCCCGTCGGCGATCAGATAGGCGGTGGCCCGGCTGTGGTCGGCCATGACCCGCATGGAAACATCATTGTCGGCATCGTCACCGTATTTTTTGCCGGTCAGTTGCTCAATGCGGGTGATGATGTCGCGCAGCAGATCCGTGTCGTAATTGGACTTGGTCTGTTGCATGACGGTGGTGATGCGTTCCAGGCCCATGCCCGTGTCCACCGCCGGTTTCGGCAGGGGCACCAGGGTGCCGTCGGCCTTGCGGTCAAACTGCATGAAGACGTTGTTCCAGACCTCCATATAGCGGTCGCAGTCACAGCCGACGGTGCAGTCGGGGCTGCCGCAGCCAAGTTCCGGGCCGTTGTCATAGAAGATTTCCGAACAGGGGCCGCAGGGACCGGTATCGCCCATGGACCAGAAATTGTCATCCTCGAAGCGGAAAATCCGTTCGCGGGGGATACCTTCCTGCTCATGCCAGATATCCGCCGCCTCGTCGTCATCGGTGTACACGGATACGTAGAGCCGGGAGGCGTCGATACCGAGGTCCCTGGTCAGAAAATCCCAGGCGTAGGCGATGGCTTCTTTCTTGAAATAGTCGCCGAAGGAGAAATTGCCGAGCATTTCAAAGAAGGTGTGATGACGGGCGGTGCGGCCGACATTTTCCAGATCGTTATGCTTGCCGCCGGCGCGGACGCACTTCTGGGAGGTGGCGGCGCGCACATAGTCGCGCTTTTCATCGCCTAAAAAGCAGTCCTTGAACTGGTTCATCCCGGCGTTGGTAAAGAGCAGGGTCGGGTCGTTGTGGGGCACCAGGGACGACGAGGGCACCACGCGGTGACCCCGATCAGCAAAAAACTGCAGGAAACGGGCACGAATTTCGTTACCGGTGAGCATAAGCGGGCAACCTTTCAGCAAGATATACGAAACGTTACGATGTATCGAAAGTTAAGCGAAAAATTCTAGTCAAAGATGGGGCGTTTGAAAAGGG
>CALFFB010000002.1 GCA_937958075.1 uncultured Geobacteraceae bacterium | reverse complement strand
TTTTTATTGGAGCGGGAAACGGGATTCGAACCCGCGACTCTCAGCTTGGGAAGCTGATACTCTACCAACTGAGTTACTCCCGCGATGTGGTGCGGAGTATAGTGATGTTGGTCAGTTTTTGTCAAACGATAATTGCTGCTCAAGCCAGCGGCTGGCCTCTTCTCTGCTATTGAGCCGGCCGCTGATTTCCGCCTGTTTGATCTGTCGCTGCAGCTGCCCTATAGCAGCCGGGGCGACAGACGATGGATAATCACGACCGGAAAGCAGATCCGGAATCCGGCCATCCTTGTGCAGGACAGCGTAGGCGGTTAGCAGTTCCACAAACCGGGTCCAGGGCAAATTGTCGGTGCGCAGGCCCCGATAGAGCAGCCGCTCACGACCGAAAGGATGCAGCCCTTCAACCACCAGTGCCTGCTGGCGCTCGGACTGAACATCACGCGCACAGTTCAGTTCCTCTGCCGACAGGGGTTGCCTTAAGGCCTTGATCAGTGCCTGCTGACGACGACTCAAGCAGAGAAAACGCAAAAAGGATTCAACTGAATCCGCCGGAAAATAGCATGACAGCAGGGCCAGCTGGTAGAGGGACGGCCGCAGCACAAGATCATGGAAAGCCGGTTGCCGGGCCTGCTGCTGAAGGACTCCCTCAAGGCAATCCCAGACAACGGCGAGGTGATCCCCCAGGGCGGCTGTATCCAGCGGTTGCTTCGAGGCGCCGAACAAGGCGGTCAGCAGCCCGCTGTCAACGAGCAGCCTGGTAGTCACTGCAACATTCGGACTGTCAAGAATCAGCAGGAGTTCATCACGGATTCTCTCGCCGGCAACCCCGTTTATCGATGTGGCCTGGCTGCTGATAGCCTGAAGTGTTGACGGATGAAGGGCAAGGGACAGGGTGACTGCGTGCCGGATGCCCTTCAACATACGCAAGGGATCATCCGCAAAGCTGCCCGCGCTGCACATCCTCAGAGTCCCTGAGCGCAGATCATCATGTCCGCCCAGGGGATCGATCAACCCGGTGCCGGGCGGTGCCAGCGCAAGGGCCATGGCGTTGATGGTGAAATCACGCAGGCGCAGATCAGCCTCCAGGGTGTCCGCCCGCAGCGGGGCGAAGTCGATCTGCAATCCGTCATGGCCAACAACTCGGCTCTGCCGACGCGGCTCGTCGAGCCAGAACCAGTGGCCATCAATAGTCCGGGCTATCAGGCGAGCGACAGCAGTCGGATCGCCCATACAGACCAGGTCGATGTCGGCAAAGGGCCGCCCGAGCAGCAGATCCCGAACCGAGCCACCGACCAGCCAGGCTGTGAGATTCGCCTCTTTTATGACGTCGTCAATCGGCTTGAACAGCGGCAAGGCATCGAACAGCTGTTGTCGGTCTGGTGTCTTCATGCGCCGGCCGTGAAAAAAAGGGTCCGACAGACAAAACTGTACAGACCCTTTTCCTTGTTATTGTTGATCAACCTCCTCAGGCCAGATCCTGCTCCGCCTGATGGATGAGATCAAAGAGTTCCTGAATATCCTCTTCCTCAATACAGGAAAAGGCGATACGCAGATCCTTGCTGCCGATGGAAATGGTACCGACGCCGTATTTGTCGAGGAGGTGAACGCGCAGTTTTTCAGCATCGACCCGCTTCAGTTCAAGGCACATGAAGTATCCGGAATTAAAGGGATAGTAATTCCAGGATGCAGCGTATTTGGAATTGGCCAGAACCTCCTTTACCTTCAATGCCCGGCCCTGCATGACTGCAAACTTCTGCTGTTTCTGAGCCTCAAACTCCGGCGACTGCAGGGCGCCGATAACAAAGGTCTGGGACGGATGGGGGCAGTTGGAAATAGTCGCCCGGATAATACCGAGGGTTTTCTTTTCCAGAGCTGTCAGCAGCTCGGGGCAATCCCCACTTGAACCATCAGCATAAGTGATGAAGCCGGTGCGGAAGCCCCAGACAAACTCTTCCTTGGTGGCACCATCGAGCTTGACGCTGAGCAGACGGGGGTGCTGATTGGCCAGCTTGCCGAACAGGGACTCCTTCAGGGAGTCTTCATAAAACAACCCGAAGTAGGCATCGTCCGTCACAACAACCAGATTGCAGCCCGCCGCCGCGACCTCTTTCAGGGCCGCGACCAGCGCGTCCCCTTCCGCCACGGTCGGGGTGTAGCCGCTCGGATTGTTGGGGAAGTTCAGAATAACAATAGCCTTTCCTTTTTCCTGGGCCGACTGCTGCAGGCAGGCCTTGAAGGCATCGACATTGAATCCACCGGCTTCGGTAAAGGTCGTGTATTTCTTGACGACAGCCCCCCGCCGGGTCGCGAAGGTCAAATTGTAATTGCCCCACATCATGTCGGGCATGACCACATGATCCCCGGCATCCATGAACAGGTCGGCGACAATGGACAGGCCATGGGTCAGGGCGTTGGTGACAATGGGCACACCGAAGTGCTTATCCTGCTGACTGGGGTTTTCCCGCAGCATCTTTTCCCGCCAGAGCTTGCGCAACTCCGGCTTGCCGGCGGGCGGCGCGTATGGATAGATATCCTTGGGATCAAAGGCTGCGAGCTTATCCTGAATGCACTGCAAATACATGGGTCCGCCCTTTTCCGTCGCGGTCCCGATGGTCGCATTAAACTTATGAGCCTTCTCCTTGGCTTCAGCCGACTGGCTTAAAATCCCTTTGGGGAAGAACAGATTTTTCCCGAGATCCGAAAGCATTTCCAGGGTGTGGGGATTGGTTTTTTTGATCAGTTCGTTCAATTCCACGGCAAGTGGGTTCATCTTTGTCCTCCAGCAAGAGAAATGACGTGGCAACATGCCGGCGTCAAGAACAGGCTTATTGATCCGTTGAAGTGTGTTGAAGGGAGTCTTTGTCTGCTTTCTCCTTACGCCGACCGCGGTCAACCAGATACAGGATGGCAAAGGTGATCGCCAGGGTCACAAACAGAAGCAGAAAATCCGCGAAGCTGAAGTCGCTCATCATCCCTCCCCGGGAGCAATGCGCGCCAGGGCCCGGCGCGCCCCTTCGTGGTCAGCGTCGAGTTGTGTCACCATCATAAAAGCCTCGTAGGCCCCGGCGTAATCCTCAACCTGTTCGCGGGTCAACCCGAGGAAATAATAGACATCGATCCGCGGCAGCTCGTTGACCAGATCGGCGTTTCTGACCAGATCGTCCATCAGCTCATAGGCCTGGACAAACTCCCCTTCATCGAAATACTTTTTTGCCTGTCCGGTTTTTTCCAGAACCAGTTTCAGGGGCTGAATCGGCAGTCGGCCCTGTTCCAGGCGATCAAGCTGATCCTGCAAAGGGGTGATCTGATCCTGCGGCCGGGCCAGACTGACAGCAGACTGCCAGTAGAGTTTGGCCTGATGATAATTGCCGCATAAAAAACAGACCTGGCCGACCAGATTCAGATTGGCGACGTTATCCGGACGCTGACGTCGCGCCATCTCCAGCCAGCGACGGGACAGTGTCAGGGAATTGTCGACATAGGCCAAGGCATCGGGATGCAAACCCAGATGGTAGTAGGCTGATCCCAGCTTGTGTAACAGGCCAAAATTGTCCGCCTCCAGATGCAGCATGATTTTCAGCAGGGCAATCTTGCGTTTGATCGCCGAAACTTCCGTATTTTTAACATCAAGAACCAGCAGTTGCGAACCAAGATCGGAAATCAGAAAGGGATAGGCCTGACGCAGGATCTCGACGTAATCAGCGGCGTAGTCACAATCAGGAAAACGACAGAGATACTCATACAGGGCGTCGCCCAGCAAACGTTCGGAAGGGGTATTCGAGCCCTCGGGGACGTCGCTGCTGAACAGTGGCAGGGGAATTTCAGGCAGTGCCAGTTCCTCTCCGTCACCCGTGCTCAGGGTCATCCCCTGCGGCGCAAACCAGAAGGCAAACGTCTCAGGATCAAGAGGTATTTCTGACGATTTTTCGACAACGGACATGGGTCACCTGTTCGTAAAATTTTCACCGGAAACTTAACCTATCTCTGAAGATTTCGCAACGGCCAGAGGGGTTGCCCGGGGTGTTTTTATGCAAAAAGGGATGAAGCGGTCCGCTTCATCCCTTTTTGTGTCCTCTTAGTCGACATCAAGTCAGCGTTCGCTTCGCTTCGAATCCTGAAACTACCTGACTTGCTCTTATTTATTGGCTGGGGCGCCAGGATTCGAACCTGGGAATGCCGGAATCAAAATCCGGTGCCTTACCGCTTGGCGACGCCCCATCGCTGAAAGACCGATTTTCTAACAAAGAAAAACCCCACCGTCAAGAGAAAAACTCGAGGGCTTATGCGCCTGACAGAAGACCGGCTAGCTGTGTGGTGTCGACCAGAAGCGGCAGCGCAGCGAGTCCGCCAGAGAGTAGAGAACGGGCACCACAATCAGGGTCAGCAGGGTCGCGAAACCCAGACCGAAGATGACAGCAACGGCCATCGGCCCCCACCAGTCAGCCGACTCGCCGCCGATTTCCCAGGTGAGGTTTCGGAAATCGAGACTGATACCCAGGGCCATGGGCAACAGGCCGAGAATCGTCGTCGCGGCCGTCAGCAACACGGGTCGGAAACGGATGATTCCCGCCTGCAGCAGGGCGTCACCGACCTGCATGCCGGAGCGCACCAGCTGGTTGATGTAATCGATGAGCACAATGGCGTTATTGACGACCACGCCGGCCAGAGAGATGGTGCCGATACCGGTCATGATAATGCCGAAGGGCTTAGCGGTCAGCAGCAGCCCCAGGAACACTCCGGTCAGGGACAGAACGACGGTGGTCATGACGATGAGGGTCTGCAGGATGGAGTTGAACTGGGTCACCAGAATCAGCATGATCAGCAGCACCGCACCAACAAAGGCCTTCGATAAAAACGCCGTCGCCTTGTTCTGTTCCTCCTGCTCTCCGGAGTAGGCAATCTGGTAACCGTTCGGCAGCTTCAGATCAGCAAGACGCTGCTGCACCTCCAGCAGCACTTCGTTGCTGTTGCGGCCGTAGGTTTCCGCGGACAGGGTGACGACCCGCTTCATGTCCAGGTGGCGAATGGAGCCGAAACCGACACCGGTTTCTATCCGGGCGACCGTGGACAGGGGCACCGGTGTACCCGCTTCCGTCGGAATCAGCAGATTTTCTATATCGGACAAATCGGCGCGACGGGCCGGAGGAAACCGGGCGACGATGTCGTATTCGTCCTCCCCTTCACGGTAGACACCCAGCTTGGTGCCACTGATAGCTGCCTTGACCATCTCGGAGATCTCTGCCGTCGACAGGCGCAACAGACTGGCCTTTTCCCGATCAACCATCACCCGGATTTCCGGCTGGGCCAGCACCAGATCGTTCTCCAGATCGACCAGCCCCTGAACGGTCTTGATTTTTGTCGTTATCTCCGCCACCAGTCGCTCCAGCACCTCGATATCCTCGCCGCTGACCTCGATATTCACCGGCGGTCCGGTTGGCGGCCCCTGCTCCTGCTTCTCCACCTTGAAGTGAGCACCGGCAATGGGCGCCACCGCCTGACGGATGCGATCGAGCAGGACATTGGTGTTTTCAGCACGCTCCTTTCGATCGACAAACTCCAGTGAAATTTTCGACAGGTTCGCCTGAACACTGCCGCTGCCACCCTCTTCATTGCTGGTGGTACCGACATCGGTGATGACAAATCGGACATCCGGCTCCGTCGCGGCGATGGCCTCAACGGTGCGGGCCAGGACATCCGAAGCATCGAGATTGGTACCTACCGGTGCTTCGATCTCAACAAAAGCACGATTGGGTTCCGTGTCGGGGAACAGCTCGACCCCATGGTCAAAGAGCACGTAAAGCACGATGATGCCCAGCAGCAGACCGATGGCGGCAAGGACGACCAGCAGTCGGTGCGCCAGGGCATAGCTGAGGCTGGTCGCATAAACCCTGAGAATCAAAGGCTGCGCGTTGTTGTCATTGAGCATACGCTGCGGTTTGACATGCATCATGTGGGCGCAGATGGTCGGATTGATGACCAGAGCGACAAACAAAGAAGCGCTCAGGGTGATAATCAGGGTCTTTGGCAGAAAGGCCATGAATTCTCCCATGATGCCGGGCCAGAACAGCATGGGAAAAAATGCACAGAGAGTCGTCGCCGTAGAACTGATCACCGGCCATCCGACTTCTGTCACCGCGGTTTTGCCGGCGGCAGGTCCGGACAGCCCGTTCTGCATGTGGCGATAGATGTTCTCGACAATGACAATGGCGTTGTCGACCAGCATTCCCAGGGCCAGAATCAGGCTGAAGAGCACCACCATATTCAAGGTGATGTCCAGCATCTGAATAATGGAAAAGGCCATAAGCATGGTAAAGGGAATGGCCAGGGCAACAAAAATGGAATTGCGCAGCCCGAGAAACATGAAGAGCACACCGACAACCAGCAGCAGCCCGGTGATGATACTGTTCTCCAGTTCGGCCACCATCCGGCGGATATCGTCCGACTGGTTGAAGGTCACCGCCAGCTTGACCCCCGGCGGCAACATCCCCTGTGCCTCTCCCAGCAGGGCAAAAACCTGATCCGCAACCTGAATAATATTGGCACCGGTACGCTTTTTTATCGCCAGGGTCACACTCCGGTCACCATTCAGACGCGAATAGCTGGTGCGATCCTCAAAGGCATCAAGAACGTCGGCGACATCCTTGAAATAGATAATCCGCCCGTCGCGCTGGGTCAGTACCAGGTTGTCAATCTCGTGGGGGGTGGTAAATTCTCCCGGAATCCGCAGCAGATATTTGCCCTGGGCGATATCGATACTGCCGCCGGGAATATTGACGTTCTCCCGCTGTACCGCACGGATCACCTCGTTCAGGGAGATCCGATAGGCGTACATGCGGTCGGGATCGAACTCGACACGAATCTGCCGCTCGCGCCCGCCGGTGATAACCACATCCAGAACCCCCGGAATCGTCTGAATCCAGTCATCGAGCTCTTCGCCAACCTTTTTCAGGACGGTTTCATCGGCGACCCCTGCCACCGACACCATCAGAATGGGAAACTCCGACAGATTGATTTCCATGACCGACGGATCATTTTCCAGATCATGGGGCAGATCCCCCTTGGCCTGATCGACCTTGTCCCGTACCCATTGCAGGGCGAGATCGATATCGACATCGGGGATGAATTCGATGATGATCATGGACGAGCCCTGGGCGCTCACTGAACGGATTTCTTCGACATCCTTAAGCCCTTTGAGCTTGCGTTCAATGGGGTGGGTAATCAGACTTTCGATATCGACGGGGGCAACCCCTTCGTAGGGCGTCACCACCAGCACATAGGGGACAGTCACATCGGGAGCAGATTCGCGCGGCAGAACCCTGTAGCTGTAAATCCCGGCGATAAGGATGATGAGCATCAGGGAAAAAACGGTGCTGCGCCGATCTATGGCGGCATCGGAAATGAGCATCTTCTAGTTGCTCCCGTTACGGACCAGAGCACCATCGATGAGCAATTGCTGCCCCTTGATGACCAGCTGCTGCCCCGGCGAGAGACCGAAACGAATAAGCACCTGGGAACCGACAGAGCGGCCGGTCACCACCTCAATTTCCCTGGCTTTGCCGTCCTCGACCACATACACAAGCTTCTTCCCCCGACGGTCGAGCACTGCAGGCAGGGGCACCGCGATCACCTGCTCGTGCTGCTGGCGGACAAAGGTGACGCGGACGATCATCCCGGAACGCAGGCTTGGGGGGGGATCTGCCACAATCAGGGTCGTGCGGTAGGTGCGTGAAACCTCATCGGCAACCAGTGCGATATGATCGATAACGGCAGCCACCTCCTGCAGATCGTATCCCTGGATTTCCGCCGGCACCAGGGTCACCGACTGGCCTTCGTGCAGAAAGGTGACATCCTTCTCGGGGACGTCGGCTTCGGCCTTGAGGCGATCCACCTGGACCAGGCGCAACAGGGGCTTGCCGGGATCGACATATTCGCCGGCTTCAACATGCAGGCGATCAACAAAACCCGTCAGCGGCGCTGTCGGCGTACTTTTTTCAAACTGCAGCCGTGCCTGACGCAGGGCGGCTTTCGCCGTTGTCAGGGCATTGTCCGCATCGTCGATATCCTGACGGCTGACCAGCCCCTCCTCATGCAACCGCCGCAGGCGATCCCGCCTGCTGGTCAGCACCCTGACATTCTGCTCTTCGCGCTCAAGCTGGGCGCGCAACATGTCGGCGTCGATGGCCAGCAACGGCTGCCCGGCCACCACCTGATCCCCTTCGGCGACGTGCAGGCGCAGAATCCGGCCGGCGACCTCCGCCGCCAGGGATATGTCTTCCACCGGCTGCAGCTTGGCCGGCAGGGTGAAGGTCTCCGTCAGATCGACGGGTTCCAGCCTCAGCGTCTCTACCGGTACCCGGCGTTCGGTGTCGGCGGGATTCTGTCCCTGACCGGAATCGGAGGAACTGCAGCCACTTGTCAACAGCGTTGCTGACAGCAACAAAAACAAGAGACAGCCTGGGATCAATTGTGTCTTCACGGCGTTAGACCTTCCATACGGACGGGCAGAGCAATGGTGTAGCGTTCAAGGACTTCACCCCGCACATAGGCCAACCGGGCCCTTGCCAGCTGATGGCGAACAGCAGCCTGGAGTCTGTCGATGCGTGCGTCAATCATGTTGTCCTGAAAAGAGAGAAGACGAAAGGTGTCGGACAGCCCTGCTTCGATGCGGCGCTGCTCCTGTTCAAGGGCGATGGTTGCCAGACGCTGAAATTCATCGGCAATGGTCAGCTGTCGCGCCGAGTGGTCAAAATTGATGACCTGTTCCTCGACTTCGAGGGCCAGCTGGGCATCGAGGTCGGCCAGACGATACTGCTGCTGACGGGTGATGGTCTGCGCCTGCAGCAACCGTGAACGGGCCGCCCGATTGCCGAGGGGCACAGAGAACTCGACGGCCGCCCGTAGGTGGTGCCCATCCGCCTGCCCGAGACTGTCGAAGGAATCGACGAAACCGCCGCGATAGGCATGATCGGGAGCATTGTCATTGCGGCCGGCAAGGCCATTGAGACCTGCCAGCAGGCGCAGATCGAGTTGCGGTTGCAGCTGGTTCTTGAGGTAATTCTGTTGCACCTCGGAGATTTTTATCGACAGTCTGGACACCTGAAGATCAAGGCGTTTTTCCCGGGCAACGACCAGGGATGAGGCGACGTCCGGGGCAGTCACGGTCAGGTGCGAAGACGAGCTGTTCCGGGCGATCAAGGGCTGCGCCCTGAAATCTGCCGGCAGTTGCCAGTTGAGATGGCGGCGCAATTGCACCTGCAGCTCCTGCTGCTGCTGCAGGGACTGGGCATAACGCAGCTCTCGGGCGGCCCGCGCTGCCTGCGCTTCCTGAACTTCGGTAATGGGCACCAGTCCTTCATCGAAGCGTTTCTGGTTGGCCTTGAGCAGCTGGTCTGCCAGCACCAGGGCCTGCTGTCTTAAAGCGACGGTTTGTTCCTGAGCGGCCAGGGAGCGTACGGCCGTCTCCAACTGCAATGCCAGGGTTTGGGCCTGGAGCAGATAACCCAATTCGGTTTGTTGCAAGCGGTAACGAAACCGCTGCAAGTCCGTAGTATTGATGTCCGTACCACGCTGCCGCAGCAGTGGCTGCCTGAGTTCAAGGAGAAGAGCGTTGCGGTAACCCGGATCAAGGGCGCTGGTCAGATCCTCGCCACTCAACCTCTCCGTACGCAGACTCAATGACCCCGTCAGGCCTGTGGTAAAACCTTTCCGGAGACCGATTTCGGCGAAAGTTTCCCGGCTTGTCAGCCGCCCGTCCGCCGTTGTCGTCACATAGGGGGCTGTCTGCCGGGAAAAGCCGGCAGCGGAATAAAGTTCCGGATCAAAAACCGCATCTTCAATAGCAACAGACAAGGCGTCGCCTCTGACCTGCAGCTGTTCGACCCGCAGACCGAGGTTCGTTTTCAACCCGAGGACAATCAGTTCTTCGAGGCTGGCTACCTCTTCTGCCGCGCGCAACTGACCGGCAAAAGCACCGATCAGCATCACCGCAACCGCCAACATGCCGGCCACAGTGCGCAGCCGAACCCGACATCCCATGACAACCCTCTTACGCCCCGCTATGTTTCCTGACAGCACCATCGACATGAATTTCAGACATCTGCTTCCGGCAATCGCTCAAGAACCCGGCCGATACGGGCGAGGACCCGATCCTTGCCGAGAATCTCCATCACCTCATGAATGCCGGGGCTGGCGCTGCCGCCCGTCAGAGCAAAACGCAGCGGCTGAGCGATCTTGCCGAACTTCAAGCCGGTTTTTTCCATTATCCTGGCAAAGGCCTGATCGAGGGATTCCTGGGTAAATGCCGCCGTCGCTGCCAGTTCCTCCTCAAGGGCGACAAAAACCGGGGTCTGATCGGTTGTGAGAAACTTCGCCGCCGCCTTTGCATCGAACTCCAGCTCATCCTGATAATAAAAGACCGCCCCCCTGGCCATCTCCACCAGGGTCGAGGCGCGCTCCTGCAGGCTGCGAACGACAGCGACCAGATCGGGGCCGCCGTCAACGGCAATATTTTCCTCCTGCAGGAAGGGGCGCAGCAGTTCGGCCAGCCGCCGGGCATCACCGGTTTTGAGATAATGGCTGTTCAGCCACAAAAGCTTTTCCGGATTGAACACGCCGGCGGAACGGCCAACCCCGTCAAGACTGAACTTTTCAATAAGATCCGCCATGCTGAAAATTTCCTCATCGCCGCAGGACCAGCCGAGGCGAACCAGATAATTGACCAGAGCCTCCGGCAGAAAGCCCTGATCCTTGTAGGCCATGACCGAGGTTGCCCCGTGACGCTTGGACATACGCTTTTTGTCGGCACCGAGAATCATGGGGACGTGAGCGAATTCGGGCACCGCATAACCGAGGGCCTGATACAGGAGAATCTGCCGGGGCGTATTGTTCAGATGATCATCGCCCCGTACCACCAGATTGATTCCCATTTCGGCGTCATCGACCACCACCACGAAATTATAGGTCGGGCTGCCGTCGCTGCGCTGAATGATCAGATCGTCCAGTTCTTCATGACGAAAAGTGACCGGTCCCTTGATGCGATCGACAAAGGTCGTCTCCGCTGTCGTCGTGGGCAGCTTGAAGCGGATAACAAAGGGGCGGTCTTCAGGCTGATCCGGGCGCTGGCGACAGGTGCCGTCGTACTTGGGCTTGCGCCCGTTGCGCATGGCCTGTTCCCGTTTTTCAGCGAGCTCTTCGGGCGAACAATAACAGCGGTAGGCCTTTCCCTGTCCGAGCAGCTGCAGGATTTTCTGCTGATACAGGCCGAAACGCTCCGTCTGATAGTAGGGACCTTCGTCCCAGCGCAAACCGAGCCATGCCATGGCGTCGAGAATAGCCGTCACCGATTCATCCGTTGAGCGCTCAAGGTCCGTATCCTCAATACGCAGCACAAAGGTGCCCTGCTCTTTTTTGGCCAGCAGGTAGTTGAACAATGCGGTTCGCGCGCCGCCGATGTGAAGATAGCCGGTAGGGCTGGGGGCGAAACGCACACGTAAGTCAGACATGTAAACTCCTTGAATTCTGGATAATAAAACGTTGAAACCTGCAACTGAAAAACTTTTGTAACTATTCACCACAATCTCTAGGGCAGGGTTCGGGTTCCCGTGACAAGGGCGTCTGTCGCCACGGACGGCGACAGTCGAACGGCCATGGA
>CALFFB010000001.1 GCA_937958075.1 uncultured Geobacteraceae bacterium | reverse complement strand
CACCACCACCGCCCGCCGCTGGATAGTCCAGGGGTTGAGGTGGTTTTTTTATTCGTGAGGAGACATACAGATGAAAGACAGATCAGACGCCCTGCACAAGCTGAACGAGGCGCTAAAGCCGTTTTATGGCGCCCTCAATCAGGCAAAGGAAAAACGGACGGCCGTTGAGCGGCAGATTCAGCGCTTTGGCCCCGACGTTCTCGACCGGCTCCAGGATGAGGCAGAGAAGATGCAGCGTGAGCTTTCAGCGGGCCGTGGCAGCTTCAGTGAAATGCGCAAACTGCAGCTGCGCGTTGAGGAAGCACAGAAGGCGCGCGCCAGCCGTGAGGCCGCGTGGCGGCGATGGGATGAGGCGAACAAGGAGGTCGAGGCAGTTGAGGCGACCATGGAGAAGATTCGAGATCAACACCGAACTGTGCGATAGGAGTGAGACCAATGGAATTCAACATATCTAAAGAACAAAAAGCCGAAATTGCGGCGCTGGATGAGCAGATTGCAGCAGCCCGGGAGGACTTCGGAAAATACGAAGCCCAGGTGATAGAAAAGAGCAAAAAGCTTAACGATAGCAACTATGTGGATGAACTTGCACGGCAGATCAAGGAGGCGTTGATTGCCATCGATGACGATCAGCCGGGTGCGCGCGAAAAGCTGGCAGAGCTCAAGGCTGAACGCACCGTGCTGGATGATCTTCCGGCCCTGATTGACGGCTACGAACAGAAGGCGGCCGCCGCGAATGCAAAGGCAAAATCGGCAGAGCACCAAAAGAACAAAATCATTGCCAGCGTCTTGCTGGCTGAGGCCGACAAGCTGGGGGGCGAGTATCTTGCCGCAGCCCAGATTGTGGCTGAAAAGTTCCGGGAGCTGATGGCTATTTCGACGCTATTGTCACAGCCAGGGCATGGACAAGGTTTTTGTCCGGCGGGGGTTCACGCCGCGTTTAACATTCCTGTCTTTAGCTTGCCGTCCCATGCCGGACAGCAATCACCGCCCGGTGGGTCTGATTGGCGGATTGCCAAAGACATTCAGGCCAATGCAGGTGGGCTGCTCGCTGCCGATGCTGACCAGGCGGAGCGAGCCCTTGAAATGGCTATCTCTTCCTGATCTGTCTGGCTTCACATAAAGCGGCCACGTTGGTGTGGCAGCAGGGCACTCCCCATCTTCCCAGGCGTCGAGCGACGCACCGCGATGGGGCCATAACTGTCAAAAAGCCACCAGGCGGTCTGGTGGCAGGGCTGCGGGGTGATGTTTGTTAGTACGCAGGATTGAGCCTCCCGGCGCCGAGGGGCGCAACACGGCTCAGCATCATAAGCGAGTTGACACTATGCCTAAGTGCAAAAAGCAACACTCTTACCAGTATGAACGCCACCGTCGAAAACACCGTGCGTGGTGGGTTCCGGTCGCATCAACCTATCAGAGACCGAAGAGCATGCGGCACAGCAAGGGCAAGAGCAATGGAGTGCGGATGGGGGCTGAGGACCAGTCAGACAAAAACACCGATGGGGGAAGGATTGACCCCGACCAAGGCGGAGAGACCGACAGATGAAAGCTCAAATCATCGACACCTCAGAGATGGACGAAATATTGAACCAGGCCGAACTCGCTTCACGCCTGGCACCACGGGGGACTGTTTTTGATGAGCTGACAGTCATGAGTCACGACGACGGACGGCTCACCATCCGAACTCAGCGGGTTCCACGGGGGTTTTGGCCTGCAAGGCTGAAGAAGAGAAAGCGCAAGACCCGCAACCGCCGCCGCAGATGAGAGAGCCGCGCCGGGATTACGCGAGCAGGGGGGGCAGGATTACGCCACGTTTTTGAGGGGGGGGGTAGTTTGAATCTGTCAGAAAGACAGGCTGAAGAAATGACACCAAAAGAAATTATCTGCCAGGAATTCTCCCGCGTCGCTGAGATGCCTGACGCCAATGTTGTGGCCATCATCAACTACGTGACCGTTGAGCTGGCTCCTGGTGGCGAGATGCTGGCCGAGCTGACCAGGGATCAGGTGCGAGAGTTTCGGCAGATAGTTCGCCGGCGGCTGGCCGAATGGATGGTCGTGCTCGATGGCGATGCCGACGGCTGCGGGTCCTTCCGATGACCGGCCGCTGTGCGGGCGGGCAAGCCCCGATAACTCGCTACGACTCAGCTTGTTTTGGTTTTCGCTTTTTCAGAATGGGCAACATTCCGTCGGTGTTGTGGTTGATCGAAATATGGCTACGGGTCCTTTGGGCGCCGTTTCTCCCAGCGGGCGGCTAAGCCCCGATTTGTGAGTCCATTCAGGTTTAGAGAATGCCCTGCAGCAATGCAGATCATGACCTGTTTTTAGGTGTTTAGCACCACCGCATAAAAAGGAAAAGAGGTTTTGCCTATGACCGAGACATCGCAAAGCATCGAAATTGAGCAATGCAGAAAAATAGGCGCACAGGCCCTTCGGGATCTGCCCGACCTGATCGATGACAGCAAGCTGACCGAGTGGTTTTTCCAGTTTTTCTATGATGGCCAGGCGTGCTGTTTTCGCTGTGGCGCTGAGCTGAGCGAACGTTCCCGGCGCTCCTTCCTTGATGGCCGCGTGGGGTCATGTCGTGCCTGTGGAAAGCAAAATCGGTTTTTCGGCGGCACCATTCTGGCGGGCATAAAGACGAACGCCACAAGTTTTCTGCTCGTTGCTGCGCTGCTGTCCGTCGGGGTGTCGTCAAGGGACATTGCCAACGGCACGAATCTTCCCCTGTCAACGGTCCGAATGTGGCAGAAAAAACTTAATCCGGAGACCGCGCCATGAAGCTGCTGATCAACGAAAACCCCCTCCAGGTGTTGCCCTCCCTGGCCGCCCGCATTGGCCTGAATGAGGCCATGTTCCTGCAGCAACTGCACTACTGGCTCAATACGTCAACCAGCGTGCATGACGGTCGCCGCTGGGTATTCAATTCGGCGCTGGAGTGGCGTCGGCAGTTTCCCTTCTGGAGCGAGGCGACAATCCGGCGCGTCATCAGTAGTTTGAAAAAACAGCGCCTGATCGTCACCACGTCCAAATACAACAAAAAACGCTACGACAAAACGACCTGGTTCGCTATCGACTACGAGCAGCTGGAACAACTCGAAGTCAATCCGACCGAAAAAGCCACTGGTCAAAATGATCAGTCGGTCACAAAACCCACTAGTCAAAATGACCACATGCATGTGGTCAAAATGACCAGACCTATACCAGAGACTACCAGAGATAAAACCTTGCCGCCAAAAAAACCGGCGGCTCCTGCGCGACCAAAAAAAACAACCGACCCCCGTCACGGGTGGTTCGTCAAATGGTGGCACTACGCCTACGAGGTCCGCACCGGTCAGCCGTACGCCATGACCAAGGCCGACGCCGGACGCATCAAACAGCTGCTGGCGGTCCTCGGCCTGACTGATCTGGTCTGCCGCGCCTGTTCGTATCTGATGCTGCCAGAGGGCCGGAGATTCCCCAGGGGCGCGCCGGTCCTTGCCGGCCTGCAGCAGATGATCAACCAGGTTGCCGACCTGGACCGCGAGGCCGAGACCCAGTTCATCAACGCCGGGGTCCTGCCGGATCTGGAACAGGACGACATTGATCTGATCGACTTCACTCCCTGGAGCCGCGACCATGAGCCGACCCGAAGAACCGCATAGCATCGACTGTGAAAAATCAATCCTTGGCGCCGTCCTGCTCGACGACACCTGCTTTCATCGGCTGGTTGACCTGCGCCCTGACGACTTCTACCTCGACGCCCACCGCCGCATCTTTGCCGCCATGACCGCCCTGGCCAGCACCGGCAACCCTGTTGATCTTGTATCCCTGACCGGCGAGCTGAAACAATCCGCAGACTTTGAGCGGATCGGCGGCAGCAACTACCTGGGCGAGCTGGTCGACTTTGTGCCAAGTGCCAGCAATGTGACCTATTACCTCAAGGGTGTTCTGGCAAAGAGCCGCCAGCGCCAACTGATGAGCGCCGCACGCCAGATCCTCATCGATGCCGGAAGATCCGGCGCGGATCCTGACCAGCTGATTGCCGACGCCTTCGGCCAGCTTCAGGGAATCGGTCAGGCTGGCGAGCAGACCTGGCTGTCCCTTGAAGAACAGGCGCGGCAGTATGAGCAGTACATCCAGACCGCCGATGAAACCCGCTTTGCGACGGGCTTTCCGAATCTCGATGCCATCGTTCGCGGGGTGGCCCCCGGCGAGGTGATGATGGTGGTCGGTTACTCCGGCACCTTCAAGAGCGCCTTTCTTCACAACCTGCTGCTCAACGGCGCCATGAACACCCGCAAAAAAGCCCTGTTTTTCTCCCTGGAGATGCCGGCAACCCTCGTTTATCAGCGCACCGTCCAGATTGCCCTGGAACAGCTGACCTACTACATCGAAAGCGGTTATGCCGGGAAAAAGGATGTTGAGAACTACCGCCAGCGCACCCTGGACGAACTCAAGCGCATCGGTGCTGACAATCTGATCGTCAGCCCCAAACCGGCCCTGAGTATCGAGCAGGTGGAGCACTACACCCGCCAGGCCCGCGCCGAGTTCGGCGAGATCGGCGTGGTCGGCATTGATTACCTGGGGCTGATGGCCGCCGAACATACGAAAAGCGAGTATGAGCGCATCAGCTACTGCGCCGAGCAGTCCAAAAACATGGCCAAGCGTCTGAACCTGCCGGTGGTGGTCCTGACCCAGATCAACCGTTCCAGCGCCACCACCGGCGAGATGGAGACCTGGAGCGCCAAGGGATCAGGGGCCGTCGAGGCCTCCGCCGACTACATGATCGGGATCCAGCGCGACGACAACAAGGACATCATCATCAAGGTGATGAAGAACCGTAACGGCGAGGCGAACCTGCAGCTGCGCGCCGACCTGGATGCCAAATATCTGAAGTTCCGGAGCCTGGAGCCGCACAACGCCATTGCCGCCAAGAACGTCGAGCGCGGCAAGGCCCGACTGCGTACCGCCAAAGGACCGGCCCCGGTTGAATACGATCCCTTTCGATGAGGTGTCCCATGGTTAAGATCGAGATCAAACAGCGCGAGGACTCCGGCCGCTGGGTCCACATGAAAACCAGCGAGTTTGTCGGCAAGACCATCGAGGAATTTTTTCTGGCTGCCGCCGGTCGTGAGATCGTCGCCGAGATCACCGTTGATGACCGACGCATGTTCTTCTGCGGGACCGATCATTGGCGCGAGCGCATGTCCGGCAAGGGGCAAGCCATTCTCTTTGACCAAGGCGTCGCCCGCCTGAAGGAAATCAACCCCGAGCTGCTGACCGAAACCATCCCGGACATTGACCTGGTCAATAATGTGTTCGGCGGCTGCGAGGTGATCAGCCACACCACGACCGGCGCAATCTTGCCCGGGCAGCGACAAGCGACAAAAGGCACCACATAAAAGGGCAGCGCCCGGAAAGGAACCAGAAATGGCCGCAAATGAAAAAGAAATCAAACTGATCATCAGCGCCTACGAAAAAGGCATTGAAGCCACAATGAACAAGGTTCGCAAGGGCCTTGACGGTGCCGAGAAAAACCAGAGCAAGCTGAACAAGGCCATGCAGTCGGGAGAGGGGCGAACCAGCTCCCTGCTGCGGGCGATGCAGTCAGGCAACAAAACGACCCGCAGCTTCTCGGACGGAATGGGTGGCCTTCACGGCAGGCTTGAGGCAGTCAACCGTGCCGGCATGGCGCTGATGCGCGTCCTTGGCCCCCTGGCTGGAACCTTGGCTGTGCGCGAGATCCTCGACAGCGCTATCGGTTGGGAACGGTATGAAAAAGCGCTGATCAGCGTCATGGGCACCCAGGAGCGAGCAAACCAGGAGCTTGACTGGTTGCGCGAAGTGTCTGATCGGCTTGGCCTGCAGATCGAAACAGTTGCCGGCAGCTACACCAAGCTGGCCGCCGCCAGCAAGGGCACCGTACTGGAAGGGCAGGCAACCCGCGACGTGTTCGAGGCCGTTGCCGGGGCCATGTCAAAGCTCGGGGCTTCAGCTTCCGACACCGACGGCGCCCTGATTGCCCTGGGCCAGATGATCAGCAAAGGCAAGGTCAGCGCCGAAGAGCTGCGACAGCAGTTGGGGGAGCGGATGCCAGGCGCGTTTCAGGCTTTTGCCAACGCCGCCGGAGTCTCCACCGCCGAGCTTGACGCTATGCTCCAGCGGGGCGAGGTCGGCATTGACCTGTTGCCCAGGTTTGCCGAAGAGCTACGCAAGGCCTACGACATTGACGACAGCCGCATCGAGACCGCAGCCGCCGCCATAGCACGGCTGCAGAACGCCACCCTTGATCTGAAGCTGGCCATTGCCGACAGCGGCCTGCTCAGTGCCTTTGTCAGCTCCCTGAATGATATCGCCGCCGCCATCAAGGACCCCGGACTGATTGCCAACTTCCGCCTTTTGGGCGACACCATCAACAGCATTGGCAGCGAGGGGCAGGGGTTCCGGTCGTTTGTAAACAGCCTTGTCGAGGGGTTGAAGATTCTTGGGCTCGGAGCGCAGACAGTCCTGGTGCCGATCAAGCTTCTAGGCGAGGTTGCCGCCGCCACTTTTGCCGCCATCAGCCTGGCCATTGAGGGGGACTTCAGGGGCGCCATGGCTGTCTTGCAGGACTCCACCCCGGGTGACAAGTTCCGCGAGGACCTGGAGCGCCTGGAACAGGCCGCCGCCAACCTGGGGAGTAGCTTCCGCGCCACCGGCGAAGAGGCCGCCAAGGGGGCCGAAGGGATCAAGAAAAACGAGCAGGCAGTGGTTGCACAGGCTGATGCCTTGACGGAAACGATAAACAAACAGACCGAGGCCGTCACCGCAATGAATAAACAAGGTGCTGCCGCCGCCTCTGTTGCTGATGTGGTCAAGATGGTCACCGCCGCTGAGAAAGAGTTGGGCGCTGCGCGTGCCGACCTGATCACCAAAACTGACGAGCTAAATGCTGTTGTTGTAGAAACCGGAACCGCCTATCGGGCGGCCCTGGCTGCGGCAGGAGCGATGACGGAAGAGGAACGCCAGAGCGGCGATATCATCGACGACCTGGCCGCCAAGCGCAAGGCCTACGCCGACGCCGTCAAAAAGCTCAACGACGAAATCTACAAAGCCGCCCGCATTGCCCTGGCCATCGAGGAAAAAGAGCACAAAAACGCCCTCGACCGCCGCCTCATCGAGCTCGAACGCCACGTCGCCCTCGGCGTCAAAACCGAAGAACTCGCCGCCCTGGAAAAGCAGCGCCTCGAAGAAGCGTTTCAGCGCGAGGTCGTGCGCCTGCGCGCCGCCGCCCTGGAAGAGACCAAACGCCTCTACGGCGAAGACTCCGACCAGTACAAAAGCATGGTGCAGGACAAAATCGACGCCGAAAACGAGCTGCAGCAGATCATCAATAAAAATCAGATAGAAACGCTCACCAAGCTCAACGCGGGCGAAAAAGAACGTGCCGCAGCCGTGCGTGCCGCAAACAACGAGATTGCCAAATCCTCTGAAGACCTCAGCACGCGCCAGCTCAAATCAGAAATCAACAAGCAGGAAAAACTGTACGAGCAGCAAAAAATGGCGGCCGACAGAGCCAAACAGTTGCACGGTTCCGGATCTGCCGAATATCAGGCCGCAGCGGCGGCCATGGCTCAGGCAGAGCAAAACCTGATCAAGCTCAAACAGCAACTCAATAATGAGCTGCAAAAGCAAGCCGCCCGAATTCAGGCGCTGCATGCCGCCCACCAGGGCATCATCAATAATATCGAGCGCGAAGTCGCCGCCATCGACAGCTATGCCGAGGCCTCTGCCTACGCCGCCCGCGCCGCACGAAACTTCGCCAGCAGCCGCAGCAGCCTGGCAGCGGCCTACAACCGCTACGCCATGAACCTCATCAGCCGCGACAAAGCCAACGAGATCCAGCGCACCTACGGCGGATTCCGCACCTACAACACCGGCGGCCCCGTCCCTGGCTCCGGCAACCGCGACACCGTGCCCGCC